>NZ_JANQTS010000045.1 GCF_030731595.1 Yoonia sp.
AAATTCTGGACGCCAACGCTTCCACCTGCTATGGCATCCCCATGAAAAGCAACTGCATCATTACCTGCTGCATTATTATCTGCTGACATCTGTCGCGGGTTGCTCTTTCACGTTTCACATCAGAACTGAACTTGGTAAGCCCGCGGCGTAACGCACGTGCGAGGCACTATGACGACTATCCGGCTGAACAACACCAAGACCCGCAGACGCGAGGACTTTGTCCCGATCGACCCCCGCAATGTGCGTTTGTACCTGTGCGGGCCGACGGTCTATGACCGCGCCCATCTGGGCAATGCGCGGCCTTCGCTGGTGTTTGACGTGCTGTTCCGCCTGCTCAAAGAGATTTATGGCGCGGGCCACGTCACCTATGTGCGCAATTTCACCGATGTCGATGACAAGATCAACGCGCGCGCCGCTGAAACCGGTCGCGCCATTGGCGATATCACGGCGGAAACGATCCAGTGGTATCACGATGATCTGGACGCATTGGGGGCCCAGCGGCCAACCCATGAGCCGCGTGCAACCGACTACATCGCCCAGATGATCACGATGATCGCGGATCTGGTGGAAAAGGATCACGCCTATGAGGCCGAGGGCCACGTGCTTTTTGCCGTAGACAGTTATGCCGCATATGGCGCGCTGTCGGGGCGCTCGTTGGACGATATGATCGCCGGTGCGCGGGTGGAAGTTGCGCCCTACAAACGCAATCCGATGGATTTTGTCCTCTGGAAGCCATCAGGTGACGGCGTGCCGGGGTGGAGCAGCCCTTGGGGGTACGGGCGTCCGGGCTGGCATATCGAATGCTCTGCCATGAGCTATGAATTGCTGGGCGAGAGCTTTGACATTCACGGCGGCGGCAATGACCTGCAATTCCCGCACCATGAAAACGAGATCGCACAGTCCGCCTGTGCCCATCCGCATGGCGCATTCGCCCGCTACTGGATCCACAACGAGATGTTGCAGGTCGAGGGCAAGAAGATGTCCAAGTCCTTGGGCAACTTCTTTACCATCCGCGACCTGCTGGATCAGGGTATCCCGGGCGAGGTGATCCGTCTGGTGATGCTGGGCACACATTACAGCAAGACAATGGACTGGACCGAGGCCCGCCGCGCCGAGGCCGAAGGCACCTTGCGGAAATGGTACGGCATCCTGCATGGGCATGGTTTTGGGCCAGAGCTGATCGCGGCTCTGAGGGCCGATGGCAAATGGCAGGCGGACGCGGAATTCATCGGGGTTCTGGCGAATGATCTGAACACATCCGGTGCGCTGTCCCGTTTGCATGTTTTGGCCAAGGGGAAAACGCCTGTCGCCTTGGCGGGTTTTGCCTATGGGTTGCAGATGCTGGGGCTGGTCAATGACTGGGCCGCGATCCCGCAGTTTGACGGGGGCGAGGCAGGCTCCGGTGTGGTGCCCGCGATTGCGCAGATCGTTGATGCGCTTTTGGCGGATCGGGCGGCCGCACGTGCGGCCAAGGATTGGGCGCGTGCCGACGAGGTGCGCGACATCCTGACCGCCGCCGGTGTACAGGTCACCGATGTGGGCGGTCAGGCCACTTGGACACCGGGTCCTGATTTTGACGCAGCAAAGCTGGAGGGGAAGTGATGACAAGCTTTCATCGAAAGTTTGAAAACAAAGTCTCGACCAGTCTTTGGGTGCGGGGTGCAGGCGCATGACGAAAGAACGCCTCTATCTGTTTGACACCACGCTGCGTGACGGTGCGCAAACGCAAGGAGTTCAGTTTTCGGCTGCTGAAAAGCACCAGATCGCGACAGTTCTCGACACACTTGGCCTTGATTACATCGAGGGCGGATGGCCCGGCGCAAACCCGACCGACACCGCGTTCTTTGCGGCCCCGCCCCAAACCCGTGCGACCTTTACCGCCTTTGGCATGACCAAGCGCAGCGGACGGTCGGCTGCGAACGACGATGTGCTGGCGGCGGTGATGAATGCAGGCACCCAGGCAGTCTGTCTGGTGGGCAAGGCGCATGATTTTCACGTCACGACGGCTTTGGGGATCAGTCTTGCCGACAATACCGAAAACATCGCCGCCAGTTTTGCCCATATCACCGCGCAAGGGCGCGAAGGGCTGTTTGATGCCGAACATTTCTTTGATGGATACAAAGCGAACCCCGCTTATGCGCTGGAGGCGATCCATGCAGCCTTTGACGCGGGCGCGCGCTGGATCGTGCTATGTGACACTAACGGTGGGGTTCTGCCGCAAGAGGTGACAGAAATCGTGACCGCAGTCATCGCCAGCGGCATCCCCGGCGATCATCTGGCCATCCATACCCACAATGACACCGAAAATGCGGTGGCCAATTCGCTCGCTGCGGTCTTGGCCGGAGCGCGGCAGATTCAAGGTACGCTCAACGGGTTGGGCGAGCGTTGCGGCAATGCGAACCTGACCACATTGATCCCGACGCTGCTGCTCAAGGAGCCTTTTGCCAGCCGTTTTGAAACCGGCGTGACACCCGAGGCGCTGAAGGGTCTGCGTCGGGCGTCACGGATGCTGGATGATATCCTTAACCGCGTCCCGGCCAAACAGGCGCCCTATGTGGGGGCTTCGGCCTTTGCCCATAAATCGGGGCTGCACGCCAGTGCCATCGCCAAAGACCCCAGCACCTATGAACATATTGACCCCGCCGCCGTCGGCAATACCCGCATCGTGCCCATGTCCAATCAGGCCGGCCAGTCCAACCTGCGCGCGCGTCTGCTGGATGCAGGCATAGAGGTCGCCGCCGATGATCCGGCCTTGGCGCGGATTGTCGACCGGATCAAGGAGCGCGAGGCGCAGGGCTATTCTTACGACACAGCGCAGGCCAGTTTCGAACTACTTGCACGGGAAGAATTGGGCCTGCTGCCCAAGTTCTTCGAGGTCAAACGCTACCGCGTCACCGTCGAGCGGCGCAAGGACAAGCGCAACCGCATGGTCTCGATCTCGGAAGCGGTTGTGGTCACAAAGGTGCGTGGTCAGAAGATGCTGAACGTCAGCGAAAGCCAAGGCCCGGACGGGTCCGACCAGGGCCCTGTGAACGCCTTGAGCCGCGCACTTTCCAAGGATCTTGGCCCTTATCAGGCGATGATCGACGATATGCAGCTTGTGGACTTCAAGGTCCGCATCACCAATGGCGGGACCGAGGCCGTGACCCGCGTGATCATCGACAACGAGGACGGGCAGGGGCGCAGCTGGTCGACCGTGGGGGTCAGTGCGAATATCGTGGATGCCTCTTTTGATGCGCTGATCGATGCGATCAACTGGAAGCTGATCCGCGATGGGGCAAAGGCAGAGGCCTGATGAGCTTTCACGCCTGTGCCGCCCTGGTGGAAAAGGCCGATCCGCTGCGGTTTCGGGCGGCAATGGCGGGTCCTGTTTCGGCGCGGCACATCCTGTTTCCGCTTTATGCCTTCAACATCGAAGTCGCGCGCGCCCCTTGGGTGACCGAAGAACCGATGATCGCCGAGATGCGCTTGCAATGGTGGCGCGATGCGCTGGAAGAAATCGCGACAGGCCAAACCGTGCGTCGGCACGAGGTGGTCGATGCGCTTGCGGGTTGCCTGGATGCGGAAGCGGCCCGCTGTCTGGATGGTCTGATCGCCGCCCGACGTTGGGATGTCTATCAGGACCCGTTCGAGGATCGCGCGCATTTTGACGAGTATATCCAAGCGACCTCTGGGCATTTGATGTGGACGGCAGCACGGCTGCTGGGTGCGGCGGATGAGGGCGTTGTGCGCAACTTCGCCTATGGCGTGGGGGTTGCGAATATCTTTCAGGCCATTCCGGCGCTTGAGGCGCAAAACCGCAAGCCGCTGATTGATGGATCGCGGGCGGGTCTTCTGGCCTTGGCCGATCAAGCCTCGCAAAGCCTTGATCAGGCGAAAGCAAACCGCAAGGCTGTCTCCAAGGCGTCAGGTGCGGCATTGCTGGCGGGCTATCACGCACGTCCTATCCTGCGCATGGTGCGCTCTGATCCCGACCGCGTGGCGCAAGATGCGCTTGAGACCAATCCGGCGCGGGATAGTCTGCGGTTTCTCAACGTCTCGCTGCGCGGATGGTGGCGGTAAGGCCCTGTCCGGCCAGCGATCAATTTTCGACGAAAATTGATCGACGCTGAAGATTTTTAGCTAAAAATCTTCGCGTCTTCAGTGCGCCATCTTGGGCTGCCGGACCAGCCAGATCAATGATCCACCGGCCAGCACGAGGAACGGCACCATCGCAAGGTTCACCGCGTTCCAGCCTTCCACAGCGGTCCCGCCGGAACAGTTCATCAATCCGCCCGAGGCCAGCGACGCGACGGTCACCATACCAAAGACGATCATGTCGTTCATGCCCTGCACCACGCCGCGCTCTTCGGGACGGTGTGCGCCTGCCAGCATGGTTGTGGCTCCGATAAACCCGAAGTTCCAGCCAAAGCCCAAGAGGATCAAGGCGATAAAGAAGTTCGGCAAAGCGACTCCGGATAAGGCCACGACCCCAGCAGCCGCAAGGATCACAAGGCCCGTCGCCATGATCCGTTCCACCCCGAAACGGGCGATCAGATGGCCGGTGATGAAAGAGGGCGCATACATCGCCAGCACATGGGCTGACACGATGTCATTGGCGTTGTTCTTCGTAAACCCGCACCCCACAACGGCGAGCGGTGTAGAGGTCATCACAAGGTTCATGAGTGCGTAAGACACCATCGCACAGATCACCGCGACGATGATCCGCGGGTCGCGCAACAAGTCGCGCCGACTGCGGCCGGCTTGCACAACAACCTGCGGTTCTGTCCTTGATCCTTTTGGCAGGTCCAGCCAAAGGAACAGCAACATGCCCACAAGGTTCAGCACAATGATCGCCAGATAGGTCCCCAGAAAGGGCACGACAAAGGCGTCTTGGACCAGCTTATTCAGTTGCGGCCCGAATACGGCCGACAAGAGCCCGCCCGCCATGACGTATGAGATGGCCTTTGGCCGGAAGGCGTCAGAGGCGGTATCGGTCGCGGCAAAGCGGTAAAACCCCTGTGCCGACATATAGATACCGGTCAGATATGAGCCCACCAGCAGGATGGTGAACGAACTGGTATAAAGACCGTAGGCGGATACGGCCGCACCCACCGCCCCCGCAAATGCCCCCAGAAAGAAACCGAACCGCCGCCCGTTGCGCTGCATCAAGGGGCTGAGCCATGGGGCCGTGGTCATCGACCCGAAGACGATAAAGGAGATCGGCAAGGTCGCAAGGCACACGTTGGAGGCCAACTGCCCGCCTGCCAGACCGCCAATCACAAAGATCATGGGGAGTTGCGCCCCAAGAATGGCTTGGGCCATCACAAGAACGGCCACATTGCGCTTGGCGCGGGTATCGTCGGTATATGTCATTTCGTATCGGTACGCCCGGTCTGGCGCGCTTGCAAGAGGCGCTTAGCTGGCATCGATCATATGGGCGAAGCTGCCGGAGACATTGTTCTGGATCAAACCCATTGGCGCAAGTCTTGTACCTTCGGCATCGGTCGCGTCAAAAAGTGGTGGGCCTTCGGCCTGCAACGTCGTCGCATAGTGGAATTCATGGCCGCTCCACCGCCCCTTGAGCGGCCCTGACTTTGCTGTCAGCTGCCTGTAGCCCAAGTGCAGCTTGCGGGTGGCGAAAGAGGTCTGCAACCGCAGTAATCCCGCCATCCGGTGTGTGACGCCATCCGCATCCGTCAGCGCATCGCCCAAGGTCATATATCCCCCGCATTCGCCGTAAATCTGCGCCTTTGTCTGGCGCAAACTGTCCAGAAAGACGCTGTTGTCGGCCAAACGTCCGGCATGCAGCTCTGGATACCCTCCGGGCAGAAAGATGAAATCGCACGCCGGTGCCGCGTCATTGGCAAGTGGCGAGAAAAACGTGATCGCCGCCCCTGCGTCGCGCCAGTCCTGCACCATATGCGGATAGCTGAAGGCAAAACCTGCGTCCTGCGCCACGGCAATGTTTTGGGCAGGAGGGGTGATGCCCTTGGCAGCAGGCTGATGGCCAATGGGCCGCAAGAGCGACTGCAACCGGGGCAGATCGCAATGCTGTGCAATCAGATCGGCTGCTTGATCCAGATAGCTTTGCAGATCGGGCCGTTCCTGCGCCTGCACCAAGCCAAGGTGCCGTGACGGTTGGGTCAATGACGCCGCGCGGGGGATCGCGCCAAAGACGGGTATATCGGCCAAAGCACGGCGCAGCATGGCTTCGTGCCGGGGGGACCCCACATTGTTCAGGATGACGCCTGCAATCTTGACCGAAGGGTCATGCTGGATGAACCCTTGGGCCAAGGCCGCGACAGAGCCTGCCATTTTGCTCGCGTCAATGACCAGAACAACAGGCAGATCAAGAATACGGGCCAGATCAGCGGCGGCCCCCTTGCCATCGGGCGGCGCGCCGTCAAAGAGACCCATCGCGCCTTCGATGACCAGCGGCAGGGGGCCGGATGCCAGCGCCCTGATCCGCGCAGGCGTCATCGCCCAGGCGTCAAGGTTCAGGCAGGGGTATCCGCAGGCCGCTTCGTGGAAGCGTGGGTCTATATAGTCGGGGCCGGATTTGGCACCACGGATCGCCATGCTGCGGCTGAAGGCGCGCAAAAGCCCCAAGGTGACCGTGGTTTTGCCGCTGCCGGACGCAGGGGCTGCGATCACAAAGCTCATCGGCTCAGGCGGATTCGGCAGGGCGTCCGCGCCCCAGCGGATCAAGGTTGCGGGGCGCTTCGCCCGCGGCCATCCCTTGCCAGTCCAGCACTTGCCGCATCAGCACCGATTGCCCGACGCAGATGATGGCGGGCGGTTCGAGTTTCGCCGCGTCGATGTCGGCAACAATCGTGCCCAGTGTGGTTTCAAGCACTTGTTGATGCTCTGTCGTAGCGGTTGTTACGACTGCGACAGGTTCATGCAGGCTGCGTCCGGCGCGGATCAACTGGTCTGCGATCGTGGCGATATGCTTCATCCCCATGTAGATCACGATGACCTGACTGCCTTTGGATATGCTGGCCCAGTCCAGTGATCCCGGCGTGTTGCCGGACTGGTCATGGCCGGTCACAAAGGTCACTGACTGGTTCACGTCGCGGTGGGTCACAGGGATACCCGCATAGGCCAACCCGCCGATCCCTGCGGAAATGCCGGGGATGATGCGGATCGGGATACCGTGCTGCACCAGCGTCTGCGCCTCTTCCCCGCCACGCCCAAAGACGAAAGGATCGCCGCCTTTCAACCGCAGCACGCGCTTGCCCGCGCGCGCCAGATCAACCAGCCGCAGCGAGATATCGCGCTGCTTGGCCGAAGGTTTGCCACCGCGTTTGCCCGCATAGATATGTTCGGCTTGCGGCGCCCAGGCAAGGATATCCTCCTGCACAAGGGCATCGTAAATCACCACATCCGCTTGTCGCAGCGCATTGACCGCATGCAGCGTCAACAGCCCCGGATCGCCGGGGCCGGCACCGCATAGCCAGACCCACCCGGGTTCGAGGCTGGGCCATCTATGGGCGGGAAGAGGGATATCGGTATTCATGCCCCCTTTATGCCGCTCTGATCTGTCCTTGGAAAGGTGGCAAACGACGCGTGATTGCGGATTGCCGTCATTGTTGCACCTGCCTATCGTCGCAACCGATGACAGAGGCACCTACCAGAGAGTTGCGCCGTGGCTGGACCACGGGCGCTTGCGCGACCGCTGCAACCAAAGCGGCGCTGACCCGGCTATGGGGCGGTGCCTTTCCGGCTGAGGTGGGGATCACCTTGCCAAAGGGTGAAACGCCCGTATTTCCGCTGGCTTTGGCAGAGGCGGGCGAGGGCTGGGCGCGGGTCGGCATCACCAAGGACGCGGGCGATGATCCTGATGTGACGCACGGGGCGCTGATTGTTGTCACCGTGTCTGTATCCGGCGGTGGCATCGTCTTTCTGGCAGGCGACGGTGTGGGCACCGTGACCAAAGCCGGATTGCCGATTGGCGTGGGCGAGCCTGCCATCAACCCTGTGCCGCGCCAGATGATGACGGATGTGGTGACAGAAGTGGCAGCGCAGTTCGGGCAACCTGCTGATGTGACCATCACGGTCTCTGTACCGGGCGGGCAAGAGCTTGCCCTGAAGACATGGAACCCCCGTTTGGGCATCGCGGGCGGTCTGTCTATTCTTGGCACCACAGGTGTTGTGCGCCCCTTTAGCTGTGCTGCATGGATCGCCTCGATCCATCGCGGCATTGATGTGGCGCGCGCCGATGGCCTGACCCATGTGGCGGGATGTACCGGTGCGACTTCGGAAAAGACCGTGCAGGCGCTTTACGGACTGCCCGATCATGCGATGTTGGATATGGGGGATTTTGCGGGCGGCATGCTGAAATATCTGGTCAAGCATCCGGTGTCCCGCGTTACCATCGGCGGCGGGATCGGCAAGATCACCAAACTGGCACAGGGCGCAGTGGATTTACATTCCGCGCGCTCTCAGGTCGATTTCAAGGCGCTGGCGGCATTGGCGGGTGTGCGCCAAGTGGCCGATGCGAATACCGCACTTGAGGCATTCGAGATGGGTGGGGCTGCCCTTGCGCAGGCCGTTGCAGAAGCGGCCCTCGCCCAGGTCAATGCGCGTTTCGGCGGCGCGGGGATCGGCTTTGATATCGTCGTGATTGATCGCGCGGGCGCGGTCATCGCAAAGGCTGCCCCATGACCCTGTTGATCTTGGGCGGCACCGGCGAAGCGCGGCAAATTGCGCAGGCTTTACAAGGGCATGACGCGGTGATCTCGCTGGCCGGTGCGACACGCCTGCCAGAGCCGCAAGCCCTGCCAACGCGCAGTGGGGGCTTTGGCGGGACCGAAGGCTTTGTGGCCTATCTCCAAGAGGCGGGGATCACTGCGGTGCTGGACGCCACCCATCCCTATGCCCACCGGATCACCCGGCGCACGGCGGCGATCTGTGCCGCACGAGGATTGCCATATCTGCAATTTCTGCGCCCGCCTTGGCACCCCGTTGCGGGTGACAACTGGACCGAGATCAAGACAGAGGAAGACGCTGCTTTGCATATTCCTTTGGGGGCGGTTGTGTTTCTGGGGACCGGGCGGCAGACCTTGGAAAGGTTCGCCAACCTGCAAGGCCGCGACGTCATCTGCCGCCAGATTGATCCGCCAACAGATGCATTCCCCTTTGCGGGCGGGCGGTATCTGGTGGGGCGGCCGCCGTTTTCGGTTTCTGACGAAGTGGCGCTTTTTCAAGAGCTTGGCGTAGAGTGGCTGGTCGTCAAGAACGCAGGCGGCGCGCCAAGCAGGACAAAGCTGACAGCCGCGCGGCAATTGCATATCCCCGTCTTGATGCTGGCCCGTCCACCGATGGGGGACTGGCCTGTTGTGGGAACCGTCGCTGCCGCACTGGAATGGGTGCGGGCGCTGTGAGAGAGCGGATCATCACCACAGATGCCTGCGTTACCGAAGGGGCGCTGTGGCTCTGCAAGGAAGAACCGCGTTTTGCGCAAGTGATGCAGGTCTTGCCGGGCCTGCCTTTGCGACGCAAGCCGGATGGGTTCGCCGAGGTCCTGAGCGCTATTGTCAGCCAGCAGGTCAGCCTTGCATCGGCCAATGCGATCTGGGGGCGGTTGCAGGCGGCGCACATGACATGCCCCGACATGATCGCGCAAGCCTCCGAGGATGATCTGCGCGCGCTGGGGCTCAGCCGTCAAAAGGCGCGCTATGCCAAAGCGCTGGTTGCAGCCCGGATCGACTATGCGGCTTTGCGGGGGCTTCCGACCGAGGACGTTATCAAGACGCTGGTCGCTGTCCCCGGCATCGGCGCATGGACCGCCGAGATCTACGCGATGTTCTCGCTGGGGCGGGCGGATGTCTTTGCGCCGGGCGATCTGGCTTTGCAGGAAGCGGCCAAACTGATCTTTGATCTGCCCCAGCGTCCCAAGGAACGGGAATTGCGCGCCATGGCGCAGGCCTGGTCCCCGTGGCGGTCGGTTGCGGCGCGGATCATGTGGGCCTACTACAAGCATGACAACCAACGGGAAGGGATCAGATGACACGTGCATTGGAAGCAACGCGGCGCGAGCCGGTATCAGGTGAAACCCGATCTTGCGTGGTGTTCTTGCATGGTTACGGGGCCAATGGAGCAGACCTGATCGGGTTGGCCGAT
Source organism: Yoonia sp. (assembly GCF_030731595.1). Taxonomy (GTDB): domain Bacteria; phylum Pseudomonadota; class Alphaproteobacteria; order Rhodobacterales; family Rhodobacteraceae; genus Yoonia. The sequence goes on from NZ_JANQTS010000045.1 coordinate 10,108, forward strand.
CCATTGGGCGAACATATGCCAGACACGCTGTTCATCGCCCCCGACGCGCCAGAGGCTTGCATGGCCGCCCCCATGGGTCTGCAATGGTTTCCGCTTCCGTGGATCGACGGTTCAAGCGAGGAAGAGAGCCGCGCAGGGCTCGAACGGGCTGCGGCGGATCTTGATGCGTTTCTTGACGGGGTGATGGTGGACGAAGACCTGCTGCCCGAGCAGGTTATCGTGCTGGGATTTTCACAAGGCTCGATGATGGCCTTGCATGTCGTCCCGCGCCGCGAAGATGCGATTGCAGGAGTTGTTGCGTTTTCCGGGCGTTTGCTGGAGCCTTATTCACTGGCGGACGAAACCCGAAGTCGTCCGGCGATCTTGCTCATTCACGGCGATCGGGATGATGTGGTGCCGGTCCAATCGCTACCGCAGGCGGCAGAGGCCTTGCAAGAGGCCGGTTGGACCGAGGTTTTTGCCCATATCATGCAAGGGACGGGCCATGGCATAGCACCTGACGGTCTGTCCGTTGCCTTGGCCTTTATGCAAGACCGCTTGGGACTAAGCTAGTCGAGGTCCACTGAAACTGGGTCGAGGATAACCTTTCGATCCGTCCGTCGCGATCAAGCGTTTCACAGCCTCACCGCCACCTCCGCCCGATAAAGAGGGCGGGTCGGCAGATGCTGCATTTTCGCGAAAAGGCATGGAACCGAACAAGACCAGCGTTGCGGAAAGTGCTGATCCTGTGCGGTACCAGCCTTTAATTTGTGCAAAGGCCGTCGCGCGCGGCATCTTCTACTTTTTGTCGCATATTCTGGGGGTTGTCACATTTCTGACGCGATATATAGTCCTAATCAAGAAGGAATGCGGGATTGCCGCCTCAACTGCACCCCGCACAGCCGATCTAGGATGTGAGCAATGATGCAGACGGATTTCAGAACAGACTTTGTGCGCGCGCCCGGTGCGCTCAAACACTACCCGGCACTTGTTCTGAATGCCGATTACAGACCTTTGTCCTATTACCCTTTGTCGCTGTGGCCCTGGCAGGAAGCGGTCAAGGCTGCATGGCTCGACCGCGTTGATATCGTGAGCGAATATGACGAGGTGGTGCGCAGCCCGTCGACCTCGATCCGGATCCCCTCGGTTGTCGTTCTGAAGGACTATATCAAACCCCAAAAGCAGGTGGCCTTCACCCGCTTTAACCTGTTCCTAAGAGATTCGTTTTGCTGCCAGTACTGCGGCGCAAAGGGCGATCTGACGTTCGACCATGTCGTGCCGCGTGCCAGTGGCGGGGTGACAAGCTGGGAAAATGTGGTGGCGGCCTGTTCGCCCTGCAACCTGCGCAAGGGGTCACGGTCGCTGAGACAATGCGGGATGAGCCTGCGCAAACCACCCCGGCGGCCTGTTCCAGAACAGTTGCATAACGTCGGGCGCAAGTTTCCGCCGAACCATTTGCATGAAAGCTGGATGGATTTTCTCTATTGGGATGCAGAACTGGAGGCTTAGGGCCGTTCCGGTGCTAGACTTGCGCGCGTATGCGGGTTAGGAAAGCGGCGTTAGCGCTAACGCACCATCCATAGGGGAGTTGACTATGGTTTCTCGGGTCATTCCGGTCGATGAATTTGATCTGGTTATCTTTGGCGGCACCGGCGATCTGGCCCGGCGCAAAATTCTGCCCGGTCTGTTCCGGCGGTTCCTGTCGGGGCAGATGCCTGCGGGGTCGCGGATCATCGGTGCGGCACGCTCCGAGCTTGATGCGGATGGCTATCGGGCCATGATTTCCGAGGCCGTGGCCGAATTTGGCGGGCCAGAATCGCGCAATACCAATGGCTTGGAGGCCTTTCTTCAACAACTGGACTATGTTGCGATTGACGCCAAAGGCGAAGGCGGCTGGCCCCAATTGGCCGCTTTGGTCCGGCAGGATGTCGTGCAGGCCTTCTATTTCTCTGTCGCACCGTCGCTTTTTGGTGATTTGGCGGAACGCCTGCACACAAACAAGATTGCCAATTCAAGCAGCCGGATCGTCGTTGAAAAACCCTTTGGCCGCGATCTGGAAAGCGCGCATGCGTTGAACAAAACGCTGGCGGCCCATTTCGACGAAAGCCAGATTTATCGTATCGACCATTATCTGGGCAAAGAGACCGTGCAAAACCTGATGGCGGTCCGCTTTGGCAATATGCTGTTCGAACCCCTTTGGAACAATCATTACGTCGATCACATCCAGATCACTGTTGCCGAAACCGTGGGCGTCGCCGGGCGCGGGGCCTATTACGACAAATCCGGCGCGATGCGCGATATGGTGCAAAACCACCTGATGCAATTGTTGTGCCTGATCGCCATGGAACCTCCCGGCCAGTTCGAGGCCGATGCGGTCCGTGACGAAAAACTCAAAGTGATCAGAGCCTTGCAGCCGGTTGATCACCATCACATCGTACGCGGCCAGTATGATGCAGGTCCCGATGGCCCCAGCTACCGCGAAGATGCGGAAAACCCGCGCAGCTTTACCGAAAGCTTTGTGGCCATGCGCTGCCAGATCGCCAATTGGCGATGGGCCGGCGTGCCCTTCTATCTGCGCACGGGAAAGCGGATGAAAACCCGCGCCTCTGAAATTTCTGTCGTGTTCAAGGACTTGGGTCACACGATCTTTGAAGGCGATGAAGCCCGCCATCGCAATATCCTGTCGATCCGCTTGCAACCCAACGAAGGCATGGATTTGCAGGTCACGATCAAGGAGCCGGGCCCGGGGGGTATGCGCCTGATCGACGTGCCGCTGGATATGACCTTTGCCGATGCCTTGGGCGATGATGCAGAAGAAGTGACAGACGCCTATGAGCGCCTGATCATGGATGTGATCCGTGGCAACCAGACGCTGTTCATGCGCGGGGACGAAGTAGAGGCCGCGTGGAAATGGACGGACCCATTGATTGCAAGCTGGGAAAAGCGCAACGATGTGCCCAAGCTTTATGATGCGGGCTCTAACGGACCAGAGGATGCGCAGGTGCTGATGCACCGCGATGGCCGGAAATGGCGCGAGATCAAGGTCTGATTGCGTTTTGGGGCAACGCCTTGCATGACTGAATGACCAAATACCAAAAGGACTTGGGCCATGAAAATCGTCGATTATCCAGATGCCGAAATGATGATGATGGAGCTTGCGGATACGCTGGCCAGCGAATTGAAGAACTGCTTGCTGGTGCATGAACACGCCTCTTTCGCAGTTCCCGGCGGGACGACTCCGGGACCGATCTTTGACAACCTTTGCGCGGTCGATCTGGATTGGGCGCGGGTCCATGTGTTGTTGACCGACGAACGCTGGGTACCAGAGACATCCGACCGCTCGAATACCAAACTGATCCGCGAGCGGTTGCTGATCGAACGCGCCGCCGCGGCCACATACATCCCGCTTTATGCAGAGGCTGAAACGCCCGAAGAAAAACTGCCCGAACTGGCCGAGGCCCTGACCCCGGAATTGCCGATTTCGGTGATGCTCTTGGGCATGGGAGCCGATATGCACACAGCGTCGATCTTTCCCGGTGCCGATCAGCTGGATCTGGCGCTGCACGGCGATGACCGCTTGGTTGCGATGCGCGCGCCCGGTGCGCCCGAACCCCGGATCACCCTGTCTGCCAAGGTGCTGAAAGCCGCAATGAGCCGCCATATCGTGATTATTGGCGCGGAAAAGCGCGAAGCGCTGGAGCGTGCACGGCATCTCACCCCCGAAGAGGCGCCCGTTGCGGCTGTACTCCCGGGATCAGTCATCCATTGGGCGGAGCGCTAGGCGATGTGGAACGACTTGCACAAACATTTTGCGAAGGTCAAAGACCGCCGTTTTGAAGCAATGGTCGATGCCGACCGCGCCGCCGCCTTTTCGGTGCAGGCCGGTGACATGCGCCTTGATTACGCAAAAACGAATATTGATGAAACGGGCCGCGAATTGTTGTTGCAACTGCTCGACGGCAGCGGCGTAGCGGCAAAACGTGCGGCCATGTTTGCGGGCGCACCGATCAATGAAACCGAAGGGCGTGCGGTGTTGCATACCGCCTTGCGCAACCTTGATGGTGGCCCGGTCTTGGTCGATGGTCAGGACGTCATGCCCGGCGTGCTGGACACACTGGCCCGTATGGAAAGCTTTGCCGCTGACGTGCGCGAGGGGCGTTTCACGGGGCAGGGTGGCAAGATCACTGATGTGGTGAACATCGGTATCGGTGGCTCTGATCTGGGTCCGGCGATGGCGGTCAAGGCTTTGGCCCCCTATCACGACGGTCCGCGCTGTCATTTCGTGAGCAACGTCGATCCTGCCGATATTGCGGGGGTTTTGCGGCAATGTGATCCGGCGACGACTTTGGTGATCGTGGCCTCCAAGACTTTTACCACGATCGAAACGATGACCAACGCGCGCACGGCGCAGGCGTGGATGGGGCAGAGTGTTACCGATACAGGCGCGCAATTTGTGGCCCTGTCCACCGCCGCCGACAAGACCGCCGATTTCGGGATTGATCCATCGCGCGTGTTCGGGTTCGCGGATTGGGTCGGGGGGCGGTATTCTCTTTGGGGGCCGATCGGGCTTTCGCTGATGATCGCGATCGGGCCTCAGGCTTTCCGTGCTTTCCTGCGCGGCGCGCAGGCGATGGATATGCATTTCAAATCCGCCTCTTGGCTGGAAAACATGCCGGCGATGCTGGCCCTTGTCGGCATCTGGCATAATCAGGTTTGCGGCTACACGACCCGTGCTGTGCTGCCCTATGACAATCTTCTGGTCCGCCTGCCTGCCTATCTGCAGCAGTTGGAGATGGAGAGTAACGGTAAGGGCGTCAGTATGGACGGCGCTGATCTGGCAGAGCAGAGCGGCCCTGTTGTCTGGGGTGAACCGGGTACGAATGGCCAGCACGCGTTTTACCAACTGATCCATCAGGGCACGCGGGTGGTGCCTTGTGAATTTCTGGTCGCGGCGCGCGGCCACGAGGATGATCTGCACCATCAGCACCAGTTGCTTGTGGCCAACTGTCTGGCCCAATCCGAAGCGCTGATGCGCGGCCGCACACTGGACGAGGCCCGCGCGAAAGTGGCGGATAAATTCGAGGGCGCAGAACTGGAGCGCCAAGCGCGCCACCGCGTGTTCAAGGGCAACCGCCCTTCGGTCACCATCGCCTATCCGCAACTAACGCCGGAAGTACTGGGCCAGATTATCGCGCTTTATGAACACCGTGTGTTTGTGGAGGGTGTCGTGCTGGGCATCAACTCTTTTGACCAATGGGGCGTCGAACTTGGCAAGGAACTGGCAACTGCCTTGCAGCCTGTTGTGGAAGGCAAAAAATCGGCGGAAGGCAAAGATGGCTCAACTGCCGCACTTGTTGGGTTTTTGCAAAAACATGGGGTGTCTTAGCGCGCGGATGTCGCCATAGATCCGCAAAAAGACAAAGGACAGAGCCATGATCGCCCAATATGCACCCTTCGTGATGGCCGCGATACTGATCGTTGCGATCGTGCTTGAGGTCAAGACCGGCCGCATTCCAAACTGGCTGACGTTCCTGCCCGTGGCCTTGTTCGTCGCGGTTGCGGTGACTGCCGAAGACTGGACAGCTGTTTACTGGCAATTGGGACTGGCTGGTGCGGTTTTTCTTTTCGGGCTTGTGCTCTTTGCCTTTGCGGGGATCGGCGCCGGTGCGGTCAAGCTGATGGCAGGCGTCGCGCTCTTTGTGCCCTTGGACAAAGCCTTTCTGGCATTCATTGTCTTTATGGGGGCTTTCTTTGTCAGTTCGGTGTTGGTCGTTCAACTGCGCAAGGCCATCGGCTCGGACCAAAGCACGTGGCATTGGCTGGCAAATGCAGTCTTGCCGATGACCATTCCTATCGCCGCCGCAGGCTTGTCCGCGCTCTTCCTGCTGTGATCTATGAAGGCTAGATAGCCGCCGTCACGATAATCTCGACGTGATAGTCCGGTGTGGCAAGCTTTGCTTCGCCGGTCCAGCGGGCAGGGGCGTGGCCTTCAGGCACCCAGGCATCCCAAGCTGCGTTCATTTCGGCAAACTGCGTACCGATATCGGACAACCAGATTTGCGCGGTCAGGATATTGGTCTTGTCGGTGCCAGCTTCGGCCAGCAGCGCATCGATCTTGGCAAGAACATCATTGGTCTGATCTGTAATCGAGGCCGCCGGAATGCCGACCTGTCCGGCCAGATAGGCGATGCCATTGTGGATCACCAACTGGCTCATGCGGGCGTTGGTATGCTTGCGGGTAATCTCTGGCATCGTGGCCCTCATCTATTGGAAGTTCGTGGAGCGGGTAACGGGAATCGAACCCGTAACTGAAGCTTGGGAAGCTTTCGTGATACCTTTTCACCATACCCGCATCGCTGTGACGGAGGTAATTGCGCCACCGCACCGCGTCAAGCGGCAATCAGCGCGGCCGCCTGCGCCGCCGCCCTGCATCGCCACCGCCGCCTTGGTTGTGGTTCACGTCGGGGAGTTCCACGATGCTGTTGAGGATCGGGAAGGGTTCGACCGCGTTGGGGATATTGGAGGCGTTTACGAAATGCTCTTGAAAGCGCGGTTCGATGGCGGTTTCGATCTTGTGGATCTTATGCACGGTTTCTTCGATCTCGCGCCGTGCGTCAGTGTTCAGCAGCGCGATCCGCGCGCCTGTGCCTGCGGCATTGCCCGCACTTGTGACTTTGGACAATGGCGCATCGGGGATCATGCCCAGCACCATCGCGTGTTTGGGGCTGATGTGCGCGCCAAAGGCCCCCGCCAGTACAACGCGGTCGACCTTATCGACGCCGAATTTATCCATCAGCAGCCGTGCACCGGAATACAGGGCGGCCTTGGCCATCTGGATTTGCCGGATATCGGTATTCGTGACCGTGATCTTTGGCCCGCCGTTTTCGGTGCCATCGTAAAGCAGATAGGAATTGGTCCGCCCGTCGGGGAAGCAGTTGGGCGATCCGGTTTGTTCGGCCGATCCGATCAGGCCGGGACCATCGACGATGCCTGCCATGCGCATCTCTGCAATCACTTCGATAATGCCAGACCCGCAGATCCCGGTGATCCCGCTGCCTGCAATGGCCGCATCAAAACCGGGCTCGTCCGACCAGATATCAGACCCGATGACCTGAAAGCGGGGCAGTTTGGTGACCGGATCAATCTCGACGTGCTCGATCGCGCCGGGGGCGGCGCGTTGGCCGGAACTGATCTGTGCCCCCTCAAAGGCGGGACCGGTGGGCGACGAACAGGCCAGCACTTTTTCCTTGTTGCCCAGCAGGATTTCGGCGTTGGTGCCCACATCGACGATCAGCACAAGGTCTTCGGATTTGTCAGGGGCTTCGGACAGTGCGACCGCCGCCGCATCCGCACCCACATGGCCCGCGATACAGGGCAGGATATAGACGCGGCTGGCGGGATGCAGGTTCAGTTCCAATTCGGTCGCACGCAGCGAAATCGCTTCCGATGTGGCGAGCGCAAAGGGCGCTTGTCCCAATTCATAGGCGTCAATGCCAAGGAAAAGGTGGTGCATGACCGGATTGCAGACAAACACGGCATCCACGATCAGGTTGCGGTCGATCCCGGCCTCTGATGCGATCTGCACGAACAGCGCGTTCATGCCTTCGCGCACGGCCTTGGTCATTTCATCCGATCCGGTCGGGTTCATCATGCCATAGCTCACGCGGCTCATGAGGTCCTCGCCAAAGCGGATTTGCGGGTTCATGATCCCCGAAGAGGCGACGACTTCGCCAGATTGCAGATCGCACAGGTGTGCTGCGATAGTGGTGGAGCCAAGATCGACCGCCAGCCCGTAAAGCTTGCCCTCGTAGAACCCGGGCCAGATCTGGATGATGCGGGGGCTGAAGACCGCGTCGCCCAGATGGATCGCTACAGTGACTTTCCATTCGCCTTTGCGCAGGGCCTTTTGCAGGGTTTTCAGCACGCCCAGATCGGCCTCGAGATGGGGCAGGCCCCAGTCATGGCGCAGCGCCTTGACCAACCGCTCCAGATCACCGGACGGGTCGTGCATGTCGGGCTCTTCGACCTCGACATAATAAAGCTTGGTCGAGGGGTTCATCGTGATCTCGCGCGCCTCGGCCCGTTTGCGCACGACTTGCTTGTGCACCTGGCTTTCGGCGGGCACATCAATGACCACATCACTTTGGATCGTCGCCTGACAGCCAAGTCTGCGGCCCTCTTTCAGCCCGCGCTTGTCTTGATAGCGTTGCTCGACGCTGTTCCATTCCGACAGGGCCGTATCGGCAACCGTCACGCCATGTTTGGAAAATTCGCCATAGGACGGCGTGATCTGGCATTTGGAACAAATCCCGCGCCCGCCGCAGACAGAGTCGAGATCGACCCCGAGTTGCCGCGCCGCGGTCAGCACTGGCGTGCCCACGGGGAAGTGCCCGCGCTTGCCAGACGGGGTAAAGATAACAAGTGGATCGTTGGACATTTACAGGCGCCTGATTGTTGTTGACGCGAATGTATCTTTTGCGCGCCCAAAGGGAAGGCCTGTATCCGTCATAATGACTATGCAGAGCGTCATGCTTTATTGCAGGATGTCGGTTCCCAAGAGCCAGACCGCCAGTGGGACGGGCAAAGTGGCCAGCAGAATCGTCAAAAGCACATAGCGGGTCTGGAACAGGCGGCTGATGCCGGCCGCCAGCATGATCCCGCCACCACCCCCAAGTGCGATATTTCCGGGCAGGTTGATCCCAAGTGCCAGCGTCACATAGCGGTAGTTGCACAAGGCAGCCGCCATCCAGCGCGGGAGCCTGTCGTGCATCGCGTCGATCCTGTCCTGTCGGGGTGTCTGCGCGATCCGTTCAAGCAAGGCTGCGACCCGCAAGAGATACAGATCGTTGCAAAACCGAATGATCCGCTCGAGCGGCGCATACTGGCCAATGCAGAATGCAAGGCTTAGCCCAAAAACCGTCGCCAGATAGACAAAAGGGGCCGCTTCAGCCCCGACAATCACAAGGATCGCGATGCCGATCTCGACACCGGGCACAAAGGGGATCGCGAGCAGGATCGCGTAGCCAAACAAGACCGTGACGATCAGCCCCATCATCGCTTGCGCGGCGCTATCACTTTCCAAAAGGGCGATTTTGGCCAAAAGCCAATCCACACCCAATTTTGCAATGACGACGACAAGCAGAATGACCCCGATGCGCCACGCCATGCGCCCGACCACATGCCACCAAGAGACTGAATCTGCGTTCTGTTGCGTCATGACGCCGACCTTCTGCGGTTTCCGCCTCCGCGACAAGGCTGCTTTGTTCCGTTTGGGTCTTTCGGTTCGGTCGTAACCATGCAATAGGGACGTGCCAACGATACCACCCAAGGAGACTGGTTGATGGAGAT
>NZ_JANQTS010000046.1 GCF_030731595.1 Yoonia sp.
GCCCTGACCTGACTGTCATCGGCGCGTGGTCCGGGCTGGAAATGGCCTGCTGGGATATTCTGGGCAAAGACCGCGACCGCCCTGTGCACGCGCTGATCGGCGGGCGCATGAACGACCGCATCCGCGCCTATACCTATCTTTATCCCCGCCCCGCGCATCCTTTGCCAGACTTCTGGTCCAGCCCCGATATGGCGGCCGAGGTCGCGGTTGATATGGTCGAGAAAGGCTATACGGCGGTCAAATTCGATCCCGCAGGCCCCTATACCATCCGGGGTGGCCACATGCCGTCCATGTATGACATCAGCCTGTCGGTCAGTTTCTGCAAAAAAATCCGTGAAGCCGTGGGTGACCGCGCCGATCTGTTGTTCGGCACGCACGGCCAGTTCAGCACCGGCGGCGCGATCAGGCTGGGCAAGGCGCTCGAGCCCTACAGCCCGCTTTGGTACGAAGAACCGATCCCGCCGGACAACGTCAATGAAATGGCCAAGGTCGCAGCGGCTGTCGCTATTCCAGTGGCAACAGGCGAAAGGCTGACGACAAAGGCCGAATTTGCAACCGTCTTGCGTTCGGGGGCCGCCACGATCCTGCAACCCGCCCTTGGACGGTCTGGCGGCATCTGGGAAACCAAAAAAATCGCAGCGCTTGCCGAGGTCTATAACGCGCAAGTCGCACCCCATCTTTATGCAGGCCCCGTCGAATGGGCGGCGAATATCCAGCTCGCGGCCTCGATCCCGAATATCCTGATGGCTGAAACCATCGAAACACCATTCCACAACGCTCTGATCAAAGGCAGCATCACAGTCGAGGACGGATACATCCCTGTCCCCACAGCCCCCGGTCTGGGGATCGACTTTGACGAAGACCTTGCCCGCGCGCATCCCTTCACGGGCGACGGTCTGCATCTGCAAATGCAGGAAGACGCGATCGGCTATCACGGGGTGAACAGCTTTGCAGGTGGAGCGCCTGTCACACCCGATCTTGGCCAACCGGAATGATGCGCACGTCATACGCGCCTTGGACCGGGCGCGCAGCACAGCAGGGAATCGCGTTTTCGTAACCATGAGGTAAGGGCGGCGTGATCTTTCCTGCAACGCCTGCAAGGTGAAAGACCCTGACGCCTCGCTCGGCCATGCGTTTGACCAAGTGACGCGAGGGACAAGGGAAAACCTCGTTGAGGACAATGATCTGCGGCCACATGCCATCGATATAGTCTGCGATTGCCCCTTTGCGCGCGATATCAAGCAAGAGAACCGGCTTGTGCGAAAGGTGGTTGGGAAACGCTGCCGGACCATGGGCAACATCAACGATATGGCAGATCCACCCCTGCTGGCGCAACGCAGTCACGACACCGCTTCCAATGCGTCCCGCCCCACCAAGTACAATGACGTCGTTCACCCCTTCTTCAAGATAAGTGCGGCGCATACATGCCACGGCAGACACGACCGCTTGCACAACGGTTTCGCGCGTATCGTTCACTTCCATTTCGGTCGATTGCTTCAACACGGCGGGCAAAATTCCGGCAACGTTGATCACCTCGACACCAAGAATGCGCGCCGTGCGAGCCAACCTGTATTGCAGCATCCCGAAGGCTTTGGCATTCGCTGGATCTAGAAAATCTTCTTCCGTCATGGGTGACGCCATGACCAGACCCCACTCACCATTCTGACGCATCACCCCGATTGGCGAGGGCCGCCACCGGAAAAATCCTTCGATCCCCGGCAAAGCATAGCTGTTGATGAAATTTCGCGATCCTGCGTAACAAAAGAAAACAGACGTCCAACTGCGGTGACGCCGGTTCCACAGTCCGATCAGTCGATAGGGAAGACCTGTCAGACAGGCCAATGCGACCAATCCGACAATCAACTTCAGACCAAGGTTTCGAAGACCAAGCAAACGCATCAAAGAATTTCCCAACCTGTTCACACCTTTGGCCAAGAGCAGGTATCTTACAAGTGAGGCTATCCTGACCCGGACATCGGCCTGCTTCGCGGCAGATTTGACTTCGCACTTCCCTCTCTGGTTAAGCTCCCGTATCATTGAACTACGTTCACTAAGCAGAGGACCAGATGGCCACGAAAACCGAACTCCGCCGACAGGAATTGCGCGACACGTTGATTGCGATTGCCGAACGCACGATTGCCGCTGACGGTCTGACCGCCCTGCGTGCCCGTGATCTGGCCAGCGAGGCGGGCTGCGCCGTCGGTGCGATTTACAATGTCTTTGGCGATCTGACCGATCTGGTCTTGGCCGTAAACGCTCGCACTTTCCACAGGCTGGGCGCAGATGTGGCGGCAAGCCTCGCCGAGGCCCCGCAGGACCCTGTCGAACAACTGGTGATCATGGCGCAGGCCTATCACCGTTTTGCGGCACAGAACCACCTTAGCTGGCGGGCGCTGTTTGATGTCGAACGCGCACCGGGCGAGGCTGCACCGGATTGGTATCTGGCCGAGATGGGGCAGCTTTTCAATTATATCTCTGATCCGCTCGCGGTGATTTTCCCCGATCGCGCCGCCACTGACATCGCGCTTTTGACACGCGCGCTGTTTTCGTCCGTCCATGGGATCGTGCTTTTGGGGCTGGATCAGGCAAGTGCCGGCGTGCCCTCTGACGATATAGACCGGATGATCGCCCTTGTTTTAAGGCAAATCACGACCTCAGCATAATTTTTTGAACATCGTTCATTTTTGTCTTGCAACAGGAAACCAGATTCGCTATCTCTACTTCATGAACAGTGTTCACGCACTGAAACGAAATGGAGAGACCGATGTTCAAGACACTTGCCACACTGATCAACGGGCAGAATGCACGGGCCGAAGACCGCGTCCGCGACGCCTTTGCCATCGAATTGATCGACCAGAAAATTCGTGAAAGCGAAAACAGCCTGCGCGCCGCGAAAGCGACGCTTGCCAGCCTGATCCAGCGTCAGCGATCCGAGGAAAAGCAACATGCAGCGCTGAAAATGCGCATCAACGACCTGACCAAACGCGCCAAAGAAGCGCTGGAGAACGACCGCGAAGACATGGCCACCGAAGCCGCCCGCGCCATCGCCAATATGGAAAACGAATTGACTGTGCGCACTGAAACACTGGACCGTTTGGAACAGAAGGTCATGCGCCTGCGGTCCTCCATCGAAAGCGGCCACCGCCGGATCATCGACCTCAAGCAAGGTGCCATTCAGGCCCGCGCCGTGCGCCGCGAACAAAACATCCAAATGCAGATGTCCCGCACCGGTGTCACATCTGGCAGCGTGGAAGAGGCCGAAGAGTTGATCTCTCGCGTTCTGGGCCGCGATGACCCGTTCGAACGGTCCGAAATCCTTGCCGATATCAACCGCGATCTGGATGGCGGCACGATCACCGACCGTATGGCCGATGCCGGATTTGGTGCAGCCACCCGTTCAACTGCCGATGACGTTCTGGCCCGCCTGAAGGCTGGCAAGAAATAAACCCCAACCCCTGATACTCTATCACAAAAGGAAATCCAAAATGACACGTAATAAATCTGATAACGCATTGATCATGTTCGTAAACGGCGCCGGTGTCGCTGTGGCTTACGGGATGCTGGCGATCTCGCTCTGGCTCTCCACTGACGTCCCCCTCGCCACCAAAGGGTTCTGGGGCATGGCGGTCTTGATGTTGACCCTCGCGCTCGTAAACTTTGTCAAATACCGCTTTGATGAAAAGATGTCCGAAGACCGCATCAACCGGATCGAAGAGGCCCGTAACGAAAAGCTGCTGTCCGAATACGCGGGTGACTCGCTTTAAGGCAAAAACTCCGGCCTGCCCCTTGAATCCGGGGGCAGGCTTTTCTCTTTTCAAATCCCCACCCCTTCGCCAAAGTCAGCACCATGAAATTCTTGCGCAAATTTGCAGCCCGTATCGTCGGACAATCCATCCGCATCTTTGCGCGGGCGATCACGGCTGTGCGGGCCGATTGGCAAGGGATCGAACCTCTGCCACGACAGCGCGTCTATTTCGCTAACCACACCAGCAACGCGGACATGCCGATGATCTGGTCTGTCCTGCCGCCCGCAATGCGCCGCACTGTCCGGCCTGTTGCTGCCGCTGACTACTGGCTGAAAAACAAACTGCGCGCCTTTGTCGGACCCGAGGTCTTTAACTGCGTCCTTGTCGACCGCCGCCCCGAAGTGAACGACAAACCGATGGATAAAATCCTTGCGGCCCTCGACGAAGGATCATCGCTGATCATCTTTCCCGAAGGCAACCGCAACATGACCGAAGACCCGCTGCTGCCATTCAAGGCAGGGCTTTATAACATGGGGGTCGCGCGGCCTGATGTTGATCTGGTGCCCACATGGGTCGCCAATCTGACCGAAATCATGCCCAAGGGCGAAGTGATCCCCCTGCCTCTCATTTGCACCGTCACCTTTGGCGCCCCGCTTCATGTGCAAGAGGGCGAAAGCAAAGACGCGTTTCTCAAACGCGCCTCTGACGCCTTGCTGGCCTTGCGGCCCGAGGTGCGGGGATGAGCAGTACAACCGCAGATATCCTCCTGCTGGCTCTGGGCAGTTTCGGGATCCTGATAGCGCTGACTGTCTTGGGCGAAGTGCTGCGTGCGCGCCAGCCCGTCCACGAACCAAATCCGATGCTCGATACCTACATGACCCGCGTGCAAAGCTGGTGGGGCATGGTCGCCTTTATCGGCATCGCACTTTTGATGGGCAAACCGGGGATCATGACGCTCTTTGCCTTTGCCTCCTTTGCCGCCTTGCGTGAATTCCTGACGCTGACAACAAAGGCGCAGGCCGACCATCTGTCACTGGCGCTGGCGTTCTTTGTCGTTCTTCCGCTGCAATATGTGTTTGTCGGGCTGGGCTGGACCGGGCTTTTCACGGTCTTCATCCCCGTTTACGCCTTTTTGCTTTTGCCGATGATTTCGGCCCTGCGAGGAGATCCCAAGCGGTTTCTGGTCCGCGTGGCCGAGACCCAATGGGCGCTGATGATCGCGGTCTTCTGTGTGAGCCACGTGCCTGCGTTGATGTCGATTGATATCGATGGGTATGGCGACCGCTCGGTCCTGATGATCGCCTTTCTGGTGATGGTCGTGCAATTCGGTGACCTGCTGGAGTATTTCTTTGGCCGCCGCATCGGACGCACGAAAATCGCCCCCGGTCTGTCGCCCAAGACTTGGGAAGGGCTGGTCATGGGCGTGCTGAGCGCGATGATCATCGGCGCGACGCTGAACTGGATCACGCCTTTCGGGGTGATCGGAGCAGCGTTGATGGCGGGCACGGCTTCCTTCGTCGGCATGTTGGGCAGTATCGTGCTGGCGGCGATCAAGCGCGACCGTGGCGTGAAAGACTGGTCACATCTGATCCCCGGTCAAGGCGGGTTTGTCGATCAGCTTGACAGCGTGATCTTTGCAGCCCCGATTTTCTATCAGCTGACGGTGTATTTCTACACCTGACCACGGCCAGAAAACTGCGGTAGCTTGGACAGGTTCTTAGCCACAAGCGTGCCAATGCCCCCGACCTGATGCCGCCGGATTGCCCGATAATCCTCGCGGCTTTTGCGGATCATATGGGCAAAGGAACGGTTGCTGACCCCGCCCATCCTCATCCGCACCATCACATGCGGGAGATAGGCCAGCCGCACCTGCCCTTTCGTCAGAAACCGAAGCATCCCGTCGTAGTCGCCCGAAATCCGGTAACTGGTGTCGTAAAGTCCGGCGCGCGCAAAGACCTCTCGGCGCAGATAAAGCGTCGGATGCGGCGGCATCCAACCGCGCCTCAGTTGCGCAGGCGCGAAGTCCCCTGCCTTCCAATGGCGGATCACGCGGGTTTCATCGTCGCGCGCGATATATTGCAGATCACCGTAAACCCCATCAATCTCGGGGGCCTGCATCGCTTGTGCGACGCGCGCCAGCACATCATCGGACGCCAGTTGATCATCCGCATGCAAGAGG
Organism: Yoonia sp.; assembly: GCF_030731595.1. GTDB lineage: Bacteria > Pseudomonadota > Alphaproteobacteria > Rhodobacterales > Rhodobacteraceae > Yoonia. The sequence goes on from NZ_JANQTS010000046.1 coordinate 5,926, forward strand.
CCGATTACATCGCCAGAGGCGCGCGTGATCCCTTGGTTGATCGCGTCATAGATACCAGTATCAGGAACCGACAGCAGCGCCATTGCTCCGTGACCATGTGTTTGCAGATAGTCCAGCGTCCCATCGGTTGATCCGCCATCCTGCACGACATGTTCAACCTGCCGGTGGGTCTGCGCCTTGAGGCTGTCCAGCATCTGCGGCAACGTCGCGCGCCCGTTCATGACGGCGGTGACAACGGATATCTTCATGCGGCGGCCTTTGCATCACATGATCCTGCCTCGCGCACGTCTATCCCCAGCAACGCGCGGATCGCCTCTTCGGGCGTAGCACCTGTCTGGGCCATATGACGGCGCACCTCGGCCAGCTTTGCATCGACCAGATAGCGATACCAGAAGCCCTGCAACACGTGAAATGCCCGTGCCTGCGGGCCATCCAGAAACCCCAAGCGCAGCACATAGCGATAAAGGAAATAAGCCCCGGCCCGCAGTCCTGAAGGCAACCGACGATAGACATGCAGCTTGATCCAGCGTTTTGCCGCAGTCCCGCCTTTGCCTTGCAAGGCAGCCGCTTGCGGCAAAAACCCGAACGCGTGGTTCAGCACGTCAACGACCTCGCGGCTGGCATAGGTGTTGTGCTTGGCCACCCACCAATCCAGCGGGTTGCGGTTGTCGTCAATGATCTCTCCCGCCAGATGCGCTGTGGGACCGTCAACGACGATATGCTCATCCATCCAGCGCGGTTCGCAGCGGCCTTTGCCATTGCGAAACAGCCGGATGATCCGCACGGGAAAGACGCCACCATGCCGGACCATCTGCCCCATGAATTTGATCCGCCGCCCGATAAAAAGACCCGCGACATCAGGCAAACCTGCCTTTATCTGTGCCGCAAGTGCTGGTGTGACAAGCTCGTCGGCATCCAGGCGCAGCACCCAGCCAGCGTCATCCTTGATCTGGTCCAGCGCCCAGTTGAACTGCGTGGCATGGTTGACCCAAGGGTGGTGCATCACCTCTGCTCCCGCTGCTTTGGCAATCGTGGCGGTGCCGTCGACCGATCCGCTGTCAACAACGATGATCCGCGCGGCAATCTCTTGCACCGATGCAATGGCACGCCCGATATGTCGCGCCTCGTTCTTGGTCAGAATGATGACGGTAAGCGGGGTCATGCGGGCACCTGCGCCAAGCTGCCCGCTGCCAGTTCACGGTAGAGCGCCTCGAACGACGCCACCATGGCAGCGGGCGAAAAGTCACGCACCATCCAGGCCCGGCCCCGTTCGCCCATTGCGGGCAGGTCGCAGGCTGCAAGGGATGCAATTTCATGCGCCAGATCGACCTGCGCCAGATCTACGCAGCGCCCGCAGTCATGCGGCTCCACCGCCCCCCAAGGGGTTGCTGTGGTCGTCAGCACAGGCACCCCGTGCGCGAGGGCCTCTGCTACCACGATGCCGAAGTTTTCCGAATGTGACGGCAAGACAAAGAGGTCAGCGCCAGTGAATGCCGCAGTCTTTTGCGCCCCCTCGACATGACCATGCAGCCGGATCCGGCCCGCGCTGCGCGCAGCCTGATCCTGCAGCCCTGCGACATAGGTCTGATCTCCGGTACCATAGACATCCAGCGTAAAGCGGTCAGGCAGTCGCGCCATCGCGTCAAACAGGACTTCAATCCCCTTCTTGGGATGCAGCCGGCTGATGAACATCAAACGGCAGCGGCCATCGGGGGGGGCTTTCTGCTGTCTTGGTGGCACCGTGACAGCATTGGGGATCACCGCATAGGCCATGTCTGCAAGACGCCGCCTGCTTTGTCTGGCCTCTTGCTCGGCGGTCACATGCAGGATGCTGCGGTCGGGGCGCAAGACATGCGCCAGACGCTCAAAGCTGTGTTTGATACGCTTGTTGGGGGCCTCTGCCCAGTCTTGGGTGGCCTGCAAAGCGCCGCGCGGCGACCAAACGACAGGTTTGCCCAGCAGCCGCGCCAGCACGAATGTGGGCAGGGTGGGCATGTTGTAGGTGCCCGTCAGATGCACCACATCAGCCCAGGCGATGGCGGCGGGCAGCCGTGCCAAAAGCCCCGGCGCGATGCAGTTGCCAGCAATCCGCCGGGCGTAGTGCACCGGATATGGCAAGGGCACAGGCGTGACCCGGTCACTGATCGCAGGCCCCGCCGCATCACCGGTCAGCACCCGCAGAGTGACATCCGGCAAGGCGGCGATGCCGTCGCAGATCGCCTTGGTCGACCAGATCGGCCCGCCCCAATAGGTCGCGGGGTAAAATGTCGGCACGACATGCAAGATCTTCATGCGGCCACCTCGCGCGGGCTCCGCTGCCCGATGACCCTTGCGGGATTGCCCGCAACAATCGCCCCGACGGGTATGTTGCGGGTCACAACTGCGCCAGCGCCGATGACGGCTCCTGCACCGATCCGCTGGCATTGGGGCAGGACGATGGCGCGCATGCCGATCCACGCGCCGCGGCCTATATCCTTGGGCATCGCGCGCGGCGTGGAATGCGGATCAAGCCCGTGATCATGGGTGTAAAGCACTGCATCCTCAGAGATCAGCACATCATCGCCCAGCGTCAGGCCGCCCGTCATGTCAAGCAGGACGCCTTGATTGACCTGCACCCGATCACCGATGCGTAAGGCGGGGCTTTGCCCCTCTGCTGGCGCATGGACGCCGCGCCAAAAGATGCAGTCTGCGCCGATCTCGACCGCTGCAGGCCGATCAAACCGTACCCCTGCCTGAAACCGCGTTCGCGCACCAACCTGTGCCAATGCTGCCTTGTGCAACCGCGTGGCGATGCGGATTGCAAACCTGCGGTAAAGCGCACCCGCGAGGCGCAGCGCCCAAAATATCAACCTAGACATGGTGTGGAACTCCTTTCATCGCGGGCCCATAGCGCCTGATGCGATAGCGCGGCACGAAAATCACGATCATCGCCCAGATCAGGACAAGCTGCGCTGCGGCCCCGACGACAAAGGCACTGAAAGAGGATTGCAGGGTGGCCTGAACAAAGGGGTAAAAGATGAGCGGATAGAGCAAGAAGGCTCCATATCGCAGACTGTTGTGCGCACACAGCACCGCGACCTCTCCTTTGCGATAAAGCCAGCCGAGAATGAATCCAACACCGGCACCGGCCCATCCGAAATTTATGAAGGCCTCGCCGGGCCCGGTCACATTGAATGCCCCACCCGTGGTCACACCCATCACGTCGCGCTTGAGGAAAACCCCCAGATCGATGGCGGGCTTGTCCACCCAGATCGCGCGCGGGATCCAGCCAAAGCTCCACCAGCCATAACTTTCGCCCCAAAGATACATCGCGGGCGTCACACGGTCGGTCACCATGACAGCCGCGTTGATGTCCAGAAAATAGGTAGAGCCGACCATCTGCGCCCAAAGCCCGCGATCACCGCCCCGCAGGACCGTCATATAGGACACAAGAAGGAAAAGGGTCACTACCGCTGCCAGCGCGAGAACCCCGATACGCACCCCGATGCGGCCCCCGAGGATCAAGTAGACAGCCAAGCCGAAGACCAGAAGCTCAACCAATTCAAACCGATCGCCCGACATAAGCGCGATCAAGACCAAAAGCCCCGCAAGGATCGCCGCCTGCGCCAGAATGCGCCGCTCTTGCAAGACAATCCCCTGCGCAAGCAGCAGGACAAAGGCGCATTTTGGCACGATAAAGAACGTCTTGATCCCTGCCAGCGTGGCCCCCACCCCGCTGGCATTCACCTTGATCTGCTTGTCCGCATTCACTTGCGCCAAGATATCGCGCGACAAAAGCGACAACCCCCGCGCGTCCAGAAGCAGGACGATCGTAACCGCTGCAACCCCGAATGCGCTGGCAAAAAGCCAGCCCCGCCTTTCGATCCCGGCCGCAATATGGCGCGCCTCTGCAATGCCGGGTCGCATCTGATCGGACCGCACCGCGCAAAGATAGCCCAGACACATCAACAAGATGAAACTGGCCAGATAGACCACACCTGTCAGCAAGGCGCCGGGCGTATCGATGTACCGCTGGAAGAATGCAAATTCCGGAACAAAGCCGTAGACGACCACTTTGATCACAAAACCAAAGGCGCAGAAATAACTCAGCAAATGCATTGGCGAGACCAGCGGCACAAGGCCGAAACGCGCGCCCAGCCAGAACGGCAGGACCATGCACAGCGTGCCCAATGTCACGATCAGGACAGTTTCCATCGCCCCGACTTTCTGCGCCAGAGCACCATGGCCGAGGTATCGATCCCGTGCCGTTTGCGCAGGGTGCCCCACAGGAACACGCCACCCGCCGTCATCGCCACAACATAGGCCAGCGCATTCATGGTAATCGACAGGTGCGCTCCGAAAAACGGCACCGCCAGCAAATAGATCAAGATACCCAGAAACCGCGCGAGCGCGGCATAACGCGCCAGGCCACAAAGCGTCGCGACCGTATAGCCAGAGGCAAAGACCACTTGCCCCAAGGCACCGATCAGCAAGATCCCAAAGGCAAACGAGGCTTCTGCGGCGAATGCATCAGGCGATGTCAGCGTGACGATCGGCAGAGCCGCAAGGCCAATCATGAACAAGGCGGTTCCGGGAAGGAATGCGATCTGACTGCCAGCAGCACTGGCCTCGGCCAAACCGCGCCTGTCGTTTGCACCATGTGCGGCTGAAATCGGGGGTGCGCTGACCCAAGTGGCGACCGAGACCGGCAAAGCCACGAGATTCGCAATCCGGCGCAAAAGCGCGTAAAGCCCCAGCGCCTCTGGCGGCAAGACAGCGCCCCCGATGATCAGATCGATCTGGGCGATGACCATCCCCAGGACAGAGGTGCCATAGAGCGACGCGCTCCAGACCGGCCGCGCCTGCTTTGCCTGCAATCTGCCCGCCCTTTCGTGGCGCAGGCACCAAAAGATCACGATCAGGCTGCCTGCTCCCATGACAAACGCGCTGGCTATGAGGATTGATCCTGCCGTGCCATTGCCCGCAACAAGGGCCCCCACCCCCAACGCCATTTGCGGCCCCGCATCGCGCAGTGCCATCGACCATTGCACACTGCCCAGCGCCCGCATCACGCTGGCCAGACATCCCAACAGATTGACCGCAAAACCGACGCCCAAAACGACGGCCCAAGGCAGTTCAGCCCAAAGCGTGGATAGCAGTCCGAAGGCGGTGAGACCCAAAATCGCGGGATAAATCAGGCTGAGCGCAATCACATCACGGCCACGCAAACCGCCACCATCCGTCAGCGCACGCAATAGGATCAGCGGCCCACCCAGGGACAAAAGCGTCCCCGCAACCAAGGCCAACCCCCAAAGGAAGGCAAGGGCGCCAAAAGTTTCGAGACCCAAGAATGCCGCCAAACCCAGCATGACAACAAAATTCATCCCGACAATGCCCGCACGCAGGCCAAGCGTGCCCAAAGCACCGCGTTTTGCCAGATTTGTCAGCTTTGCAAAGATCATCACGCCATCATCACAGTCCAGGCACGACAAACATCACGCGCCACGATGGCTTTAGTCCTCATTCATTGTGATTAATTAATGGTTAACCGGTTTGTGGTTCTTTGGGGTGGCATTCATAGCTTCTTACGGGATCAGGTTTCGATGACGAAACACCGCACAGAACCAAGACAACCGCCTCAAGCTCAATGGCTGGCAACGGTCGAGCCGATCCCGCCTTTTGATTTCAGGGGGCTTCTTGGTGTCATCTGGCAGGGCAAATGGCTGATCTTGCTGTCCCTGATCTTGGCCGTCACGGTTGCCGGCTACTATGCTTTCCGGATGGCGCAACCGCGTTATGAAGCAATCGCAACGGTCGCTCTCGATCCCGCGCCGGCCGGTTTGCGCACCGGCGCAGCCCCCTTGGCTGTCACCATCAGCGATGACGTGCGTTTGAACACCGCAATTGCGGCGCTGACTTCGGACCAATTGCTTGGTGACGTGATCGCAGAACTGGATCTGATGGCAGACCCAGAGTTCAATCGCTACCTCAATCCCCCGTCGCCCTATGCGCCGGACAGCCTGCGCAGGCGCATCAGGCATCTCTTGGCCGGCACGACAGATCAGCTGCCGACGGCGGCAGAAATGGCGGAAAAGGCCAATGACAACCTGCGCGGGACACTCCAGATCTCAAGACGGCCCGAAACCTTTATCCTCCAGATCAAAGCGCGCAGCGGGAATCCTGACAAAGCTGCCCTGATCGCCAATACCATCGCCCAGCGATACCTCGCCGATCTGCACGGTTTGCAGGTCGCGACAGGCGAGACAACGCTGCGGTGGTTGAGCGAACAAGTTGCAGATCTCGAAGACCAGCTTGCGACAAGGCAGCTCCAGATCAGTGAATTGGTCGCGTCTGCGCAGCTTCAGGAGGGGGCAGGCATTGACGCACTCAGCATCCAGGTCTTGCAGGCTGACCAACAGTTGGCCCAACTTCAGGCGGAACTGACTGGGCTGGCAGATCAGCCGATTGATAACAGCGGCCGCATCCCCGCCGAAATCTCGCAAAAGCAAGCGGCGATCACGACAACAACGGCATTGCGCGCGCGCCTGAGTGCGCAACTGTCTTCACAATCCTCTGGCCTTGCCCAATTGGACCAACTGCGACGCGAGGCTGATGCGACCCGTGTCATTTACGAAAACTTCCTTACCCGGTTGCAGGACGCGCGGGCGCAACAAACGCTTATTACACCAATCGGGCAAGGCTTCACGATGGCGACCAAAGGGCAGTACATCGGCCCACAAAAGATCCTGATCCTGACCATCGCGGCCATGATTGGGACGGTCATGGGGCTGGTGCTTGTGGCCGTCAGCTACAGCTTGCGCAAAGGCGTCATCGACGCTGCAGAGCTATGCGATGCGACCAACCTGCCTGTACTTGCCCAATTTCCGAAAACCGCCTTGGGCAGTGCTTCGCAGCTGTGGAAACGATTGGATTCTGATCGGCAATCCACCTTATCAGAGGCCGTCAAGGGTTTGCGGACTTCCCTGCTCATCGCCAATCACGGAAAGCTGCCGCAAATCATCCTGTCTACCGCGAGCCTTCCGGATGAAGGCAAAACGACCCATGCAATCGCCTTGGCCGACACGCTTGGCCACGTGGGCAAATCGGTACTCTTGATTGGCGCAGACCCGGCTGGGCGAACCTTGCTGTCGGTCCTCTCTGCAAGACCGCGTCTGAGCATTAAGGATATCATCTTGGGTCATGCATCAGCGGCTGAGGTGGTGATCCATGACAGGCAGATAAGGGCGGATGTCCTGCTGGCAACACAGGCAGACGATCAGGCAGATGTCTTGCTTGGCGAAGCATTCGGCGCGCTGTTGGATCAGCTGCGGCAAAACTACGATCACATCATCATTGATAGCCCGCCGGTGATGACCGCTCCCGAAACCCGCCTCTTGGCGCAACATGCGGATGCGGTCATTTATGCGGTCCGTTGGGCAAAAACACCGATGGCACTGGTAAACCGCGGCCTGCAGGCTTTGGACGATGCCGGCGCACCGGCAACCGGGCTTATACTGTCAAAAATCAATCCACGAAAACTGCGGCAGGTCGGGCAAGGGTCTTTCGTCGCGGCGCATGGTATGTCGGTCCCTGCTTGACCCGAAAAGAGGCCACCGGATATCAGCGGCCCCTTTTCTGCCTTTGTCTAGACAACCGACATCACATGCCGGTTAAAGAAGCTCACCACATCACCATTGCCAAAGACCAATCCGCTGCTGGTGTCCGGCGCGATATAGGCCTTGGCGACCCAGTCGTCGTTCCCGCTTTCTGAACGGCCATCCAGATTGGGTCGCAGGAACGCACTCAACGCGCCCAACGCGACCGTCGCCGAGCCCTGCGCCCCCGCTTCATGCCCATAGGTCAGCAAAGCGCCATTGACCTGAGCGGAGAGGCCAAGCCGCGTCGCACCCGGGAAATCAATATTCGAGGGCATCTGCCCGGCAAAATCCGCTAGATTGACCGCGATGGCAGCCGGTGCTGCAATGCTGTCAACGACAGTTGTCTGACCCTCGCCGTCCCAGCGGACCATCGGCAACATCCCCGGATAGAACCATTCGACATCCATTTGCGCACCCGTACCGGTCACGACGACAGCATGATTGACAGAGCCGGGCACCACGGAACGGATCAATTGACAGCTGGCGACAGCAACGCCCGCCCCAGTCTGCCACGTCGTATCCTCGGCAATGGCAATCTGCGCGCCGACACTCAGACCGCTCCCGGTCGTCTGTGGCACCCAAGCCAACCCATCCAGTGAAATGCTCCGCGCGTCGAGAACCTCATGGCCATGGGTTTGCCCGCCCAGTTCCGTGACAACACCGCCAACGGCAAATCGGATCGCGTATTCGCGCTCTGACGGATAGTCGATTGCGACAAACTCGGGGTATGTCGGGCGATTGTCAGCACGCCAGTCAAGATTGCCATCCGAGGCGATCCCGCTGGTATGTAAGGGGCCGGTCGTCCCGCTGACACCATTGGCGCGTGCAGCGTAGAACGTGCCGCCAAACTGGACTTCATCCCCCATCTGGTAGGTCGTTGCAGGGGTCCAAAGCGGAGGAAGAATATGTGGGTCCTGCAACGACCCCGAAATCGAGACCGCCTCGATCATGATGGTATTTCCGCCCGGTGACGCGGCGCCGCCCAAGGTCAGGGTGATCTCATGAGCACCGCTCAGACCGCTGGCCACCTTGATGGACTGGCGGCGCTGCAAATCAGATGGTGTATAGGTTGAAAACGCCTTGAAGCCCAAAGCTGCGGGGTCGCCGATCTCGTTCACAAGGTCTTGCGATCCGTCAATCTCGACCCGGACATAGGCGCCACTCGTCCGACCGGTATAGTTGATCCAAAGATCATAGGTGGCCGCGCGGTCGACTGTCACCGCCGCAATCGCACCGGTAGAAGAGGTCGAAATTGCACGATTGCCGGTATAGCTCCCGGACCGTCCCGAACCGGAGGTCTGCTGCTGAGACCAAGACCCCGTCAGCGCCATCCTTCCTACCGGATATACATTGCGCAAATTGGCGACAACTGTCTCGCGCCACGAGTACCGCGTGCCTGCATTGTCATTGTCAAAACGCAGGCGCGCCGCGTGCTCTGCACCAACTTCGGTCCAGACCGCCAGCCCCCCGTTTGGCGCTTGAGCCAGCCCCACATGCGTGCCGCCACCCTGCCGGAAAAATGCGGCCAAAGGGGCCGCAGACGGCGGCCGTCCCCCGGTACGCCCCGGCGAAAGCTCAAAACCGATCATGGTTCAGTACCACGCAATCAACTGAGCCGTGGTCCCTGCCGCCAACACACGCAGCGGGCGGATGGACAAGACAGTCCCCGCAGTCACTTCATAACTGATCGCTGCGCCGTCGTTATCCTGCAAGACTGCCGTGCCACCAGCATTGACATAAATTGCGCGCGGACGGACCGGCAGATCAGCCCCGTCAGAGGGCACAATCGCATAGTGTGCAACAGCAGGCGATGTGAGGTTCACATAGTCGGTATCAAAAGGATCGGGCATCAAAATCTCCAAGTTTGGTTGATCCACCATCCTTAGAAACACCCGATTACCAACCGCTTGGGCCAGCGCTCGCAGGGACCCGCAACGGGGGCTGCGGCAAAAACTTGAGAGGCTGCCCTAGCTGCCCTTGCAGCCAAGCACCACACAAAGTGTGCGCCATGTGATCCACAGATCAAACCCAAAGCTCGCATTGGCCAGATAGTACAGATCCGCCGCGACCTTGCGGTGCAACCCATCAACCCCGTCGACATAACCCACCTCGGTCTGGGCATAGCCACTGATCCCCGGAAGCGCCTGATAGCGGCGCGCATAATCCGGCACCTCCTTGAGGTAGACGACTGCGTGTTCGAAAGCATCCGGCCGCGGGCCAATCAGACTCATCTCTCCGCGCAACACATTGATAATCTGCGGCAACTCATCCAGACGCGACTTGCGCAAGAAGCGTCCCAAAGGCGGAATGCGATCCGCCTCTAGCGCATCGAAAGCCCCGCGCACCGCCGTCGCCTCAACCCGCATGGTGCGAAACTTGATGGCGGTGAACGCGCGGCAATCCTGCCCCATCCGGGACTGCCGAAAGATCAGCGGACCCGCATTCAGGAACGGATTGATCAGGACCAAAACAAGGGTGAGGATCAGCAAGGGCAACAACAACATCAGTGACAGGCAGAGGTCAAAACTCGCCTTGGAAAGATGGCGGTGCACGTGTTTCTGCCGCCTGTGGCCTGCTGTCCCTTCAAGCACATCATTTTGAAAATCGAACATCATACAGTCACCTCTCTCCAGAGAACCGGCAGATGTGCCTGTCAGTCCTTTATGGTTAAGAAAGTTGAAAGATGTCGGTTAAGGAGTGATTAACTTTGGCGTGCGCCAAAGCTGAAAATACCGGTGAAACGGCCAAAAATAGCCGTTTTTCGTTAACTTTTGCGAAAATTTGCCCTTCTCGAAAGCCGTTCGGCCTTGGCAGGAATGACACATCGGGTTCGACTGTCAGAGAGACGCCGCGCAGTGTCATTCAGGTGCAATGCCAAATGCTCAAGGGGGGAATTGGCGATCCGAGAAGGAATCGAACCCTCAACCTGCTGATTAGAAGTCAGCTGCTCTATCCAGTTGAGCTATCGGACCGCACGGGCGTGGTATGGCGCGCCAGCCCTGTCTTTGGCAAGTCTAAACAGACATCAGCCTAATGCGTCCAAACGCCCCGACGGTTGGTGGCAAAGTTTTCTCCATATCCACCGGGGCGGATATTGGCTTTGCGCGTCTTGGGCTCTTGAACGATGGCATCAATGCCTTGCTCGCGGGCATACTCCAAGGCAGCTTCCTTGCTGTCGAACGCCAGCTTGACCTGCGCCTGCGTGTCACTGGACGATGTCCAGCCCATCAACGGATCAACCTCGCGCGCGGTTTCGGCCACATGCTCCAGCACCCAATGCTTGGTCTTGGCCGTGCCCGAGGACATGGCGGTCTTGGCTGGCTTGTAGATTCGTGCGCGCATTGCGGGTCTCCCTTGGCTGGGTCTTATATGTGCAAAAACACGGCGTTTCGCAAGCGCGCTTACGCCCATTCGCCGCCACGCATCACCGGCACGCGGTCACCGGTCTTGGTGATCCCGTCGATATCCACCGCATCCGACCCCATCATCCAATCCACGTGGACAATGCTCTGGTTGCCACCCTTTTGCTTGATCTCTTCAGGCGACAGTTCCGACCCGCCTTCGATCGTGTCCGCATAGCACTGGCCCAATGCGATGTGACAGGACGCATTTTCATCAAAAAGCGTGTTGTAAAACAGCGTTCCCGACTGGCTGATCGGGCTGGAATGCGGCACCAGGGCCACCTCGCCGATCCGGCTGGCCCCATCGTCGGTGTTCAGCAACGCGTTCAACACATCTTCGCCTTTGGTCGCTGTGGCCTCGACAATCCGCCCGGCCTCGAACCGCACGGCGATATTTTCGATCACGTTACCATTGTAGGCCAAGGGCTTGGTCGCCGCGACCGTGCCGTCGACCTTATAGGCATGCGGGCAGGTAAAGACCTCTTCTGTCGGGATATTGGGCTGACAGGTCACGCCATTGAGCGCAGGTGACGCGCCACCTTTCCAGATATGCCCGTCCGCCAGCCCAAGCATCAGATCGGTGCCCGGCCCAGTGTAATGCAAGGCACTGAAATTCTGCGCATTCAGCCAGTTCACCCGCTCTTTAAGGTTGGCCGTATGTGCAGCCCAATTGGCCACCGGATCGTCGCCCTCAAGTCGCGACGCGGCATAGATCGCATCCATCAACCTGCCCTGTGCCTCTTCCACCGGCAGATCAGGATAGACGCGCGCCGCCCAAGCCGCACCGGGATAGGCCACGATATTCCAGTTCACCTCGAATCCGACAATCGGCCCCATCGCAGGCTTGGCGGCAATCGACGTGGCCTTGCTCAGCCGCGCCACCTTGGCCGGGTCCTGTGCTGCCAAAAGCATCGGGTCATCACCAGTGATCGCCATACGGGCGGCACCACTTTTGAAAGCCGCAGCCATCCCCTCGTAAAACCAGTTCGGGGCACGGTCGAAACTGGCGTCAGGGGCATTTTCATAGCGGGCCAAAGTGATTTGATCATCGGTAAAGAAAGGCGTCACAATCCCCGCGCCCGCCTTATAGGCATGGACCGTAATGCGGCGCACCAACTCAAGCGCGGCCATGGGGGCGGTGATCACAAGGTCCTGCCCCGCTTGCAGGTTGACACCGGTACGGACAGCCACCTCTGCCAGACGGTCAAGTTTGACGGGATCGATATGGTCGGACATGGGATTTCCTTTGTTAGTCGTCTGCGCCAAATTTGTTGCATGACTTTCGAAATCATCAAGCTGCATCAGCGAACATCGGCAAATATTGTTTTTTGAATCAACCATATCGCATAGGAGATAAAAGTGTTCGAGGGCAACTAGCGTGATGTGATGCAAATTACGGTGAAATCATCGCAGGAGACCGCCGAAAGAATTGGTGGGCGATGGAGTTTGACAGACATTCGAAAGGTCACGGAAACAAAACGCGCCGTTGTCTATAAGGCGCTTGGGCCAAACGGACCTGTCGCCTTAAAACTCTACAATCAGATTGGGGCAAGTGGTGAAGGGGCAGCGATCTCGTTTCTGAGGCAACTAAAACCTGACTTCGGCGTTCAGGTTCTCCGCGTGAACCACATGCGCACGGCGGTTTTAATGGAGTGGCTCGAAGGGCCCGGTCTGGATACATTGGTCAGAACCAATAACGAACTTGAAGCCGTCAGACACTTAGCGACAGTCGCCAAAGCCGTCGCTCAGACAGAATTCATACGGCAGTTCGTTTATCAGCGTCTCGCACCCAAACTTCAGCAAGACTTTAAGCAAAAGATCGCGAAGGATGATGCCGCGAGCCCTGACCGGATCATCAAGCGGGCAGCACTTATCCTTGACGAACTGGTGCAGACGACGGCACAAGAGCGCGTTGTCCACGGAGACTTGGGTTTTAGCAATGTAATAGTAACCAAAGACGGGCCACGGTTGATCGATCCCAAAGGATTACGCGCTGACCCAGCCCACGAATTCGGCAAAGCGATGATCCAAGCGTATGGCAGCGTCTCGATAGATGAGTATATCCGGAAAATCAAATCCCGCTCCGAGATCATGTCCGGCGCAATAGATGCGTCCCCACAGCGCCTGATCCGATGGGGTGCTGTTGTTCTAGCTCGCTCGTCGTTCAAACACAAAGCAACGTCACCACAACGCCAGTCTCTTGAACCTTATCTGGAAGCGTTTCTCGACCTCGCTGAACGGCGGCGGGCCTAGAACACCCAAACCCTCCTGACACATCCTGTCAGGAGCCGCCCTTGAACCCCAATACAAACACATCAACTATAGGGGACCCAAAGGAATCCTCGCCATGGCTTACGCCCAG
>NZ_JANQTS010000047.1 GCF_030731595.1 Yoonia sp.
CTGGTATGGCTGCCGGTGCTGGCCTCACATTGCCGACATATTTGCGCGCACAAGAATCCGGTTTTACCAATGCGCCGGGCGCCAGCGAAGTCACGCTGGGTTTTTGCGTTCCACTTTCCGGCCCCTACGCTGACGAAGGTGCTGACGAACTGCGCGCACTGGAACTTGCCGTAGAGCACCTGAACGGTCAGGGCGACGGCGGTATGCTGAACACCTTCTCGTCCAAAGCGCTTGACGGTACCGGTATCCTCGGCCGCGAAGTAAAGTATGTCACCGGTGACGATCAGACGAAATCTGACGTTGCACGCGCGACAGCACAGTCGATGATCCAGAAAGACGGCGCCATCATGATCACCGGCGGTTCGTCCTCCGGTACTGCTGTGGCTGTACAGGCCCTGTGTCAGGAAGTCGGCATTATCTTCATGGCCGGTCTGACACACGCAAACGACACAACCGGCAAGGACAAGAAGGCAAACGGCTTCCGCCACTTCTTCAACTCCTACATGTCCGGTGCAGCGCTTGCACCGATCCTTGCAGCCCAGTACGGCACCGACCGTAAGGCCTATCACCTGACCGCAGACTATAACTGGGGTTACACCACAGAAGAAGCGATCCGGTCTTCGACAGAAGCCATGGGTTGGGAAACCGTCAACACAGTGCTTACACCACTGACACAGACTGACTTCTCGTCCTACATCGCGCCTGTTCTGAACTCTGGCGCTGATGTCCTTGTTCTGAACCACTACGGCGGGAACATGGTCAACTCTTTGACAAACGCTGTCCAGTTCGGTCTGCGTCAGGCTCAGGCCAACGGCAAGCAGTTCGAAATCGTTGTTCCACTCTACTCCGAGCTGATGGCGCGCGGTGCGGGTGACAACATCGGCGGCATCCTTGGTTCGCAGAACTGGGACTGGAAACTCGAGAACCAGCTTGGTTCACGCTACTCCGGCACCAACGCTTTCGTTCAGTCCTTCGGTACAAAGTACGGCTTCCCACCATCACAGGCCGCCCACACATGCTATGTGCAGACACTGCTTTATGCAGATGCCGTGACACGTGCTGGCAGCTTTGCACCATGCGCCGTCGGCGAAGCGCTCAAGGATTTCGAGTTCGACGGGATGGGCAACGGTCCAACACTGTACCGTGGCGCAGATCACCAGTGCTTCAAGGACGTTGTCGTTGTGCGCGGCAAGGAGAACCCAGAGAACGAGTTCGACCTGGTTGAAATCGTAGAGGTCACTCCTGCCGATCAAGTGACATACGATCCAGAGCACCCACAGTTCGCTGGCGGCTCGCTGGGTACTTGCAACAACGGCGCCTAAAAGGTTGCCAGAGGCGCGCGCTGCTTCCATAGCGCGCGCCCACCCCTTAATGCCGCGTCCTGACTGCGGCATTCCCCCAAACATTTCTACCATGCGAGGCACCTGATCCATGGACCAGATTATCGTTCAGATTCTAAACGGGTTGGACAAAGGCTCTGCCTATGCGCTGATTGCGCTGGGTCTTACCCTCATTTTTGGGACACTGGGTGTCGTCAACTTTGCCCATGGGGCATTGTTCATGCTGGGCTCGTTCTGCGCGGTGATCCTGTCGCGCCTGTTGTCCTTGAGCCACGAGGTCATCGACGAAACACGCACTGACTTTTTGGGCAATCCAATGAAAGTGGATGTGCCCTATATCTACGAATGGTTAGGGCAGGAAACCGGTGATACGATCATCCAGTGGTCGGTGCCGCTTGCGATCCTGTTTTCGATCCCGATCATGATCACGATCGGCTTCATCATGGAGCGCGGACTGATCAAGCACTTCTACAAGCGTCCACATGCGGACCAGATCCTGGTGACCTTTGGCCTTGCCATCGTGCTGCAAGAGATCATCAAGTACTTCTTTGGCGCAAACCCGATCCAGACCCCTGCCCCGCCCGCCTTTACCGGCAGCCTTGATTTCGGCGTCTGGCTGGGTTTCGATCCGTTGTCGATCATGTACCCCTACTGGCGGATGGTTTATTTTGTCTTCTCCGTGATCGTGATCTGCGCCGTATTTGCCTTCCTTCAGTTTACCACCTTCGGGATGGTCGTTCGGGCCGGTATGGCCGACCGCGAAACAGTCGGTTTGCTCGGTATCGATATTGACCGCAGGTTTACGCTCATGTTCGGACTGGCGGCTGCGGTGGCTGGTATGGCGGGGGTCATGTATGCGCCCATTGTCGCGCCGAACTATCACATGGGAATGGACTTCCTGGTGCTCAGCTTTGTCGTGGTCGTTGTCGGCGGTATGGGATCTCTTCCGGGTGCTGTCGCTGCGGGCTTCCTTCTGGGTATCCTTGAGAGTTTCGCTTCAATGCCTTGGGTCGTGCAGACCCTGCCGGGCATCAACCAAATCATTATCTACCTTGTCGCCATCATCATTCTGCTGACCCGTCCACGGGGCTTGATGGGCCGCAAGGGCGTCATGGAGGATTAATCCGATGTTCGGACTAGAGAAAAAAGACGCCAGGCTTTTGCTGCTTGTTGCCACTATGGCGATGTTTGCACCGTTCCTTCTGAACCCCTTCCCAGAAGGCTCTGCAATGGCGCAGTTCAACGCGGGCTACCCGGACCTGATGCAGCGGTTCGTGATCTTTGGAATTCTGGCGATCGGGTTCAACATCCTGTTCGGCCTGACGGGGTATCTGTCGTTCGGTCACGCCGCGTTTCTGGGTGTAGGGTCCTATGCGGCCATCTGGAGCATGAAGCTGGTCACCATGAACATCATTCCGGCCATCATTCTGGCCGTGATCGTTGCTGGCGCTTTCGCGCTGATCGTGGGTTACATCTCTTTGCGGCGCTCGGGGATCTATTTCTCGATCCTGACGCTTGCCTTTGCGCAGATGTCCTACTCTTTGGCTTATTCAGTGCTGACCCCGATCACGGGGGGCGAAACCGGTTTGCAGATCAAGGCGCATGATACGCCTCTGCTTGATCGCGCACTGGAAGCAGGCCAGATCGGGCGGGCCAATCTGTTCGGCTTCGAGATGAGCAATAGTGTCCAACTCCAACTGGGCGGCTGGGAATTTACCTTCAATCTGGGGTATTACATTGCAGCCATTGTCATGCTTGGCGCCTTCTATCTGGCCATCCGGATTTTCCGCTCGCCTTTTGGCATGATGCTGCGTGCTGTGAAATCCAACCAGCAGCGGATGAATTACGCAGGTCTTTCTCCGAAGCCATACACGCTTGCGGCCTTCGTGATTTCCGGCATGTATGCTGGTCTGGCGGGTGGTCTTATGGTGGCGATGGATACCCAGGTCGGACCAGAGCGCATGTTCTGGACGGCATCCGGCGAGATCGTGATCATGGTGATCCTTGGCGGCGCAGGCACCCTGCTGGGTCCGGTGCTTGGGGCCGGCTTCATCAAATACTTTGAAAACATCATCTCCAAGATCAACGAGACGATCCTGCACAGCTGGTTTGCCTTTTTGCCCGATGGGCTCGAAGATTTCGTGGTTGCGATGGTGTATCCGTTCATCGGCAAAGGCTGGCATCTGACACTGGGCATCATGTTCATGCTGGTCGTCATCTTCCTGCCAGGTGGTCTGGTCCAAGGTGGACAGAAAATCGCAGGGCTCTTCCAACGGCGCAAGTCGGCGGACGCTGCCAAACCAAACGCCACTGAACCGGCCGAATAAGGAAACAGACCGATGGGTATTCTTGAAGTCAAAGGCATCAACAAGCGGTTCGGAGGTCTACAAGCGCTCGGGAACGTGAACCTGAGCGTGGCCGAGAACACAACGCATGCAATCATCGGCCCGAACGGCGCAGGCAAATCAACCTTGCTGAACGTGCTGATCGGCAAGCTGATCCCGGACAGCGGTTCGGTCATGTTTGACGGCCAGTCCGTGCTGGGGCGCAAGCCGCACGAGATTAACCAGATGGGGATCAGCCGGGTGTTTCAAACGCCCGAGATCTTCGGTGATCTGACGGTCTTCGAAAACGTGATGATCCCTTGCTTTGCAAAGCGCGATGGCCCTTTCCGGATGCATGCGATCGAAAGCATCTTTGCGGAAAAAGGGATTCAGGAACAGGCCGAGGGCATTCTGTCGGACGTCAATATGCTTGAAAAACGCCATATGACCGCCTCCAGCCTGTCGCGCGGTGACAAGCGCCGGTTGGAAATGGCCATGTGTCTGGTGCAGGATCCCAAGCTTTTGCTGCTGGATGAACCGACGGCGGGGATGGCACGTGCGGATACGCAAAACACAATTGCCCTGCTCAAGGAGATCCGCGAAAAGCGCAATATCACGATGGCAATCATCGAGCATGACATGAATGTGGTCTTTTCGCTGGCGGAACGGATCACTGTTCTGGCGCAGGGTATGCCTTTGGTGGAAGATATTCCTGAAAACATCAAAGGGCATCCAAAGGTCCGCGAAGCCTATCTCGGCGAGGCGCAGGTCTAGCCGCCAATTTATGGCACAAAATTGCCCACAGGCTTTCTGTGAAAGTCTGTCACCCCGGAGACAACCATGAACGCACCATTTAACAAAAACGCAAATAACGCAGCGACACATCCCGCCTTTCTGAGCGTCTGGGAAATCGAGGCCTATTACGGCGAAAGTTACATCGTTCAGAATATCAGCTTCAATATTCATGAGGGCGAAATCCTTGCGCTTTTGGGCCGCAACGGTGCGGGCAAGACCTCGACGTTGCGCACGATTGCCCGCCTCGATAATCCCACGCTGACCCATGGCGAGATATGGCTGGACCATCAGCCTTTGCACGAGATGAAAAGCCATCAAGCGGCAGCAGCAGGCATCAGCCTTGTGCCCGAGGATCGCCGTATCATTCCGGGCCTGACGGTCGAGGAAAACCTTCAACTTGCGCAGATCGCACCGCCAAAGGGCTGGTCACTTGAACGCATCTACGACCTTTTTCCGCGCCTTGGCGAACGGCGCAAGCAGGAAGGCGTCACGCTGTCCGGTGGTGAACAGCAGATGTTGTCCATCGCGCGCGCCTTGGCCCGTGACATCAAGGTGCTTTTGCTTGATGAACCCTATGAAGGGCTTGCGCCCGTGATCGTGCAGGAAATTGCCAAGACCCTTGGCGTTATCCGCGATCAGGGCATCACCACCGTTATCGTGGAACAAAACGCGGTTGCGGCGCTCAAACTGGCCGACCGTGCCGTCATCCTTGATATCGGCAAAGTCGTGTTTGATGGCTCTGCTGCGGAAGTGCTGGAAAACGAGAAATTGCGGGCGCAGTACCTCGCGATCTAGATAGTCCGGTCATTATGTAAAATCCGCTGCATTCCTCTGGGCGTGATTAAGCATTTGATAACCCGAAACAGCGAATCTGTCTGACAGACAGGTTCGTTTTTTTTCGGAGCTTCAAATGGATACATCTCTCAACTTGCCCCCACCCGCCGCGGCCTTGCAGACGGGACCCGTGCTACCGCGTGCGGTCACAACCCAAGTACAAGCAATCGAAATGACAGACGATCCTGCCACTTTGCCAAGCAACAAACCTTTTGTTGCACAGGTGGTCAGCGCGCGCTTGTCTGGGTCGGACTTTCCCGAAAACCCTTCGGAAATCGCGCCACCCGAACGCACGCTGCGCCCCTATGATGTGCCAATGCTGCCCTTCGCGCCAGAGGACGACATGACAGCGATGCCCCCCCTGTCTGACGCGACGCTCTTTGCAAAAGATCGGGACACAGGACAGGACTAAACGATTTTCGGCCTACGCGCGCTTTCCACCTCTGCACGCTTGCCCTATAAGCCTTGTAATGCTTTGTGACGTAACGTCGCGAAGGCGGCAAAAATATGGGCAACCGGCCGAGGAAAACATGGGCAACAAAACCTCTCACGAAAGCGACGTCAGCTTTATTCAGGCATTGGCGGAACTTCTGCGTGCAAACGATTTAACGGAACTTCAGGTCAAACGTGACTATGGCGAGAATGACAGCCTGAACGTCCGCGTCAGCCGCCAGACACAGACGATTGTGCAGGCCGCAGCACCAGCGGCAGCACTGGCCGCCGCGCCAGCAAGCGCGCCCGCGCCCGCGGCAGCAGCACCATCCGCAAGCGCAGATCCTGCAAGCCATCCGGGTGCTGTTACCTCACCGATGGTGGGCACTGTTTATATGGCCGCAGAGCCCGGAGCGGCGCCCTTCGTCAGCGTCGGCGCAACCGTCAAAGAGGGCGACACACTGCTGATCATCGAAGCTATGAAAACGATGAACCATATTCCGGCAACCCGTGCAGGAACGATCAAAAGGATCCTTGTCGAAGATGGCGGTCCTGTCGAATTCGGCGCGCCCCTTGTGATTATCGAATAAGGGCTGACCCATGTTCGATAAAATTCTCATCGCAAACCGTGGCGAGATCGCTCTTCGAGTGGTGCGCGCGTGCCGCGAAATGGGCGTCAAATCCGTGGCCGTGCATTCCACCGCCGATTCCGATGCCATGCATGTGCGCATGGCGGACGAGGCGATTTGCATCGGCCCGCCGGCCTCGGCGCAAAGCTATCTGTCATTCCCTGCGATTATCTCGGCCTGTGAAATCACAGGCGCGCAGGCGATCCACCCAGGCTATGGATTTCTGTCAGAGAACGCCGCTTTTGTGCAGGCGGTCGAAGACCATGACCTGACATTCATCGGCCCCACAGCGGAACACATCCGCATCATGGGCGACAAGATCACCGCCAAAGATACGATGAAGGCACTGGGCGTGCCTTGCGTGCCCGGCTCTGACGGCGGCGTGCCAACCTTGGCCGATGCAAAACGCATTGGCGAAGAGGTCGGCTATCCCGTCATCATCAAAGCAACGGCAGGTGGCGGCGGGCGCGGCATGAAGGTGGCGCAAACCGCAGCCGACATGGAAAAAGCATTCCTTTCCGCCCGTGCCGAGGGCAAAGCCGCCTTTGGCAACGACGAAGTCTATATCGAGAAGTATCTGACCACGCCGCGCCACATTGAAATTCAGGTTTTTGGTGATGGCAAAGGCAACGCGGTCCATCTGGGCGAGCGGGATTGTTCCTTGCAGCGTCGCCACCAGAAGGTATTCGAAGAGGCCCCCGGCCCCTGCATCACGCCGGAATTGCGCGCGCGCATCGGCAAGGTCTGCGCGGATGCTGTCGCCAAGATCAACTATATCGGCGCGGGGACCATCGAGTTTCTGTTCGAAAACGACGAGTTCTATTTTATCGAGATGAACACGCGCCTGCAGGTAGAGCATCCGGTCACCGAAGCGATTTTCGGTGTCGATCTGGTACGCGAACAATTGCGCGTGGCCTCTGGCTTGCCCATGTCCTTTACCCAGGACGACCTCAAGATCAACGGCCATGCCATCGAGGTGCGGATCAACGCGGAAAAGCTGCCCAATTTCGCGCCTTGCCCGGGTACCATCACCCAGTATCATGCCCCCGGCGGTTTGGGTGTACGGATGGATTCAGCGCTCTATGACGGCTATCGCATCCCGCCCTATTACGACAGTCTGATTGGCAAGCTGATCGTGCATGGGCGCGACCGCCCAGAGGCTCTGGCGCGGCTGGAACGCGCCTTGGGAGAGTTGATCGTGGACGGTGTTGATACCACGATACCATTGTTTCATGCACTCTTGGCCGAGAAAGCCGTTCAAACCGGTGAATACAACATTCACTGGCTGGAACATTGGCTTGAAGACAACCTGACCTGACCCCCGTGAAAGACAGCGGCCCCCTCCTCACGCCTGAGCTGCTTTTGCAGGCGTATCAGGCGGGGATCTTTCCCATGTCAGAGGGGCGCGACAATCCGGAAGTGTTCTGGGTTGATCCGCGGCTGCGGGGTGTTTTTCCGCTGGATCGCTTCCGGATTTCACGCAGGCTTGCCCGTACTATGCGCCGCGGTCATTTTCAGGTGACTGTTGACCATGCCTTCGCGGCAGTGGTGACGGGTTGCGCTGATCGGGAAGAGACCTGGATCAACGACACGATTTTCGACCTCTATTGCACCTTGTTCGCGCAGGGCTATGCCCATTCGGTCGAAGTATGGGAGGACGGGGCCTTGGTCGGTGGCGTTTATGGCGTGGTCATCGGGGCGGCATTCTTTGGGGAAAGCATGTTCAGCCGCGCAACCGATGCGTCAAAGGTGGCGCTGGCTTATCTTGTGGATCGGCTGCGCTGTGGTGGTTTTCAGCTTTTTGATACGCAGTTCATCACGCCCCATCTGGCCAGCCTTGGTGCTGTGGAAATAAAGCGCAGTCACTATCGGGCAATCTTGGCAGAGGCCTTGGTCGCCAAGGCATCATTTGATGGCGCAGGGCCGGTTCCTGCCGCTCAGGATGTGATACAGCGCAACGCCCAGACATCGTACCGCGGATGATCCATCGCGTTCAGCGCGGGTGCCGATGCAAGCATCCAACCCGAAAAAAGCGGTACATTCTGTCTGGTTTCGACGACCGAAAGCTCTGCAAAAGCATCTCCTGAAGGGTTGTCGACGGGATAGCGGCATTCATTGAGTGTCACGGACAAAAAGCCCAATGTCACGGTCTGCCCCTGTGAGAGGCTCAGGTCCGTGACGGCCCCTGTCAGTTTGTCGAGCACCCGCAATTCACCGCCAAGTCCTGTTGTGACCGCGATCCTGACCGCTTCACGCGAGGTTGTCAGATAGTCCTCTGCCCGCGGCTCGTGCGGGGTGATGATCAATTCGCCGATCAGCTCGTCTTGCGGTACTTGATCCAAGGGGGTTACGACGATCTCCTGCGCCCGAACCGGTGCAAAAAGTCCGGAACAACAAATCATCAAAGACGCAAAAAGTAACCGCATGATGGGCCCTACTCCGGTGTCCAAGCCTCATAGTCGGACCGATTGGCTGGTGCTGAGCGGCGGATCGACCCCGCAGGGGCATAGGCAGCGGCGGTCCCGGTCAGGTTTTCCTGATGGGGTTTTTCCCATGCTTTATGCCGGATCGCACCATCGGTTGGCAGATCATCCCATGTATGGTGCAACCAGCCATGCCATTCGGGTGCGACGCGCGAGGCTTCGTTCTCGCCATTGTAGATCACCCAGCGGCGGCTGTCGTCTTTGTTGCGGTAAAACACATTGCCTTCGCCATCTTCGCCCACCTTTGTGCCATTCCGGCTGGTCCAAAGCTGCGTGCCAAAAGACTGCCCGTCCCACCATGTAAAGATGCGTTTGATGTTATGACCAAGGCCCATGTCACGTCTCCGATTGCGTTGCCTATCCATGCACCAAAGGGGCGCAAAGGTCCAGTGTGGATCAGGCGGGGACCCGCGCAGTCACTTCGATCTCGATCTTCATTTCGGGATTTTGAAGCGCGGCGCAGATCATCGTCGCTGCCGGCATCGCCTTGGCAAAAGCTTGCGACGTGATGGGCCAGCATTTGGGCCAATCGGCCTTGTCGGGGACGATGTAGTTCACCCGCACAACATGATCGAGCCCGCTGCCCGCCTCTTGCAAGGCTTTGTCAATTGTGGCCAGTGTATTGCGACACTGGTCCTCGATGCTGTCCGGCATCGTCATGCTGGCGTAATCATAGCCGGTCGTACCCGCCACAAAGACCCACCCATCGGCCACGACGGCACGGCTATAGCCGATCTGTGCCTCAAAGGGTGATCCGGTGCTGATCCGACGCACGGTCACGGCCTAGCTCGCCGTCGCGGACCCTTTTTTGCGGCCCTCGTCGTGGATCATCAGCGGGGCCACATCGGATGTGACCGCCTCTTCGTTGACGACGACCTCGGTCACGGTATCCATGCTGGGCAGGTCAAACATGGTATCCAGCAGGATGTCTTCCATGATGGACCGCAGCCCGCGCGCCCCTGTCTTGCGTTCGATCGCGCGCTTTGCAATGGCGGCCAAGGCGTCTTCGGTAAAGGTGAGCTTGGTATTTTCAAGCTCGAACAGGCGCTGGTACTGCTTGACCAAAGCATTCTTTGGCTGGGTCAGAATGGTGATCAGCGCGTCTTCGTCCAGATCGGTCAGCGTCGCAATAACGGGCAAACGCCCCACGAATTCCGGGATCAGCCCGAACTTGAGCAGATCCTCCGGCTCCAGATCGGCGAAAATTTCGCCGACGCCACGGTCTTCTTTGTCACGGACGTCTGCACCGAAGCCCATCGCAGAACCCTTGCCGCGCTGCGAGATAATCTTGTCCAGACCCGCAAAAGCGCCGCCACAGATGAACAGGATATTCGTTGTATCCACTTGCAGGAATTCCTGCTGCGGATGCTTGCGCCCACCCTGCGGCGGCACCGATGCGACGGTGCCTTCCATGATCTTCAACAGCGCTTGCTGCACGCCCTCGCCCGAGACATCGCGCGTGATCGAAGGGTTGTCGGACTTGCGCGTGATCTTGTCGACCTCGTCGATATAGACGATGCCGCGCTGCGCGCGTTCGACGTTATATTCGGAGGATTGCAGCAGTTTGAGAATGATATTCTCGACATCTTCGCCAACATAGCCCGCTTCGGTCAATGTGGTCGCATCAGCCATTGTGAACGGCACATCCAGAATGCGCGCCAAAGTCTGCGCCAGCAAAGTTTTGCCGCAACCGGTCGGGCCGATCAGCATGATATTCGATTTCGCCAATTCAATGTCGGATTTTTCCGCATGATTCAGGCGTTTGTAGTGGTTGTGCACAGCCACCGAGAGCACGCGCTTGGCATGAACTTGGCCGATCACATAGTCATCCAGTACGGCACAAATTTCAGCGGGTGCCGGCACACCGTCGCCGGACTTGAGCCCTGCTGTCTTGGTTTCTTCGCGAATGATATCCATGCACAGTTCGACACATTCGTCGCAAATGAACACAGTCGGCCCGGCGATCAGTTTGCGCACCTCGTGCTGGCTTTTGCCGCAGAAACTGCAGTAAAGCGTGTTCTTGCTGTCGGTGCCGCTTGTATTCGCCATCTCAAACCTCTTGGCCCACTGGCCGCTCAAACATAATTCGGGCTGCTCTTTCGAATACACTAGGACAGCCCGCCAAGGTCCACAATGTCAAAATGACCATGGACACTTTGTCCTGAACAAAGCGATAATTTGGGCCACATCTTTCATCAAAGCGGGACAAAAAACACACAAACGCGACCCGGGGGGCCGCGTTTGCTGTCAGATCGCATTCAGAATGTCTTAGTCTTCGGCTTTGGTCCGGTTCGCGACGATCTCGTCGATCAGGCCCCATTCTTTCGCCTCTTCGGGCGACATGAAGTTGTCGCGCTCCAGCGCGGCTTCGACTTTCTTGAGCGTGTTGCCGGTGTGCTTGACGTAAATCTCGTTCAAACGCGTCTTGAGTTTTTGCGTCTCGGCGGCGTGGATCATGATGTCCGTCGCCTGCCCCTGATAGCCACCAGATGGCTGGTGTACCATCACGCGGCTGTTGGGCAACGAGAACCGCATGCCTTCGTGACCCGCAGTCAGCAAGAGCGAGCCCATCGATGCCGCCTGCCCGATCACCAGCGTACTCACCTTGGGCCGGATGTATTGCATCGTGTCATAGATCGACAGACCGGATGTCACCACGCCACCGGGGCTGTTGATGTACATGCTGATTTCTTTTTTCGGATTCTCGGATTCGAGGTGCAGCAGTTGCGCGACGACCAACTGGCTCATCCCGTCGTGCACAGGGCCGTTGACGAAAATGATCCGCTCTTTGAGCAGACGCGAGAAGATGTCATAGGCGCGTTCACCCCGTGCTGTCTGTTCAACAACCATTGGGACAAGGTTCATGTAGGTCTCGACGGGGTCTTGCATATATAAGTGCCTCACTGTTGGACGGGTTGGTCCTAGTTCAAATATCCTGACAGAGTCTTAGTCTTGGCAGTCAGGGGCTTCAAGGGCGCACGACAGGTTTGACGAATCGTAAGCAATGACTTACCGTAAGTCATGACTTACCTAGATGCAATTGCAGCCCTTGCCGACCCGACCCGCCGGGTCATTATTGACCGTCTCCGTTCGGGGCCCTTGCCTGTGGGTGCCATCGCCAAGGGCATGGACATCAGCCGCCCGGCGGTCAGCCAACACCTGCGGGTTCTTTCCGATGCTGGGCTGTTGACGGTGACACCCGAGGGCAACCGTAGGCTTTATGCCATTGCCCCCGAAGGCGTTGATGCATTGCGCCGATATCTTGATACGCTTTGGGACGATGCGCTGGCCGCTTTCGCCCGGGCAGCAACTGAAAAAGCAAAGGAAAACAAAGATGATTGACCCGATTGAAAAATCTCTGACAGTGCCACTGACCCCGGCAGAAGCCTTTGCCCTGTTTACCCAGAACATCGACACATGGTGGCCAAAAGCCACGCATTCCATAAGCGGCCCGAAAGCGCGGCTGACATTCCCAAAGCACAAGGGTGAAGACATCCTTGAAATCGGCGAGGACGGCGAGCGCATTGTCTGGGGGACACTGATTGCCTATGAGCCCGGGGCGTATTTGGCTTTCACATGGCACCCGGGTCGGACCGCCCAAGAGGCAACCGTTGTCACCGTCACTTTTTCCGAAACGCCAGAGGGGACCCGCTGCGATCTGACGCACGGCGGCTTCGATATTCTGGGTAAGACAGCTGATGCGGTCAGCACCAGCTATCTGAGGGGTTGGGACATGGTTTTGGGCTGCTATGCCAGTGCGACCCGCGTGCCGGAGATGGCATAAGGCAATCCCTCACCGAGGAATTGCCCGGACTAGGTTGTAAGGATTTTGGGCAGACTTTTGAAAAGTCTGCCGCCTTAGCCGACGTGGAACAGTGATGCAAAAAGACGGGGATCAAGGCTCTCTGCTGCGAATGTCGGGCCTTCTGTCAGCACAGAGACAGCATCATGGCTGTGCAGGCTTTCCTGGTGGCTGGCGATCACACGGAAATCGGAAATCCGCGTATCCAGTTGCAATTGCTCTGTAAAAAGCCTTGCTGCGTCTTCCACAAAGATCGGATTTGCCGCGTTCAGCTCTGCAAAGGCCTGCTCGTCCTCGCGCTTGACCATCACCTGCGTTTCGGTCGGGACTGCTGCGCGCGCACGGTCGATCAGGTCTTCGAACCACAACACATCGCCGCCGCCTTCGAGCAAGACCGAGATCCGCGCCACAGAGCGTTGCGAATGCGGCGTGGCCAACTGCCCACGGAACTGGCGCGCGTGCTCGGACAATTCCAGCGAACAGGGGCAGGTCGAGGAATAGACATAGTCCAGATGCACGATTTTTTTGCGCACCCCTGCGCTTTCAACCAGTTCCAGCGCGATATCATAGTACTGATAGCCCGACAGACCCGACCGCAGGCTTTGCACCTTCATTGGAAAGCTGAACCGCATCTGGATGCGCGCGTCAAAGCTTTCAAGGTCGGATTTGTAGGCATCCAGCGCCTGCTCGATCACTTCAAAGCTAAAGGTCTCTTCGGCGTGCTTGTAGAATGTCCGCATGATCCGGGACATATTGATGCCCTTCTTCTCCGCCTCAAGCGACACCGTGCCGGTGACCGAGGTTTCCAGCGTCAGATCACCATTGTCGCGGGTATGAAACCGGATTGGCAGCCGGAAATTGGAAATACCGACGTGCTGGATTTGCTGCTGCGCACCACGGATCAGGCTGGACGGGCCGTTCTGCAGGTCCGGCATCGTGGCCTTATAGGCTTCGTCCACTTCGAATTCTTCTGGATAGGCGCGCGCCAGAGCCGGGTAATTTGATACTTCCTGACCGGGAATCAAACGCGCCACCAGCGGATCAAGTGCTGCGACCTCTTCTGCCGTGACATCGACAGCCCATCGGCGCAGGAGCGCAAGGGCTGCTTCGGCTTCTTGCCGCGTGGGTTCACGGTTCATGTCGGGTGAATGGATGTTCATATCTTTGCCCCCCATCGGTGCGTTAGATAACCCTAGATGGGGCGCTGCATCGGATTGTCCAATGATATCCTTGTAAATACGTCGCAGGTCCGCGCGCGGATCAGTCATGACGGCTGCCTCCCGTTGAGCTAGACCCCCGCAGCTTAACCACGTTTCGCTGCGCAGGTCACCCTAAGACAGTGCCGCAATGGCACTGCGCAAATCGTCCAGCAGATCATCGGGGTCTTCCAAGCCGACGCTCAGCCGGATCAGCCCCGGCGTAATACCAAGCATCGCCTTTGTCTCGTCGGACAGGCGCTGGTGTGTGGTTGTGGCAGGATGCGTTCCGATGGATTTCGCGTCACCAAGGTTGTTGGAAATCGTCCAAATCTCTAGCGCATTCAACACCTTGAAAGCACCAGCCTGGCTGCCCGCATCAATCGCCAGAACAGTCCCCCCTGCCGCCATCTGCGCGACGGTGAGTGCGTGCTGCGGATGGCTTTCCAGACCCGGGTAAATCACGTTGAAGAGCGTTCCATCCGCCTCGAGCTGCGATGCCAGATAAAGCGCAGAGGCCGCCTGCGCCCGCACCCTCAAATCGATGGTTTCCAGCCCCTTGAGCATCATCCAGGCCGTAAACGGCGACATCGAGCCGCCCGTGTGCTTCATATAGGGTTCGACCGTCCCGCGGATAAAGTCACGTGTGCCGAGGATCACCCCGCCCAGCGCTCGTCCCTGCCCGTCGATATGTTTCGTCGCCGAATAGACAACCACATCCGCGCCCTGTGCAATCGCATCGGAAAAGACGGGTGTGGCAAAGACGTTGTCGACCACGACGGTCGCACCGACCGCATGGGCCAATCTGGAAACAGACCTGATATCAATGACTTCCAACGTCGGGTTCGAGATGCTTTCAAAGAACACAACCTTCGTGTCGGGACGGATCGCCGCCTCCCAGGCCGCAAGATCAGTCCCATCGACAAAGGTGACTTCGACACCGTAGCGGGTCAGGATTTCCTCAAGAATATACAGACAAGAGCCAAACAGCGCCCGAGCGGATACGACATGATCACCCGCGCGCAACATCGACGTCAGGGCACCGTTGACCGCCGCCATGCCGGAGGCTGTGGCAAAGCCCGCCTCGGCCCCTTCCAAAGCCGCAATCCGGTCTTCGAACATCGCGACGGTGGGGTTGCCGTAGCGGGCATAGATGAATTCATCCTCGCCTGCCTTGATGAACCGCGCCTCTGCATCCTCGGCCGTGTCATAGACGAAGCCTTGCGTCAGAAAGATCGCCTCGCTGACTTCGTTATACTGGCTGCGCCGGATGCCAGTGTGCACCGCTTTTGTGCGTTTCTTCCACGTCTTCATTGTCATTCCCCGCGCCTGCCGCGCATCAAAAAACCCCGACACCGGGAAAAGGTATCGGGGTCTGAAAACCCGCAACCCTCTTTAGCAGCATATTTAACGTGGCCCGCAATCCGGTAACAAATCGCCACGGGGATGGGCATACGCCCAGCAACTATTCAGGTCAAGCACCTGTGAGGTGTAAGGGCTTGCCCTTTCCCTGCTGCCTGCGATTGTGCAAGAATGAACCAAGAGGATCGTCCGATGCCACAGCCCATTGATCTCTATTTCTGGCCCACGCCAAACGGGTGGAAAGTCTCGATTGCTTTGGAAGAGATGGGTTTGCCCTATACCCTGCATCTGGTGGATATTGGGGCAGGCGATCAGTTCAAACCGGATTTCCTCAAAATCGCGCCCAACAACCGGATGCCGGCCATCGTTGATCCTGACGGGCCGGATGGCGCGCCGATCGGGATTTTTGAATCAGGGGCGATCCTGCAATACTTGGCGCGCAAGACCGGTCAGTTCTATGGGGCGACAGACCGCGACCGCATCGCCGTTGACCAATGGCTGATGTGGCAGATGGGCGGGCTGGGGCCGATGGCCGGGCAAGCGCATCATTTCCTGAAATATGCACCTTCCATGGACCCGCCCAATGACCTGCCCTACGCCAAAGACCGCTACAGGTCCGAGACCGCGCGGCTATACGGAGTCCTGGACCGGCAGTTGGCAAAGCATGCCTATGTGGCGGGGGATTTTTACTCGATTGCCGATATGGCGATCTGGGGTTGGGCATCGCTTTGGGAAGGCCAACAACAAACGCTGGCGGACAAACCCCATATGGCGCGCTGGCTGGAAGGCATGAGCGCAAGACCCGGTGTGCAACGGGGCCGTGCGCTTGCTGCGGAAAAGCGGGCAGACTTTCGCAAAGACGGAAACGCCCAGTCCGTCTTGTTTGGAAAACCATCGTAACGAATTGTTAGCCACTGTCGGATAGGAATCACCTCAATCAGTTGAGAGTGAACCCTATGATGCATTATCGCCCCCACCGTTATCTGACGCAGTTCCCTGTGGACATGCGCACACCGGCAGGCCTGCAACGCGGCAAAGTCTTGGACGTCAACAATGGTGGTGCCCGGGTTTCAGGGCTTCGCAATCTCCGCCAAGGGGACAAAATCGAACTTGAACTTCTGTCTCACCGGCTCACCGCAGTGATCCGTTGGACAAGAGGCGAATCTACCGGCATCACATTCCTGCCCCGGATCACGGATCATCAGGTTGATACGCTGCGCTACCGCCCTGACGGGCGAAAAAACGGGGGACGCGGTTCCGTGGGCTTTGGCTTCGCTCAACTTTAGAACAGGCAGCAGCCTAATCTTCTTTGGCCTCGGGCGGCTCGATGAAGTATTTTTGTAATGCGTAGATTTGCACAAACATGAACACCATCAGGACGACGGGAAAGGCGAAGGTTTCGAGCTTGACCCATGTGTCGGTGGATTGGGTGCGCCAGATCAGCTCGTTCGCGACAGCAAGGGCACCAAACATATAGCAAATGCGCCGGGTGAAGATCATCCACCCTTCCTTTTCCATCGGGATCAGTTCTTCCATCACGTACTGCAGATAACTTTGCCCGCGCAAAAGCCCGATGCCCAAGATGCTGGCCATGAACCCGTAAACGATCGTGGTCTTCATCTTGAAGAACCGCTCATCGTTGAAATAGGCCGTAAGCCCTCCGAAAAAGATGACCATGAAGGCCGTAAAGACCTGCATCCTGCTGAGTTTGCCAGTCAGTGCCCACAAGAAACCCATCGCTATCAAGAGGATTGGCACAAAAATCAGCGCTGAAATGATGAACCCTGAATAATCGGTTCCTGCAATCGTAAAAGTCTCATCGCGGATCCGCAGATAGATCAAGAAAAACACAAGCGTCGGACCCAGTTCCAGGACCTGCTTGAGAATGGGATTGATCGTTTTTTCAGCCATGAATTTCTCCCTCAGCCTCCCATTTCCACGATGACGGCACCAAGTGCAACCAATGTCATCAGGAACAGACGGCGCGGGCCCACTTTTTCGCCCAAGATAAACCACCCGATGAAGGCGGCAAAAACGACAGAGGTTTCGCGCAGGACGGCGGCTTCGCCCACTTTGTCCAGACGCGTGGCCATCAAGACGCCACCAAAACTGATCCAAGCGACCAAGGCCCCGATCAGACCGCGCCACACCAAAGGCCCAAGGATCGGTGGCACCGACATGCGCCGAAAGCGCCACGCGGCCAACAGCGGAAAATCAAAGGCCGTCACAAAGAAAAACCACGCCAGAAAAGTAAACGGGTCCGGCGCCTGACGGATGCCATAGGCGTCATAGGTCGTATAGACCGCCACAAGAAAACCACCCGCCAAAGCCCAGAGCAGCCCAAGCTTGAGCGTGCGCGGGTCAAGCACTTCTTCCGATATGTTGCGCACCGCAAGAAGCAAGATCCCACCCGACAGGCAGGCCACGCCAACCCATTGCATGGGCGTGAAATGTTCGGAAAAAAACAGCGATGCGGCAATGACAGTGACCAAAGGGCCAGTCCCGCGCACGACCGGATAAACGACAGTATAGGCCGCCCGCTCATAGGCCAGCGCCATCGTGACCTTATAGGCGAAATGCACCACGATCGCGCCCATCAGGATAAAGACCATGGTCAGGTCCGGCCATGGCACCACAAACAAGGCAATGGGTGCCGACAACAGACAAAGCCATGCATCAATCGCGCCGCGCGTCAGCCATGGGTCATACCGCCCCTTTTGCAGCGCACCAAAGATCGCATGAGCCAAGGCGGACACCAGCGCAAGAATCGTGGCCAGCCGCGCACCCTCTGGTGTGCCGGCAATCGATACGAGCCAAGCGCCAAGTTCGTTCACATGCGCCCCGGGTTCCAAGCGCAGGCCAGCAAACGCCTCATGGATCAAGCCCAACCAAAGCGGCTGCGAACTCTTCCGGGTCGAAAGGGGCCAGATCGTCGATCTGTTCGCCAACACCGATAGCATGGATCGGCAGGCCGAACTTGTCTGCCAAAGCGACCAGAACACCACCCTTGGCGGTGCCATCCAGTTTGGTCATGACAAGGCCAGAGACATCGGCCAATTCCTGAAACACCTTGACCTGCTGGATCGCGTTCTGCCCCGTCGTTGCATCCAGCACAAGCAACGTATTATGCGGCGCGTCTGGGTCTTTCTTGCGAATGACCCGCACGATCTTGGCCAGTTCCTCCATCAGGTCCGCGCGGTTTTGCAACCGCCCTGCGGTGTCGATCATCAACAGATCCGCCCCGTCCGCCTGCGCCTTGGTCATCGCGTCAAAGGCAAGGCTCGCGGGGTCCGACCCTTCGGGCGCTGTCAAAACCGGCACACCCGCGCGTTCGCCCCAGACCTGTAGCTGCTCGACCGCTGCGGCGCGGAATGTATCCCCTGCGGCGATCACGACCTTTTTGCCCGCTGCACGGAACTGGCTGGCAAGCTTTCCGATTGTCGTGGTCTTGCCGGACCCGTTGACCCCGACCACCAGCACCACCTGCGGCGTCTTGGCGTAAAGCGGCATGGGACGTGCGACAGGTTCCATGATCCGTGCCACCTCGGCGGCCATTAACTGTTTGATTTCATGCACCGAAAGTTTGCGCCCCATGCGCCCTTCGGCCATGTTTGCTGTGACGCGCAGGGCTGTATCTACGCCCATATCGGCCGCGATCAGCAGTTCTTCCAACTGCTCCAGCATGTCATCATCCAGCGTGCGCTTGACGACAGTCTTTGCCTCGGCCCCGCCAAACAAGCGACCCAGAATACCTTTCTTTTGCGGCGCGGCTTGTCGCTCTTCGGCCAGAGGAGCAGTGAGATCCACATCAAATTTCACAGGCTCTACGGCTACGGGTGCCGGCTCATCAACAGGCTCTACCGCTTCGGAGACTTCTGGCTCTGGCTCTGGCTCTGGCTCTGGCTCTGGCTCTGGCTCTGGCTCTGGCTCTGGAAGAGGGTCGGCGATTGGCGGCGCTGCGGCAACCAGTTCTTCGGTGATCGTCTCTTCTTCGCCGCCATCCTGCACGATGGCATCCAGCCCCTCGTCAATCTTTGACGAGGATTTGAACATCCGGTCTTTGAGCTTTTTAAAAAATGACATTCAGATCA
>NZ_JANQTS010000048.1 GCF_030731595.1 Yoonia sp.
CTACCGCAGGGTCAGGCTGCCAATCGCGGCGCGGATCACGCTGTCGGTGTCATCGCTGTCGCCAGATACCGCAAGGCCCACCAAGGCGCCCTGTTCACCACCAAACGCGCGGGCGTAATCCGCCACAAGATCAACATTTTCACTGAAGACCCCGGTGCCTGCCTGCCGCAGCGCAATCGTCACCCCTTGACCGGGTGGCGCATAGGGTGACGGGATCACCTGCCCCCGCGCATGGTTGCCGCCCCAAGCGTATTGGATGATCCGCACGTCATCGTTGCCCAGAAGGGCGCGAATCCCTGCGTCTTGCAGACTGGGTGCAATGCTTTGCGGCACGAACACGAAATAGAGCGAGATATTGCGATCATCCCCGCCTTTCAGGCTCAGATCGGTTGCGGGGACGGACTGATCGACCCGCCAGTTCCATGATGCGCCGGTGCTGTTCCAATCCGCTTGCGCCACCCGCGCCCAGGCAATCGACACAGCCCCCTCAGAAACCAGCCCAAGGGCCTGCCCGAATGTGTAATCGTTCGAGCTGAACAGCGACAGCCGCTGTTCACGCCAGCCATCGGCAAAGCTGACGGGACCAGCCACAACAGGGGCCGCCACGACGATGGCAAGAATGGTCGAAAAGACAAAGCGCATGAAAGCATCCTTTGAGAACAGTGATGCCAGACCTACGCCACTCTTTGCACATAAGCATCGGACAACGCGCGTTTTCACGCGATTGTCAGGCAAGGTTACCGCTGTATGCTTTCGATGTACTGGGTCAGGACAAGTAACTTCATCGGCACAGGAGTGCCCAGCCCGTCCTCTTCGACAATGACTGTCTCTCCCATATCACCGGCACCGAATTCCGGCATGGCCGCACTAAAGTGCGCGCCGCGGTCCAAACCGTCGATCGTGCTCATCACGCGGTCGGTGGGGAACGTCCCGCCATTGCGTGCCGCGATCATTGTCAGATCGGGCGGGGCCACAGCCAGATCGCGCGCCGCAGGTCCGCCGCCGGTCGCATCCGCGCCGTGGCAACTGGCGCAGTTTTCCTGAAAGGCCGTGGGTCCGTCGATCTGTTCTTCGACGCAAGCGGCAAGCCCGAGAGCCGCCAAAATCACCAGATAACGCATGCGATGCCTCCTTGTTTTGGACAGGCTAGCAGGGGATCGCGGCAAGGGCCATGATCCAAATCAGGTCAGCCCGCCAATCCCTGCACCAGATCCCAAAGCGCATCCGGCACATCCACTTCCGTCATCGCTCGCCGGTCCGCACCGGGGATGCGCGCGCCCTCTTGCGCCGCGACAGCCTCGGCCACCCGCGCAAACCGGTCTGCGAACCCGTCATGATAAGTGCCGGGGTCCAGCAGGATATAGAACTGGCCCAGATCATGCGGCTTGCCGTCTGGCAGTTTCAGCCCTGCAACATCCAGAGAGTTGACCGATCCGGTCATGCCCGCGGCCAGCAATTCCGCCATCAGGCCAAAACCCCAGCCTTTGTAACCGCCGGCACTGACCAGCGCGCCTTTCAGCGCCGCTTCGGGGTCCGTCGTGGGCTGACCTGTCGCATCAACCGCCCACCCCAACGGGATCGGCATGCCTGCCGCTTTGGCCATCGTGATCTTGCCCAAGGCCACGGCAGAGGTGGAAAAATCGAAATGCATTGCGGGGCCATCATCGCCCGGCACTGTCATGGCAATCGGGTTGGTGCCGATCACCGCCTTGTTGCCACCGGGCGGGGCCACAACGGGCGACGCATTGGTAAAGCCGATCCCGATCAAACCTGCCGCCGCGATCTGTTCGGTGAAATACCCCAGCGACGTGCAGGTATGCGCATGGGCCACGGCAAGGGTCGCGACCCCGTTTTCAAGGGCTGCGGCTACCGCCTCTGGCAGCCCCGCATCAAAGGCGGGTTGCGCGAAACCGAATTGTGCATCGGCCAGAACAGCGCTGGCGCGGGGGCGGGTGACGATTGGGGCGACCGTGCCGTTCACGCGGCCCGAGGCGAGCTGCGTGCAATAGCTTTCCAGATAGTAAAGGCCGCAGATCACATTGCCCAAAGCTTCGGCGCGCGCGACCGCTTTGGCGACCGCTGCCGCCTGCAACTGCCCGGCGCCATGGGCCAGCAAGGCCTTGCGGCTTTGCGCTTCGATCTGGGTGACTGCAATCTTCATAGGGTCTCCAAGACGCCCGCATGCAACCGCACTTGCCGGTCCATCCGTGCCGCCAGTTCTAGGTTATGGGTCGCGATCACAGCCGCCAAACCGGTGTCACGGACCAGCGCCATCAGCGTATCAAACACGCGGTCCGATGTTTCGGGGTCAAGGTTGCCGGTCGGTTCATCCGCCAGCAAAAGTGCGGGTTCATTCGCCAAGGCACGGCAAAAGGCAACGCGCTGTTGTTCGCCACCCGACAAGGCCGCAGGGCGGTGCGACGCGCGATCGGCAATACCCACGCGGTCCAGCAAAGACATGGCACGCGCTTGGGCCGCTTTGTCAGACACCCCATTGGCCAGTTGCGGCAGGACGATATTTTCCAGCGCCGAAAACTCCGGCAGCAGGTGATGGAACTGATAGATAAACCCGACAGAGGACCGACGCACAGCCGTGCGCTTGCGATCCGGCAGATTGGTCATATCCGTGCCTTCGATCTCAACCGTCCCGCTGTCAGGCGTGTCCAAAAGGCCCGCGATATGCAGCAAAGTCGATTTGCCCGCACCAGAGGGCGCGACCAAGGCCACAACCTCGCCCGGGGCCACGTTCAGGGATACCCCTTGCAGCACGCGCACTTCGCCGGGCTGGCCTGCTTTGTAGGTTTTGGTCAGGTCGGTGACGGACAGGGTGAATTCACTCATAGCGCAGCGCCTCGACCGGGTTCATGCGGGCGGCACGGCGGGCTGGAAAGATCGTGATGATCCATGACAGACCCAAGGACAGCGACATCGCCTTGACCACATCCACCAACCGCAGTTCGGCGGGGACGTTATAGATGCCTCTGATCGACGGGTCCCAAACCCCACCGCCAGAGACATAGTTCACCAAACTGAAAATCTGGTCGATGTAGATCGCAAACAGACACCCAAGGATCACGCCAAGTGCTGTGCCAATGGTGCCGATCCCCGCGCCGCAGATAAAGAAAATCCGCAGGATCGACCCTTCGGTCAGGCCCATCGTGCGCAGGATACCCACATCGCGGCCTTTGTTTTTGACCAGCATAATCAAGCCGCTGATGATGTTCATGGAGGCCACCAGCACGAGGATCGACAGGATGATGAACATCACATTGTCCTCGATCGTCAGTGCACGCAGAAAACGGCCCACGCGGTCTTGCCAGCTATAGGCCCAGATACCCGCACCAGCGGCATTGGCGATGGGCTGCTTCAGTTCTTCGGACCGGTTGAGATCATCCAGCCGGATTTCCAGTTCATCGGCCACGCCGTCGCGGTTCAGGATGGATTGCGCCACATCGAAGGGCAGATAGACACGGACCTCGTCAATCTGGAAGCGTCCGGTCGAGAAGATATAGACGACCTCGTAGGCATTGCGCCGTGTGGATTGCCCCATCGGGGTCGCGGCCCCTGAACGGGTCGTCAGCTCGATCCGGTCCCCGATCCCCAGCCCCAGATTGGACGCCAACGCAGACCCGACCGCGATGCCACGCGGCAAATCGTCGATATTGCCCAAGGTGCGTTCGCTTTGCACAATCGCATCCGAGCCTTTGAGGTCTTCCAGACGGATGCCATAGATATCGGCCAAACCGATCTGGCCAGAACCGGAGGCCATCGCTTGCCCCCGAATAAGGGGGGCAACGGAAACAACACCCTCAACCGCGCGAATACGGTCGGCCATCTCTTCGTAGTCTTCGATCACCGCGCGGGGTTGAACGACGGTGACATGGGCATTGGCCCCCGCAATCGTGTCGATAAATTCGGCGCGAAACCCCGACCGCACGGCCAGTGTCGCGATCAGGGCAAAAACGGCCAGCGTCACGCCGATCAGGCTGATCCAAGTCATCACGCTCACGCCACCTTCGGCGCGCTTGGCGCGGATATAGCGCCAGGCGATCATCCATTCGAATTTGGCAAAGGGGCGTGTGGTTTTCACCGTGGCCATGACTGCTCCTGCAAGACTTTGGGCGCAACGTGGGGCGGTATGGCGCAATGGTCAAGCGGTGACAGCCGCCAAACTGACAAAGCTTGGCCTATCTTTGCACCCCCGCCAAGCGGGGCAGATGGCTTGGCGTTTCGGCCACAAGCGTCGGGCGCGCGACAGGCGGATCCATCTTCAACGCAGGTTCGCGCCGCTTGGCTTCCTTGCGTTTGGGAGGTTTGCTGCGTTTGAACGGCAAGGTGATCAGCGCCATAAGGGCCGCAAGCGCGGCCCAGCCACCCAGAAAACCGGTTCCAGCAGAGGCCGCACCAGCCACGCTCAGCGGCATCGCGGGTGTGAAGTCCGCCCAGACCGCCTGCACCGTCGCGGCATCTGCCATGCGGTGTGGCAAGGTCAGCCTCTCGATGGGTGTGGCCTCGCGCAGGATCATCAGGTTTTCGCTCAGCCGTGCATGGCGGGCAAAGGTACGCCGCCAAAGTTCGACTTGGCTTTCAACCAAAGGCGTTGCGGCCATCGCTTCCAACATCTCTTCACGGCCCAGACCATCGGCCAAAGCGGTGTCATCGAAATCCTTGACCTGACGGGTCAATTCATCAACCTGCCCGCCAAGGCGCTGCATATATTGCTGGGAAAATTCGGGATATTGGGACAGACCGGCAGCCCCTGTCAGGCCACCAATCAAACAAAGCGCTCTGATCATGCCAGAGCCCTCGCGCTATCATTCGTTGTCATCTGCTGCCTCGTGACATTTTGTTTTGCGAGTCTCATAGCAGCAAATCGGGCGCGTGTTAACGGGCCTCCGTGGCTATGCGCGCCCTTCCGCGTCCGCGCGCAGCCAATCGATGACATTCTGGGCATCCTGATCGGGTGGAAACACCGGATAGAACACCTTGGCGATCACCCCGTCCTTGGCGATCATGGTCAGGCGTTTGTGCAGATAGGCGCCTTCCACTTCCATGCCCGGCAGGTCGAGCGCTTTGCCCAGGGCCTGATCTGCGTCCGACAAAAGCGCAAAGGGCAGATGCAAACGCGCCGCTGCCTCGGTTTGATAGGCCGTGTCCTGCGTGGACACGCCAAAGAGTTGCGCCACCCCCAGTTCGCGCAGTTCGGCGGCGTGGTCGCGGAAAGAACAGGACTGCGGCGTGCAGCCGCGCGCGCCGGGGATATCGTTCCAGCCTTCCGGCAGATCACGGTCGGGGCGGCCTGTCATCGGATAGACATAGATGACGGTAATCCCTTTCAGGGTGTCGAGTGTAACCGCAGGACCTTGCGTCGCAGCCAAAGTCACCTTTGGCAGAGAAACCCCCACCAGATGATCCGCCTTGCCGTCATCGACAGGCGACGGGATCACGGACCAATCGACCGCTGTCAGGCTCATGCGATACCTTCGTAAATCTTGGCGATCCGGGCAATGGCGTCCTCGGGCGGCAGTTCTTCACTTTCGCCGCTGCGGCGGCAGGTCAGTTCAACCACCCCATTCTTCAAGCCGCGCGGCCCAACAGTGATCCGCCACGGCAGGCCGATCATGTCCATTGTGCCGAACTTGGCCCCTGCCCGCTCATCGCGGTCGTCATAAAGCGGCTCCAGGCCCAGCGCTGTCAGGGAGGCATAAAGCGCCTCGCAAGCCGCATCCGCCTCGGTATCGCCGGTTTTGAGGTTCACGATCCCGCAATGGAAAGGCGTGACACCTTCGGGCCAGATGATGCCCTTTTCGTCATGGCTTGCCTCGATGATCGCGCCCAAAAGGCGGGACACGCCAATGCCGTGGCTCCCCATGTGGACAGGGACTTTGCCACCCTTGCCGTCATCGACCAGCGCACCCATCGCATCGGAATACTTGGTGCCGAAATAGAAAATCTGGCCCACTTCAATCCCGCGCGCGGTACGGCGGCGTTCTTCGGGGATCGCGTTGAAAAGCGCCTCGTCGTGGGTTTCATCGGTGCGGGCGTAGCGCGACGTGAATTCCTCGAGCACAGCCTGACAGGCAGCTTTGTCATGATAGTCAATCGCGCGGTCACCGAATTTCAGATCGGTGATCTCGCTGTCATAGAAAACCTCTGACTCGCCAGTCTCTGCCAGCACAAGGAACTCGTGGGTGTCGTCGCCCCCAATCGGGCCAGAGTCAGCGCGCATCGGGATCGCTTGCAGGCCCATGCGTTCGTAGGTGCGCAGATAGCTGACCAGATGGCGGTTATACGCGTGCAGCGCATCTTCCTTGGTCAGGTCGAAGTTATAGCCGTCTTTCATATAAAACTCGCGGCCGCGCATCACGCCAAAGCGGGGACGGACCTCGTCGCGGAACTTCCACTGGATCTGGTAGAGCGTCAGCGGCAGGTCCTTGTAGCTGGTGACATGGGCGCGGAAGATATCCGTGACCAATTCCTCGGCGGTGGGGGTAAAGAGCATCTCGCGCCCGCCACGGTCCTTGATGCGCAGCATTTCTTCGCCGTAAGCGTCATAGCGCCCGCTTTCGCGCCATAGGTCAGCGGATTGGATCGTGGGCATCAGCATCGCCAGATGGCCCGCGCGGGCCTGTTCTTCGTGCACGATATCTTCGATCTTGCGCAGCACTTTGAAACCCAGCGGCAACCACGAATAGATCCCGGCAGAAGCCTGTTTGATCATCCCCGCCTGCAACATGTAACGGTGGCTGACGATCTGCGCCTCTCGGGGCGTTTCTTTGAGAACGGGCAGGAAATAGCGGCTCATGCGCATCGGTTTGACTTTCTTGGCAAATCTGTTGACGTGGGTTTAATCCGCACAATCCTGCCCCGCAAGCACCCTGAGTGCTAATTTGCCCGCTGCACTTGCACGAAGGGTCGCCATGACGCATCTAATGGGCAAACAATTTTGGATGACCAATGGCACTTCCTGTCAGAGAACAAGCAAAATACTGGGGTATCGCGACGGCCGTCTTTCTGGTGACCTTGTGGTTTCTGGGCGATGTGATCCTGCCTTTCGTCTTGGGCGGGGCCATTGCCTATTGCCTTGATCCGATAGCGGACAGGTTGCAGCGCGCAGGATGCAGCAGGGTCGCTTCGGTCGCGATCATCTCGCTTGTGGCCGCACTTATCTTTATCCTGCTGATCTTGCTCGTTATTCCGACGCTGATCCAACAGACTTCATCGTTGATCAACACCGCGCCAGAGCTGTTTGGCCGCTTGCAGGCCGGCCTGACCGACCGCTTTCCCCAACTGATGGATGCCGATAGCACGATCCGCCAGCAACTCCTGGCGATCGGTGAAACCATCCAGTCCAAAGGCGGCGAGTTGGTCAACGGAATCCTGACTTCGGCGCTTGGCCTGATCAATATTCTCGTCCTGCTGGTCGTCGTGCCTGTCGTGACCATCTACATGCTGCTTGATTGGGACAATATGACCGCCAAGATCGACGATATGCTCCCGCGCGATCATGTTGAAACGATCCGCACGCTGGCGCGCGATATTGATGCGACCCTCGCATCGTTCATTCGCGGGCAAGGTACGGTCTGCCTGATCTTGGGCACCTACTATGCGGTAGCCCTGATGCTGGCGGGGCTGAATTTTGGCCTGATCGTGGGCTTTATCGCCGGGCTGATTACTTTCATTCCCTATGTAGGCGCGCTTGTGGGCGGTATTCTGGCCGTTGGTCTGGCGCTGTTCCAGTTCTGGGGCTCGGTCGAGCTAGCGGACGGTGATACGGTGTCTTACGCGACCAACTGGCTGCGGATCGGGATCGTGGCGGGGATCTTTGGTCTGGGGCAGTTTCTTGAAGGCAATATCCTCACGCCCAAACTGGTAGGAGGCTCTGTGGGCCTTCACCCTGTCTGGCTGCTTTTTGCACTCTCGGTCTTTGGATCGCTTTTCGGCTTCGTGGGTATGCTGGTTGCTGTGCCGATTGCAGCGGTGATCGGCGTGGTCACCCGCTATGCCTTGGGGCGCTACAAAGACAGTTTGCTGTATCGCGGCCAGTCCAAGGGCGACTAAATGGCAAACCAGCTTGCATTCGACTGGCCGACTGGTGTCGCGCTTGGGCCTGATGATTTCTTTGTGTCAGAGGCGAATGCACAGGCCTATGCGATGCTTTGCGCCCCCGACACATGGCCAGAGCGCAAGCTGGTCCTGACCGGGCCAAAAGGCTGCGGGAAAAGCCATCTGGCAGGCATATTCCTGTCGCAAAACGATGGGGTGTTGCTGGCAGCGGCCGATCTGCCCGCTGATTTCCGGACACCTGCACAAACCGTCATCATCGAGGATATGGAGCAGCTGCCGCAAAGCGCGGAAGAGGCGCTGTTCCACCTGCACAACCATTTGCGCAGCACCGGCGGGACACTCTTGCTGACCGCCGAAACACCGCCCAGCCGCTGGCCGATCACATTGCCCGATCTCGCAAGCCGGATGCAGGCTGCGACCGTCACACAGATCGCCAACCCCGATGACGCCCTGCTGTCTGCGCTGATCATGAAGCTTTTTGCAGACCGCCAGATCATACCAAAGGCCGATCTGGTCGGTTACCTTGCCAAAAGGATCGAACGTTCCTTTGCCGCAGCCGCCGACATCGTCGCAAGGCTGGACGCTGCTGCTTTGGCGGAGGGGCGCAAGATTAACAAAGCACTGGCTGCCGACCTGCTGGACAAGGCAAGCTGACACCGCAATACTTGTCATAGAACCGCAACAAAGGCGGTACAAAAGGCCCCATGACCAACGCAGATTTCCTTGACGGGGACTATCCGGCCCCTTCGACGCTCGACATCGACCTCGAAACGCCTGCGCGCTTCGTGAACCGAGAACTCAGCTGGCTGGGCTTTAACTGGCGCGTGCTGGAAGAGGCGGAAAACCCGCGAGTGCCGCTGCTGGAACGGCTGCGGTTCCTGTCGATCTCGGCCACAAATCTGGACGAATTCTACACAGTCCGCGTCGCGGGCCTGCGCGAGCTGGCCAATGCCGGCAACACAACAC
Organism: Yoonia sp.; assembly: GCF_030731595.1. Lineage (GTDB taxonomy): Bacteria > Pseudomonadota > Alphaproteobacteria > Rhodobacterales > Rhodobacteraceae > Yoonia. Next base: position 9,034 of record NZ_JANQTS010000048.1, read on the forward strand.
CCGGGCTAGATGGCCTGAGCCCCGCCGAACAGCTTGTCCTGATCGACGCCGACGCGCGCAGGTTGATGACACGGCAGCAAGAGGTGTTTGTGACCCTGCATGCCGAAATGGCCGCACAGGACATCCATATTCTGACCCGCGATGAACTGACCCAAGAAGATGTCACCTATCTCGAAGATGTCTTTATCGATCAGGTTTTTCCGGTCCTTTCACCCCTCGCCATCGACCCCGCACACCCGTTTCCATTCCTGCCCAACGAAGGCTTTGCCCTTGCGCTGCAACTGGAACGGCCCAGTGACAAACGGCAACTCCGTTCCCTCTTGCCGGTCCCTGCACAGATCGACCGTTTCGTGGTGGTCCCCTCGGACACCGGCCAGCGCTTTTTGCCGCTGGAAGAACTGCTGTTGCTGAATATCACCCGGCTGTTTCCGGGCTACAGGATCAAGGGCAATTGCGCCTTCAAGGTCCTGCGCGACAGTGATCTGGAACTCGAAGAAGAGGCCGAAGATCTGGTGCGCGAATTCGAGACCGCGCTCAAGCGGCGGCGGCGCGGCGAAGTTGTGCGCCTGAAGCTCTCGGCCAATGCGCCAAGTGCGCTCAAGACACTCATCATGTCCGAATTGCACGTGACCGAAGAAACCGTGGTCGAGGTCGATGGCCTGATCGGGATTGCCGACCTTGGTGAACTGGTGCTGGAAAACCGCCCCGATCTGCTTTGGCCTCCCTTTTCGCCGCGCGTGCCGGAACGCGTGCAGGACCACGATGGCGACATGTTCGCAGCGATCAAGCAAAAGGACATGCTGCTGCACCACCCGTATGAGACCTTCGACATGGTCGTGCGCTTTTTGACCCAGGCAGCACGTGACCCAAATGTCGTGGCGATCAAGCAAACACTTTACCGGACCTCCAAGAAATCACCGATTGTCGAAGCTCTTTGCGAAGCCGCCGAAGACGGCAAATCCGTGACGGCCTTGGTCGAACTCAAGGCCCGCTTTGACGAGGCCGCAAACATCCGCCAGTCGCGGCGGCTGGAGCGTGCGGGCGCGCATGTGGTTTATGGCTTTCTGAAATACAAGACCCACGCCAAGATCAGCACCGTCGTCCGGCGCGAGGACGACAAACTGGTAACCTACACCCATTTCGGCACCGGCAATTATCACCCGATCACAGCGCGGATCTATACCGATCTGAGCCTGTTTACCTGTGACGCAAAGTTGGGACGGGACGCGACCAAGGTCTTCAACTATCTGTCCGGCTATGCGCAGCCCGAAGGGCTCGAGAGCCTGTGCATCTCGCCGCTCACGCTCAAGCAAACGCTGCTGGACCGGATCGCGGCAGAGGCCGAAAACGCGCAAGCGGGCAAACCTGCGATGATCTGGGCCAAGATGAATTCGCTGATCGAAGAGGACGTGATCGACGCGCTTTATGCGGCAAGTCAGGCAGGCGTAAAGATCAGCCTTGTGGTGCGCGGCATTTGCGGGCTGCGACCCGGGGTCAAAGGGCTGTCCGAGAATATCCGCGTGAAATCCATTGTCGGGCGGTTCCTGGAACACTCGCGGATCGTGTGTTTCGGCAATGGCAGCGACCTGCCTTCGAAAAAGGCAAAGGTCTATATCAGTTCGGCAGACTGGATGGGGCGCAACCTGAACCGGCGCGTTGAAACGCTGGTCGAGATTAAGAACGCGACAGTCAAGGCACAGATTGTCAGTCAGGTCATGGCAGCAAACATGGCTGACGTTGCGCAAAGCTGGGTCATGGCCGCCGACGGCAGCTTTACCCGCGCGACCATCGAAGAAGGCGCATTTGCATTCAACTGCCACCGCTTCTTTATGGAAAATCCGTCGCTCTCGGGGCGCGGGTCGGCGGGGGCATCGGACGTTCCGCAGTTGACCCATACCGATGATTGATTGATACCTTCGGACGCAAGCCGCCCGGGGACCGCATGACACAAACACAAGAACCACAGACAATCGACTGGGGGCCGTTTGGTCGCCCGCTGTTTGATGATGCCGCCGCAAAAGGGCTCAGCCGGGTGGGTGTGATCGACGTGGGCTCCAACTCTGTGCGTCTGGTGGTATTTGACGGGGCGGCCCGTTCGCCAGCCTATTTCTACAACGAAAAGATCATGTGTGCTTTGGGCGCGGGGCTGACCCAAACCGGACATCTGAACCCCGAAGGGCGCGTGCGCGCGCTGTCCGCAATCCGGCGGTTTGCAGCCCTTGCAGAGGGCATGGGGATCTTGCCGTTGACAGCCGTGGCCACTGCCGCCGTGCGCGAAGCGTCCGACGGTCAGGCGTTTCGTGAAGAGGTCTTGCGCGAAACCGGTATCAAGCTGTGGATCATCGACGGCAAGGAAGAGGCGCGCCTGTCCGCCCAAGGGGTTCTGCTGGGTTGGCCCGGAAGCTACGGGCTGGTCTGTGACATCGGCGGGTCGTCGATGGAACTTGCCGACCTTGCAGACGGGCGCGTGGGGCAACGTGTGACCTCGGCGCTTGGCCCGCTCAAGCTGATGGAAATCAAAGGCGGCAGGAAGGCCGTCAAAGCCTATGTGCGCGAAACGATGGCGCAACTGCACGAAGAGATGGGTTTTGAAACGGGTATGCGCCTGTTCCTTGTCGGCGGCTCATGGCGTGCCATTGCGCGGGTCGATATGGAACGGCGGGCCTATCCGCTCACAGTGCTGCATGAATATCGCATGTCAGCGCGCCAGATATCAAAGACAGCCGAGTATATCCACAAGTCTGACCTGCAGGATCTCCGCAACCGGTGCAATATCTCGGACAGCCGGATGTCACTGGTGCCGCTGGCCTCTATCGTCCTCAAAGAACTGATGCGCACCTTCAAGCCAAAGGACGTGGCCGTGTCGTCCTACGGCATCCGCGAAGGGATGCTTTATGAACAAATGCCACGCGAATTGCGCGAACGGGACCCCCTGATCGAGGCGTGCCGCTTTGTCGAAGCGAAAGATGCGCGCCTGCCGGGCTTTGGCCGCGTCCTTTATGATTTTGTAAAGCCTCTGTTTCCAAGGGCCAACTGGCAGCGCAAACGGATCATCAAGGCGGCCTGCCTGTTGCATGATGTCAGCTGGCGCGCGCATCCCGATTATCGCGCGGAAGTGACTTTCGACAACGCGACGCGCGCCAATCTGGGGGGGCTGAAGCACTATGAACGGGTGTTGTTAGGTCTGGCCCTGATGAACCGCTATTCAAGCAAACCCGCAAACTCGCGTTTTACACCGCTTTTTGCAATGCTGGATGAGGCACAGATCAAAGAAGCAGAGATTTTGGGCAAAGCCATGCGGCTGGGTGCGATGCTCTGGTTGACAGCAGATGAACAGCCCGGCGCCCTCAAATGGAAACCAAAGACCCGCGAACTGACCTTGCGACTGACAGAGCACGCGCGCCCGCTGTTCGGGGAAGTGGCCGAAGCGCGCTTTGCGGCGCTGGTGCTGGCGCTGGATGCAACGGGCGATGTGCAATTCGTCCAGTCCGCCGGTAAAGCGAATCGAACCACCGAATAGCGCACGAATCTGCCCCCTGAATTGTGTCTGCGATGTGTCTTGGACCAAGATACGCGCGCCTGAACTTATCAACAATGCACGTTTTATTATCAATATTGTTTCCAAAAATTCCGGCCAAAACGCAATTTAGATGAACTCAATATGAACAAACGCCATTCTGACAGACAAAAGTCGAATTTCAGCCACAATCTGCTAGCTTTCTACTTATCAGCAGCGTCAATTAGGCTGTATTATGAAATCGAGCGTTATTTGTAACCGTATGACTTAGGTGAAGTTCAGTGATGTTAGACAGTAAATCAGTGCATGTTGAAGCACTCGACTTTGATGTAGCGACCGTTGCTTTCAAAGGTGCCCGAAACAACCAGGAAGACAGTCTCGTTTCAAGCTTTCCTCTTGGTCAGCGGACAGGTTTTGCGGTTCTGGCAGATGGTATGGGCGGGCACAATTCAGGGAGCCTCGCAAGTACCCTCGTGATGTCCGAGACATTCGCGCAACTCAAGATGAAAGAGAAGTTGCTTGAGGAAGGCAACGTCAACATTCCCGCGACGCTGCAAGACGCCGCCGAAGCCGCAAACAAGCGCGTGACCGACCATATCGAATCCCATGACGAGACTTATGGTATGGGATCAACCTTGCTAGCGACGGTCATTCGCCGCGACAAACTTTATTGGGTATCTATCGGCGACTCGCCTCTTCTTTTGTTCCGCCACGGCGCTTTGCGGCAGTTGAACAAAGACCATTCAATGGCCCCGCAGATTGACATGATGGTCAAAACGGGTGCGATGTCCGAAGAGGTCGGTCGCGATCATCCTGACCGCAATACACTGACCTCGGCGATATCCGGTGGCAAGATCGAAAGAATTGACTGCCCCACCCGGCCAATCGCGCTGCTTCCCGATGACATCGTCATCGCGGCCAGTGATGGCCTGCAATTCCTGTCGAATAGCGTCATTGCAAGAACCTTGAAGCGCGCCCAGAATGACAAGGCGGTTGATATTGCCAACGCACTTCTGAACGAGGTTCGCCAGCTTGAAGATCCCGATCAGGACAATACAGCGATTGTCGTCATCAAATTGAGCGCAGGGTCCGAACAGTCCGACGCGATTGATGCCGATGATCTGCCAGTCCTTGCCACCGCCGATGATGAAGAAGACACCGTCGAGGTTACGGCCATCCAGCCAACGAAAAGAACCGTTAAGCTGGTGCAATCGAATACAATATCGTTCGAAGGCACATCAGGTGACGTGGAAGGCGTTCAGCCAGAGATCCTGTCTGATATCACGCCTATTTCACCAAAACGGGAAAACCTTTGGTATCGGGGTCAAACCACCGCAGCTGACTGATAGCACGACGGTATCGCGCGCCTATAGTTCGATTTCGCCGGTTTCGGGGTCCGGCTCCCAGAGGGGAGCGGCGGGCTTGCGTCGGATGATGATGTCGCCGTTGGGCATGAACTCTGGCGGCTCATAGTTGCGGAAATCATCGACCTGGTTGAGCAGTTCGGCGAAAGCGGGCCCGACTGACCGGGCGAACTCTGCAAAGGCTGGCCCCATCTCTTCGAAGCTATCGCGCAATTCGTCGATTGCCGGTTCCATCTCGGCCATCAGGCCACGCATCAGCATACGCGCGCCTTCTTCCATAAGGCTGAAGCCATCGTCGACTTCAGTCTCGCTTTGCTCCTGCGCGATGGCGGGTGCGACAGTCAATCCAAGGGCAAGTGTAAGAACGGCGATCTGTTTCATGACCGATAGATAGGAACGCCGGCTGTGAATTTCAATTCATAGGTTAATATCAAGCACGACAGGGAAGTGGTCGGAGGCGAGCAAGAGTGCCTCGCGCAGGGTCTGATCCGCGTAGCAGTCCGGATGGTCGAAAGGATGCCAGATTTGCCACCGAGGATCTTTGTCCCGCAGACCCGGGGACACCATCACATAGTCCAGCAAGGCCTGCAGATAGGGCTGCCCTTTGCGCTTGAACCGCGCGGTGGTCGGCATGGCCCCCACACGGCGGCCCAGCGCCATCTGCGCATGCGGATCAAACATGCGGATCGCCTCGCCTTCTCCCAAGACGATCTCGATGCTTGAGCGCCCGAACAGGCTTTCATATTCGTCCAGCCCCGGTCCATCGTTGAAATCGCCCAGAACGATCAGGTCGTCGCCGGCTTCGAGGTGCTGGGTTACACGTTTGCGCAGCCAAATACATTGGGCCAGTTGTTTGCGTCTGTTTTGGATCGCGTTGCGAATGGCCTCGGCATTGTTGCGCGCGCTGTGGGGTGCTTTGGATTTGGCATGAACCCCGATCAGGCGCAGCGGGCCGTTGGGGGTTCTCATAGCCACTTCGAGCGGCGGCTTGGACCAGCGGATAGGTTCGGGGTGGCTGTCGATATCCACATCCATTTCGATCTGGGAATTGAAGGCAGGCACGGCGTCATCGCCCTTGGGGTCATGCACCGCATCCACCACATCAGGATCATAAAGCAGCGCGATCTCTTGCTGGGTATCGTTGGTGAAGCCCGTGATCGCCTCGCGCGCGCGCAGGCCATACCGTTCGGCAAAATTGCGCAAGGCCACACGCCCGTCACGGCGCAGGCTACTGTCAGGGGCCTCGATGATCATCACCGCATCGGCATCCAACGCGGAAAAGACGATGCCAAGGCCTTCTGTCTGCTGGGCCGTCGTCACATCCCAGCGACCGGACCATCTGCCGTCGTCGAACAATCTGCCCTTGCGGTCAAAAAGACCGTCGAACCATTCGACATTATAGGTGGCAATTCTCACCCGCCTGCGCCTTGGATATCTTCCCACGCACGGTTGATCGCGACCAAGCGGCGCTCGGCCAGTTTCACAGCCTCTTCGGGGACGCCGCGCGCCATCATGCGATCGGGATGGGTTTCGCGGACCAGAGCGCGCCAGGCGGCACGCACCTCTTCCATCGGGGCATCAGGATCAACACCCAGAACGTCATAGGGGTCGCGGTCGGCCTCGGCCACGAACTGCGCCCGGATCGTGCGAAAACGGCGTTCGTCAAAGCCGAAAATCGTGGCGACGTTGTGCAGGAAATCATCCTCTTTTGGGTGATAGACCCCATCGGCCATGGCGATGTGGAACAGACCTTCCAGCAGATCGCACAAAGGAGCGTCATCATCACCATACATCGCCTTGATGCGGCGGGCATAAAGGTCATACCCCGCGACGTCCTGCCGCGCGAGGTTAAAGACACGGGCGGCATTGGCCTCTTCTGCGCGGGGCAGAACGAAAACCTCGCGGAACGCCACGACCTCGTCCTTGGTGACAGTGCCATCGGCCTTGGCCATCTTGGCACCAAGCGCGATCACGGCGATGGCGAAGGCTACAGTCCGGTCCGGCGTCGCCCGCAGCTTTTCAAAAACGGCAGACAGTCCCTCGCCCTTGGCGAGTGCGGCGATTGCCTCGGCCATGCGGGTCCAAATCGACATATGTCCGTCCTTCAAAGCGTCTTTTGCATCAAAACCAAATCAATCCAACGGCCAAACTTGAACCCGACTTCGGGCAGTCTTGCAACCTCTTGAAAGCCCATTCTGGCATGAAAGGCCACAGCGCCGGGGTTTTCGGCGCTGCATCCGGCAAACATCGTATGCATGCCAGCCGCCTTGGCATCGGCACAAAGGGCGGTCATGAGCTGACGCCCTCCGCCCTGACCATGCCCATCGGCGTGCAGCATGATCGTATGCTCGACCGTATAGCGGTAGCCCTCACCACCCCGAAACTGGAAATAACGGGCAAAGCCCAAGACGCGCCCTGCCTCCTCCCAGACAAGACAGGCGCGGGCGGTCAGCTCTGCCACCTCTGCCGCCGATTTTTCGACCGGATTAAAGGTGATCGTTGTCTCGCGGATCGCATGGTTCCAGATCGCGGCAATCTGCGGCGCATCCTGCGGTGTGGCAGGCCGGATCATTCCAGCACACGCGGGCCATGGGGGGTGTCGAAAGTTGCACGCAGGCTGAACGGGCCGGTCCGGAGCGTCACCCGAGGGTCAGCCAAGTCCATCATACCTGCAAGCGCTTGCGCCTCTGGATGCGTGACCTCGAACCCGATGAGCCTGCAGCCGCTATCGGGCAAGCGTGTCGCAGGGTGGCGGGTGCCTTCTGCCCATTGGATCAGCGTCGGAAAACCGCCACCATAAGGCAAGCTGCCGTCATCGGGGACAGTGATCTGCCAAGACAGATCGCCTCGGGTCAGCGCGCGCGGCGGCCCTGCGGATGGGGGTGCTATTGCCAGTTCTGCCGCCAGATCATCCGTCCGGCAAATCCAGTTGGCCAGTCGGGGTGGCCCCGTGAAGGCATCCAGCCCGAACCAGCAATGGCCAGCCTCGGGCACCGCCCCCGGTTCTTTTGCGATCACTTCGAAATAAAGCCCGTCCGCCAGCCCCAGCAGCGTGTTATGCGTGCCATAACGCGGATGCTGTCCGCCCTTTTGCAGCGGCACGCCAAGCTGCGCTTCGACCCAAGCGGTCCCTTCCGACAGCGTTTCGCAGGCCACGGCCAGATGATCGAGTACAAGCATGGGGCACCTTTTGATCCGTCATGCTGAGCAAAGCAGTTTTGCGCCGCAAGGTGAAGAGATCATCTTGCAGCTTTGCCCCCTGCTGCGGGCCCCGGAGCCTCCGGCGGGGATATTTAAGCTCGAAAGAAACTAGCTGCGTGCCGCGCGGATCAAGCCAAGGATATCGTTGGCGGCTTTGGGGATATTGGTGCCGGGACCAAAGATCGCCTTGACCCCGTTGTCATAAAGGAACTGATAGTCCTGCTGCGGGATCACGCCGCCGCAAATGACCAGGATATCGTCTGCTCCCGCATCCTTCAGCGCTTGCACCAGTTTGGGGGCAAGCGTCTTGTGCCCTGCCGCTTGGCTGCTGATCCCGATCACATGCACATCGTTGTCGATGGCATCCTGCGCGGCCTCTGCGGGGGTCTGGAACAAGGGGCCTACGTCCACGTCAAAGCCGATATCGGCGAAGGCTGTCGCGATCACTTTGGCCCCCCGGTCGTGCCCGTCCTGGCCCATCTTGACGACCAGCATGCGCGGCCTGCGCCCTTCTTCCTCGGCAAAGGCTTCGACGCTGGCCTGAATGGCCGCGAAACCCTCATCGCCTTCGTAAGCGGCGCCATAGACACCCGCCAAGGTTTTCACTTCGGCGCGGTGCCGTCCAAATGCTTTTTCCATGGCCATACTGATTTCTCCGACTGTGGCGCGCTGGCGCGATGCTGCGATTGCGGCCTCCAAAAGGTTGCCGCCCTCGGTGGCGCGGCGCGTAACTTCGGCCAATGCCGCATCACAGGCAGCGGGATCGCGGGCGGCCTTGGTGGCGGTCAGCCGCTTGATCTGACCTTCGCGCACGGCGTTATTGTCGATATCAAGAATATCGATCGGGTCTTCCTTGTCCTTGCGATACTTGTTGACGCCAACGATCACTTCGGTGCCGCGATCAATCGCCGCCTGCCGCTTGGCGGCGGTTTCCTCGATCCGCAGCTTGGGCATGCCAGAGGCAACGGCCTTGGTCATCCCGCCCATCTCTTCGACCTCTTCGATCAGGGCCCATGCCTTTTCGGCCAACTCATGCGTCAGGCTTTCGACATAGTAGGACCCTGCCAGCGGATCGACCACATGGGTCACGCCCGTCTCTTCTTGCAGGATCAACTGCGTGTTGCGGGCGATGCGCGCGCTGAATTCGGTGGGCAGGGCAATCGCTTCGTCCAGCGCATTGGTGTGCAGCGATTGCGTGCCGCCCAGAACCGCGCTCATCGCCTCGTATGCGGTGCGGATCACGTTGTTGTAAGGGTCCTGTTCTTGCAAGCTGACACCGGATGTCTGGCAATGGGTCCGCAGCATCGATGACTTGGGGTCTTTGGGTTCAAACTCTGCCATGATCCGCGACCAGAGCAGGCGGGCGGCACGCAGTTTGGCGGCTTCCATAAAGAAGTTCATGCCGATGGCGAAAAAGAAACTGAGCCGTCCGGCAAACTGATCCACATCCATGCCGCGCGCGATGGCGGTGCGCACATATTCGCGCCCGTCCGCCAGCGTATAGGCCAGTTCCTGCACAAGGTTCGCGCCAGCCTCTTGCATGTGGTAGCCGCTGATACTGATCGAGTTGAATTTCGGCATCTCGGCGGTCGTATACTCGATGATATCGGCGATGATCCGCATCGAAGGTTCGGGCGGATAGACGTAGGTATTCCGCACCATGAATTCCTTGAGGATATCGTTCTGGATCGTCCCGGACAGCACCGAGCGGGGATGCCCCTGCTCTTCTCCGGCGACGATGAAATTGGCGAGGATCGGGATAACCGCGCCGTTCATCGTCATCGAAACCGAAACCTGATCCAGCGGGATGCCGTCGAACAGGATCTTCATATCCTCGACGCTATCAATCGCCACGCCCGCCTTGCCGACATCGCCCTCGACCCTTGGGTGGTCGCTGTCATAACCGCGATGGGTCGCCAGATCGAAGGCGACCGACACGCCCTGCTGCCCTGC
>NZ_JANQTS010000049.1 GCF_030731595.1 Yoonia sp.
GGACGTCGTCACCGACCTTGACCTTGCCCGCTGCGGGGATGCTGGCCCAGCCTTTTATCCAGTCTACCTTGTTCTTTTTGAACAGAAATTCAATGCCACCAGTGTTCTGGGCAATCGTTTCGTCCTTATAGGTCAGCATCTGTTTCCAGTCGACCGACGGGGCTTTGCCCTTCAGGCCCATAGAGGCGAAATTATGTTCCGCCTCGTGCAGCATATGGGTCGCGTGCAGCATCGCCTTGGAAGGTATGCAGCCCACGTTCAGGCAGGTGCCGCCAAGCGTGGCGCGGCCTTCGACGCAAGCCACTTTCATGCCCAGTTGGGCGCAGCGAATGGCGCAGACATAGCCGCCGGGGCCGGCACCGATTACGATGACATCATAGCTGGACATGGGGGTCTCCTATCAGGTGCAAGATTCAGTACAGAAGCTGTACAGAACCTGTACGTACAATTTCAAATCAGCGCTGACACTATCATCAGCAGGGTTGCGAGGAATCCCACCGCCCAGATCAGCGACCGCCAAGGGGCAAGGCCGAAGTAATAGGCGGGGACATAAAGGATCCGGGCGCCGAGATAGGTCCAAGCGCAGGCGGCGGTCAGGCCGGTGCCCTTGTCACCCAAAGTGACGACGACCACGGCAAGAGTGAACAGGATCAGCCCTTCGAAATGGTTGTTGAGCGCGCGAAAAAGGCGGCCCGTCTTGGGGCTGACCTGATCAAGCAGCGGCTGACCAAGGCGGGCGGGATCACGCGGCGACAATGTCTTGGCCACGCCCAGTTCGATATTGGCAGGGACGGCCATAAGGACGTATTGCACGCCTTGGAGGAGGCCCGCGAGGGCAAGGACTGTGAGTTCGGGGGTCATATCAGAACAACGGCACGATCATCATGGCTAGACCAAAGAGGGATGCGAACCACGCGACGGAGCGGATCAGCGGGACGCCGGAGGCATAGGCGGGAATGTAAGCGATACGCGCCCAGAACCAGACTGCTGCACCAAGTGCGGATGTGGCGTTGCCCAGTCCGGTCACGGATAGGATCAGCGCGAGGGCGATAAAGGCCGGGAAGGTTTCCAGATAGTTGCGCAGTGCCCGTTCGATGCGGGCGGCGACGACATTCTGGTCGCGTTTTTCGTCCTGCGGACCGAGTGCCCAGCCAAGGCCTTTGCTCAGATCGCTGAAAGTGGCTTGGACCAGCGTATGGGCGATCAGGAGAATGACGCCGTAAACGAGGTATTGGAGTTCGGGAGTCATAGGAATTCCTTTGTGTCACAGTAACGTATGTGAATTTACCTTGCCGTTTATATCTTGAAGATGCGATCCACTAGCAATAAATCCGCCCGGCCTGCCGGGTAGCGCCCGGTCCTCCCCCACGTGGAGGGCGCTTTTGCGGCGGAGCAACTTGCCGCATCGTCGCATTTACATGCCATGATTTGCCAAGTTTCCACGTCGCAGCGCCCACCCCGAGGTCCGTGCGCCGCCCTCTGTTGCATTAGAGGTCCATCAACAAACGCCGAGGGTCCTCGAGCGCTTCTTTCACCCGCACAAGGAACGTCACCGCCCCTTTGCCATCCACGATCCGGTGGTCGTAGGACAGCGCCAGATACATCATCGGGCGGATCACGACCTGCCCGCCGATCGCCATCGGGCGGTCCTGGATTTTGTGCATCCCAAGGATACCCGACTGCGGGGGGTTCAGGATGGGCGAGGACATGAGCGAGCCGTAGACGCCACCGTTCGAGATCGTGAAGGTGCCGCCTTGCATTTCGGCCATGCTCAGTTTGCCGTCGCGGGCTTTGGCACCCATGGCGGCAATGGCCTTTTCAATGGCCGCGAATGACATCTGGTCGGCGTCGTTAATCACCGGCACCACAAGGCCCGTGGGTGTACCCGCAGCGATCCCCATGTTGACATAGTTCTTGTAGACGATGTCGGTACCGTCGATTTCGGCGTTGACCTCTGGCACTTCGTTCAGCGCATGCACGCAGGCCTTGGTGAAGAAAGACATAAAGCCCAGTTTTACGCCGTGTTTCTTCAAGAACAGGTCTTTGTATTCGTCGCGCAGGGCCATCACCTCGGTCATGTCGACCTCGTTATAGGTGGTCAGCATGGCGGCGGTGTTCTGGCTGTCTTTCAAACGCTTGGCGATGGTCTGGCGCAGACGGGTCATCTTCACCCGCTCTTCGCGGTCGGCCTGATTTGCAGATACGGGTGCGCGTGGTGTGGCGACCGGCGCAGGGGCAGGGGCGGCCAAAGCATTCAGCACGTCCTCTTTCATCACGCGCCCGTCTTTGCCGGTGCCTTGCACGTCCGACAGGTTATTCTCGGCCATCAGTTTTTTGGCTGACGGGGCGTCTTCAACGTCCCTTCCCTTTGTTTGGGGTGCGGGGGCCTCAGCCTCTGCTTTGGGTTCTTCTTTCGGCGTTTCCGCTTTGGGTGCGGGGGCGGCGTCGCCTTCGGCGATCTGCGCCAGCAATGCGTCAACGCCCACGGTTTCGCCTTCGGCGGCCACGATTTCGGACAGGGTGCCAGCGACGGGGCTTGGCACCTCGACTGTGACCTTGTCGGTTTCCAGCTCGCAGAGCATTTCGTCGACGGCCACAGCATCGCCCGGTTTCTTGAACCATGTGGCGACAGTGGCCTCGGTCACGGATTCGCCAAGGGTGGGGACGCGGACTTCGGTGCTCATTGCTTTGTTCCTTCGATGGTCAGCGCATCGTTCACGAGGGCTGCTTGTTCTGCTTTATGTTTGCTGGCAAGGCCGGTGGCAGGGCTGGCCGAGGCCGCGCGCCCTGCATAGACAGGCCGTGTGTGTTTGGCGCCGATCCGTGTCAGCACCCATTCGATATTGGGTTCGATAAAGGACCATGCGCCTTGATTGCGCGGTTCCTCCTGACACCAGACCATTTCGGCGTTCTTGAACCGCTCGAGTTCCTTGACGGCGGATTGTGCCGGGAAGGGATAGAATTGTTCGAAGCGGAGCAGGTAGACATCCGTGATCCCGCGTGCATCGCGTTCTTCCAGCAGGTCGTAGTAGACTTTGCCCGAACACATAACCACGCGCTTAATCTTGTCATCCGCGACCAGTTTGGTGTCGGAATTGCCGTGCTGCGCATCGTCCCAGAGAACGCGGTGGAAAGATGATCCAACGGTGAATTCTTCGCGCTTGGACACGGCCATCTTGTGCCGCAACAATGACTTGGGCGTCATCAGGATCAGCGGTTTGCGATAGGTCCGGTGCAACTGGCGGCGCAGCAGGTGGAAGTAGTTGGCCGGTGTCGTGCAGTTGGCCACGATCCAGTTGTCGCCGCCGCACATGGTCAGGAACCGTTCCAGACGGGCCGAGGAATGTTCGGGGCCCTGTCCTTCGTACCCGTGCGGCAGAAGGCAGACGAGGCCGGACATCCGCAGCCATTTGCTTTCGCCGGAACTGATGAACTGGTCGAACATGATCTGCGCGCCATTGGCGAAATCACCAAACTGCGCCTCCCACAGGGTCAGCGCGTTGGGTTCGGCAAGTGAATAGCCGTATTCAAAGCCAAGCACTGCATATTCCGACAGCATGCTGTCGATGACCTCATACTGGGCCTGCCCCTCGCGGATGTGGTTGAGAGGGTAGTAGCGGTCTTCGTTGTCTTGATTGATCAGACCCGAATGGCGGTGGCTGAATGTGCCGCGCGTACAATCCTGACCGGACAGGCGTACCGGATAGCCTTCGGTCAGCAGTGACCCGAAGGCCAGCGCCTCGCCTGTTGCCCAATCAATGCCTTCGCCGGTTTCGAACATCTGCGCCTTGCTTTCCAGCAGGCGTGCGACGGTCTTGTGCAGCGCAAAGTTTTCGGGCGCTTTGGACAAGGCTTCGCCGATTGCGTTGAAGGTCGCATCCTCTATCGCAGTCACTCCGCGCTGATAGTTGTCGTCCTTGCGATCCAGATGGGACCACTTGCCATCCAGCCAGTCGGCCTTGTTGGGTTTGAAGTTCTTGCCGGCCTCGAACTCCTCGTTCAGGTGCGCCTGAAAGGCGGCCTTCATGTCTTCGATCTCGCCTTCAGGGATCAGCCCGTCTTTGACCAGCCGTTCGGTGTAAAGCGTCAGCGTCGTCTTTTGCTTTTTGATCTTGTTGTACATGACCGGGTTGGTGAACATCGGCTCGTCGCCTTCGTTGTGACCAAAGCGGCGGTAGCAGATGATATCCAGCACCACATCCTTGTGAAACTTCTGGCGGAATTCGGTCGCCACACGGGCGGCATGGACCACGGCCTCGGGATCGTCGCCGTTGACGTGGAAAATAGGCGCCTCGACCATCAGCGCGATATCGGTGGGGTAGGGGCTGGAGCGGCTGAAGTGCGGGGCGGTCGTGAAACCGATCTGGTTGTTCACCACGATATGCATCGTACCGCCGGTCCGGTGCCCCTTGAGGCCGGACAGACCGAAGCCTTCGGCCACAACGCCCTGACCCGCAAAGGCCGCATCGCCATGCAACAGGATCGCCATGACGCGGGTGCGGTCCTTGTCGTTCTTCTGGTCCTGCTTGGCGCGGACCTTGCCCAGCACGACGGGGTTCACCGCTTCAAGGTGCGAAGGATTCGCCGTCAGGGACAGGTGAACCGAGTTGTCATCAAACGCACGGTCGGAGGAGGCACCCAGGTGATATTTCACGTCGCCTGACCCGTCCACATCTTCGGGTTTGAAAGACCCACCTTGGAATTCGTTGAAAATCGCGCGGTAGGGTTTTTCCATCACGTTCGCCAGCACCGACAAACGCCCGCGGTGGGGCATGCCGATGATGATTTCGTCAATGCCTAGCTGACCGCCGCGCTTGATGATCTGCTCCATCGCGGGGATCAGGCTTTCGCCGCCATCAAGGCCGAAAC
>NZ_JANQTS010000050.1 GCF_030731595.1 Yoonia sp.
CCGATCTGGGAGGGCGTTACGGTTATTGCCGTTTATCGCCACCCGCTAGACGTCTTTTTTTCCTTGCGAAAACATACCGCCAACAGGAGCGAAGCCAGTGATGACGATCTGTATAAATGGCCCGTCCCGCGCTCAATCCGTGCCTATGTCAGCAACGTGTCGGATTGCGACAACTTTGGCCAAGAGACCCTGATGACGATGGCGATACACTATACCAATACGGTGCTTTCCGGTAGGTTGCCTGATCTCAAGGTATTCCATTATTCCGACATGGTTCGTGACGGTCGGGGCACGGTCGCGGCATTGGCAGCCGCGGCAGGGATCGAAGCGAGTGCCAGCGTGATCGACAAGGTGGCCAAGGCCACAGCTTTTGGCGCGATGAAGGCCAAGGCAGCCGACTATGCGCCGGTGGGCGGCACGGGGTTCTGGAAAAATGACGCGAACTTCTTTGACTCTGCCAGTTCCAAGAAATGGGATGGAAAGCTTTCCGACGAAGAACTCGCGCTTTATCGCGCGCGGCTCGAAGAGTTAATTCCGGATGTCCGGGCGCGCGACTGGCTTGAAGGCGGTGCCGGATAGGCTGCAAGAGCGCGCATTCAATCGGGATTGGATTATTGTCCGTCCGCTTCGTCCCGCTATGCTGACCTAGGCACCGGGCCGCCGCGAATGCACTCTTCCGCCCGAACTGACCTCACCCCGTGCGAAATCCCCGGTCGCATGCCCCACCCAAGCAACCACGGCTTTGGGCCTCGTGTGACTGATTTTACCGTCGGAATGTCTGTTCGCCAGATGCAGCGCAGGGCCAATTTGAGCCCATTGTGTGTGATGCTGCATAGCAAACGAATGTCGCTACGTCATTCTTCTGGCCAACACGCCCATCAGGAGCAGTGCAAATACAAGGAAGGTGGCCCCTGCCATCCACGCGGTGGGCGTTGTGTAAACTTCGGCAACTGCTCCAGCCACGATCAAGCCAAGTGCAGCCCCCAATTGCTGTAGGAGTGAGCGCAGTGACAACATTGTAGACCGCTGTCGATTTTCAACGCAGGCATGCAGAATGCTGCTGGCAGGCGTTTCGCTCGCGCCCAAGATGACCGAGTAGAGGACGAAGATCGCAACGAAGCCAATGATATTGCCCTGTAACGCCAACGCGATTTGAACGGCCGCAAGACAGGCAAAAATCACTGATAATGTGATCGCGTGCCGGCGTCTGAAAATCCGACTGATCCGAGAAGACAGTGACGCTCCAAAGGCAATTGAGAAAAAGTAGATCGCCGTCAGTGCGCCAATTGCAGTATTGGCGTAGCCTTCGCTCAGCATACCCTTGACGTGGGTGGGCCAGAATACTTCGACCGGGTTCGTTGCCATCAAAAACAACGTCAACGCCAGTAAAAGCATCGACAGTGAAGGATGCTTCAAGGCAAGGAAACCAGCCTCCTTTATCACGGCAGGAACGTTCGTGAAGCCCTGCAAAAGCGCCTTGGGATGCAGCGGGCGCGGCTCTTCTGTGATGGCAAAGAGGGTGTAAAGAAACAAGACAGTCATCATAATGAAGCTTGCAGCGTAGGAGACATCGTAAATGCTGAACCCTAGCCTGACTGCGGTTGCGCCGAATGCGTCGGGCAACAAGCCCCCGCAGATCGCACCGAAGGCCAGACCCATTGCGTTTGCCCATTGGGCCTTTGCGAGGGCGGGCTGAATATCGACGTTCGGGGCCATGACACCAAAGTTCTCAACAAACCATGCGTCGAGTGTTCCCGAGCGCAAAGCACGGCCAAACCCAATAAACGCGAACGACAATGCCAGAACATAGAAATCGCTCGACGACAGGAAAAGACCCAGCGAGATCAAGCTTGCAACGACCGCAGACAGGAAGACGGGCTTGCGGCCGATGTTGTCAGCCAGACCGCCAAAGGGCAGTTCCATCGTCATGGTTGTGACTGAATACACACCAAACAGCAGCGAAATCTGGAAAAGGTCCATGCCGCGGTCGATCAAGGCGAGCGCGACAACTGCCACCGTCAAGCCCATCGCAAAGCGGTCCAGAAACTGGTGAATCTGGAAAACCCGAATGTGCCGCCGGGCGGAACGGGTGAGCTGAGCGAAGGAGAATGCGATGTCGGCGGGCATAATTCCAGTCTTGGCATTTCCCCATATGCAGCGCTAGGGACGTTCAAAAATTGATGTGATCCCCGAAATCGCGGACGGCTCAGTGGAACAGGGCGCTCAGCCTGCCTTGAACTCAGTCATTCTGCGGTCGGATCGGTCCAAGAAAGGCTTCCAGCAGATCATAACAGGCCTGCCGGACGTCGGCCCGTGAAAGCCTTTCGGGGTCCAGGCAGCGTTCGAGCCAGAGTCCATCCACCATCGAGATGAACAGTGTCGCCAGAGCATCTTCGGAGATCGCAAGAGTCCGGCCATCCGAAGCCTCGCGGATCGCCTGCACCACGCGCTGCAGATAGTGGTCATAATAGCGTCGGTGTTCCAGCATTAGGTCTGGGTCATTGGCCACCTCGCCCCACATCGCCAGCCATGCCCGAAGCGTGCCTTGGGATGTGTAGTCATCAGACAAAAGCGCCTCGATCATCTCGGTCAATGAGGTCTGCGCAGAACCGCCCGGGGCCGCTGCCCCCAACATCCGGTCATAGGCAGTCGCATAGCAGGCGCGCAGCAATTGCTGTTTGGACCCGAAATGATGTGTAATCAGCCCGCGCGATGCCCCCCCGGCCGCTTCACAAATCCGGTCGATGGTAAAGCCCGAGACACCGCCGTCGGCAAGGCAGGCAAGCCCGGCCTCGACCAGCATTTCGCGGCGTTCGGGGGCCTCGTATCGGCGGTATTTCGGAGTGTGTGCTGTCATCACCTAGATCATGTCACGTGGAATGCGGTCATGCCAGTCTCGCGCAAAGACTTCTTGTCCGTTTTCTGACAGGCGCACCTGCATCTGGACGATGAAATGCGTCGCGTCACAGGTCAGGCTGCCGGTCGAGTGGTGCAGGATCGTGGTATCCTTGCGCCGGATTTCAACGCGGTTGTCCGTATAGGTCGCAGCACTCAACGGATCGCCTTCGGTGATTTCATGGCGGCAAGTACCGGTCGAGATTTGGGTCTGTTCGATATCCGTCATCTCCATCGCGTAAGTCCAGCGCGGGAAATCCACGACGATCGTGCCATTCAGCAGGTCGCGGGTGATGCGTCGACGGTTTGTGGCAGGGCTGGAGTGATGCACAACGGGCGTTTGGGCGGCCTCTTCGGGCGGATCGAAGGGGCGTAGCGTGTCATCCTCGGGACGTGGGGGACGTATCGGCAGTTGGAGTTCGGACGCGCCGCAATGGATCGTCAAGGTCACCAGTTCGGGGGAAGGCCAGACCAGTGGGTAATAAACCGTCGACAAGGCCACAGCGATCCGGTGCCCAGCGGGGAAGTGATGTGCGATGTCATCCATTTCGACGACAGCGTCATAGTCCTGCCCCGGTTCAAGGGGGGTCGGGTGTTCATGGCTGTCCCGATGGGTCAGGTTCAGCAGGCCAAGGCCCACGCGCGTCGTACTGCCATCTGGCCGGACATCGTTTAGCCGGGCCGAGACCAGCGCCAAGGGCTTGTCAGAGCAAAAGCGCAAAGCAATCCGCGGTGCGCCAAGGATCTCGACGGCCTCGGGTAGCGGGTCCGACAGAAAAACCAGACTGCCGCCATCGTCTTCGCGCTGGTCGCCGGGCCAATCCGCATCTTCGCCATAGCGCCCGACTTCGCCGGAATTCATGCCAACCCACAAGGGCGAGCATATGCTGCGCGTCCCTGCGGTGTCACTGAACCGCCCGTCCGCGCCAAGCGGCAGGCGTCGCATCGTGATCCGGGGCGAAGGCCAGCTGTCCTCGGCGACCCAGCGCCCCGGACGGGTGCGGTAGCAGGTCGCCGGTGGCACGCTGTCCTGCATCCAGACGCGATACATCGGCTCTTGCATGATGCCGGTGTCACGCCCCTTCATCCAGTGATCGCACCAGCGCACGACCTCTTGCAGCCAGCCGATCGCGGGTTCCACGGTCACGTCATGCGGGTAGGAATGCGCCCAAGGTCCGATCAGCCCGCGCCGTGGCACGCTCAGACCGGCAAGCAGGCGCGGAACGCTTTCGGAATAATTGTCCGCCCAGCCCGACACCGCGTAGACGGGAACCTTGATCGCGCTGAAGTTCTCGCAGACCGACCCTTGTTTCCAGAAATCATCGCGCCGCTGGTGGTGCAGCCAATCGGTGATCCATGGCCGTTGATGCGCCATCCGCGCCTGCCACATCGCGCGCCAGTTCTCGCCCACGACATCGGGATCAGGGGGCAGGTCGTTGGTGGCCATCATCGTGGCCGACCAGTCAAAGTTATCCTTGCTTAAGCAGCCGCCAATCCAGTGGATGTCGGTGGCATAGCGGTCGTCGGTGGACCCCACGGTGATGATCGTCTTGAGCGCGTCAGGCTGCCGTGCCGCGATCTGCAAACCGTTGAAACCGCCCCAGGAGATGCCGATCATCGCCACCTGACCGTCGCACCAGTCCTGTGCGGCCAGCCATGCGATGGCGTCGCATCCGTCCAACTGCTCTTGCACGGTATATTCGTCGTCGATCAGGCCTTCGCTGTCTCCCGATCCTCTGATGTCGAGCCTGACGCAGGCATAGCCATGTCCTGCAAGATATGCGTGCATCCCCTGATCGCGGTAACGCGTCCCGTCGCGCTTGCGGTAGGGCAGGTATTCCAGAATGGCAGGCACGGGGCCTGCGCCTTTTGGACGCCACAGCTTGGCGGCCAGCCGTGTCCCGTCGGGGAGCGGAACAAAAATGTTTTCGATCACTTCCACAGGATAGGGAAAATCAGTTCTGACGTTTGGCATCGCGACACCTCGCTGTTGTTGGACGACTGTACAATATGGGCCTTTTGGCGCAACGCCGATGTTGCCCTGTTTCGATTGACGCAGCCTCTTTGCGCAGCTTATGATATGTTTATTCAACAAGGAGACTGTCTTGGCCCGCAATCCCCAGTACGATCCGTTGTTTCAGCCGCTCAAGATCGGGCCCAAAACCACAAAGAACCGCTTTTTTCAGGTGCCACACGCCAGTGGCATGACCAATGCGGCCCCGCATGTGCGTGCGGCCTTTCGCGGGATGAAGGCAGAAGGGGGCTGGGGCGTGGTCTGCACCGGAGCGGCCTCGGTCGATCCGTCTTCTGACGACAGCCCGTTTCCTTGCGCCACGATCTGGGATGATGCGGACATCCGCGCCCACGCCCTGATGACCGATGCTGTCCATGCCCATGGGGCCCTTGCGGGGATCGAACTTTGGCACGGCGGGGCTGCATCGGTGAACCGGACCAGCCGGATTGCACCTCTCAGCCCTTCCGGCGTGCCTTGGATGCCGACCCATGTGGGGTTCATGTCCGCGCAACGCCCAAAGATCATGGATGCAGAGGATATTCGCGCCTTGATCCAATGGCATGCCGATGCGGCGGTGCGGGCCGAACAGGCCGGTTTTGATATTCTCTATGTCTATGCCGGTATGGGTTATCTGCCCTATCAGTTCTTGCTGCCCGACTATAATCACCGCACCGATGCCTATGGCGGATCGGTCCGCAATCGCGTGCGTCTGGTCGAGGAATTGCTGGACGCCGTGCGCGAAGCGACACACGGGCGCTGTGCCGTGGCGCTGCGGATGTCGATGCAGGAACTGCGCGCGCGACCCTCCGAAGTGGCCGAAAGCGAGGCGCATGAGGTGGTTGGCCTGCTCAAGGACGCCCCTGATCTGTTCGACGTCAAGATGGACTATTCCGCCTATGACTGCGCGCCGTCGCGGTTCGCCGCCGAAGGCAGCCACGAGCCGGTGATCGACTTTATGAAATCCGTCACGGACAAGCCCGTGGTCGGGGTGGGGCGGTTCACATCGCCCGATACCATGGTGGGCATGATCCGTCGCGGCGTGCTTGACCTGATCGGTGGCGCGCGCCCCTCGATCGCTGATCCGTTTCTGCCCCAAAAGATCGACGAAGGCCGCGAGGAAGATATCCGCGAATGTATCGGCTGCAATATGTGCATCGCCTCGTGGCATGACGGTGTCTGGGTGCGCTGTACGCAAAACCCGACGGCGGGCGAAGAATGGCGGCGCGACTGGCATCCCGAGGTCGTCACGCGGGATCGCGCGGGGCAGGTGCTGATCGTCGGCGGCGGGCCTGCGGGGCTGGAGGCAGCATTGACCGCAGCACGGCGCGGTTTTGATGTGGCCTTGGCCGAGGCACGGGACGATTTTGGCGGGCGGCTCTTGTTCGAAAGCGCGCTGCCCGGTCTGCGGGCATGGATGCGTGTGGCCGAATACCGTCTGGGCCAGTTGCGCAAGCTGCCCCATGTGTCGCTCTATCCGGCCAGCCCGATGACCGACGCGGATGTGCGCGATTTCGGCGCCGATCACGTCATTGTCGCCACGGGCGCACGCTGGACCACACGGCTTTGCGGGGCCAACGAACTGCCGGTTGCGGGACTGGAGGCGCCACGCATCCTCACACCTGATGATCTGGCGCGGGGCCAAGTCCCTGAAGGGCCGGTCGCTGTCTTTGACTTTGACAATTACTATCTGGGGACGGCCATTGCCGAACATCTGGCCACGCTTGGCTTGCAAACCACCTATATCACGACGGGTGGTGCCGCTGGCGCATGGGGCATCATGACCAACGAGCAACCGGGTATGCATCAGGCGCTTGAACGGTTGGGTGTCGCCTTGCGCACAAGTGAAATCGTGACCGGCTTTGACGGGGTCACACTGGACCTGGCCCATGTGTTTTCAGGGGCGGCGCGGCAGATCGCGGCCCGCAGTCTTGTGATCGTGGGTCAACGGGCAGGGGGTAGCGCGCTCTTTGACAGTCTGGCAGGGGGCAGAGATGACAGCTTCTCCCTTTCTGTCACCGGTGACGCGCGCGCGCCCGGTGCCTTGGTGCATGCGGTCTATCAGGCGCATGAGACAGCCCGCGGCCTTGATCTGGCCCCGTCCAATGCCGCGCTGCGCCGCGACGGGCCTGTCCCGCTGACCGAGCCTGTGACGTGAGGCGGGGCAAATCCCGCGAAGGGCGGATGATCGGCGTGGTGAACCAGCCGCCCTTTTCGCAACTCACCCGCCCCTATGATCCGGTAGCGGTGCTGAGTGATGATCAGGTCGCGATGATCCACCAGGCTGCGTTACGGGTCTTGGCAGAAATTGGGATGAAAGTGCTGCACCCCCCCGCGCGGGATCATTTCCGCGCGGCAGGGGCAACGGTCCAAGGCGATATGGTGCAGTTCGATCCCGATCTGATCCCCCGGCTTATTCAGACCGTGCCACGGCATTTCACGCTGGAAGCCCGCAATCCGGCCCGCAACCTGCGGCTTGGCGGGCGCGATCTGATTTTCGGCGCGGTGGGCGGGCCCGCTTATGTGATGGACAACGACCGTGGCAAGCGTGACGGCACCTTTGCCGAGATGTGCGACTACATGCGCGTCATTCAAAGCCTGAACATCCTGCACCAAGAGGGCGGCGGACCCTTTGAGCCGATGGACCTGCCCGCCGCAACGCGGCATCTGGATATCTTTCGGGCGCAGATCACCCTGCTGGACAAGAACTGGCAAACCCAGACGCTCGGTCATGCGCGCACGATGGACGGAATCGCACTTGCCGCGCTTGCGCTGGGCACCACCCCTGACGGGCTGAAGGACAGGCCGACGCTTTTGGGGATCATCAATACCAATTCGCCGTTGCAGCTTGATATCCCGATGGCCGAAGGGCTGATCTGTCTGGCGACCTATGGTCAGGTCAATGTGATCACGCCTTTCACGCTGGCGGGGGCGATGTCGCCTGTGACTTTGGCGGGCACGCTCGTCCAGCAACATGCAGAAGCTTTGGCAGGCATTGCCCTGACCCAGATCGTCAGGCCCGGTGTCCCGGTGATGTATGGTGGTTTCAGCTCTAACGTGGATATGCGCTCGGGTGCGCCTGCCTTTGGCACGCCCGAATACGTCAAGGCGGCACAGGCCAGCGGGCAACTGGCCCGCTCTATCGGTGTGCCTTTCCGGTCGTCGAATGTGACCGCTGCGAACGAGGTCGATGCACAGGCGGCATACGAATCGCAGATGTCACTTTGGGGGGCCTGCATGGGCGGGGCGCATCTGGTCAATCATGCCGCGGGCTGGATGCATGGCGGGCTGACGGCCAGTTTTGAAAAGCTGATCCTTGATGCCGAACTGTTGCAGATGATGGCGGCCTATTTCGACCCCATCGTGGTGACGCCCGATACCTTGGCGGTCGACGCGATTCGTGCGGTCGGGCCTGCCGGCCATTTCTTTGGCGCGGACCACACGATGAGTCGCTATGAGACCGCATTCTACACACCGCTTTTGTCGAATTGGGACAACCACGGACAGTGGCTTGAAAACGGGGGTATCACCGCACGAGAACGGGCCAATGGGGTCTGGAAACAGCTCCTTGCCGATTACGAGCAACCCCCGCTTGATCCTGCGCGGCTTGAGGCCATCGACGCCTATATCACCCGCCGCAAAGCCGAAGGCGGCGCGCCGATGAATTGACCGCGCGACAACGGTCCCCGTTCAGGAGGCCCCTTCTCAAACGTCCTTTGTCATGCAACTCTTGACCATCCGTGGAGAATTCAGCGCCATGTCACCCGATACCCTGCGCAACAGACCATCCTACCTGTTCTACCAGACCGAGCACCCCCGACCGATGCTGGACAGGGCCGAAGGCATTTACATGTGGGACACCCAAGGGCGGCGGTTCATTGATGGATCGTCCGGGGCGATGGTCTGCAATATCGGCCACAGCAATCCTGCCGTGCTGGAAGCGATGCGCGCCCAGATGGACAAGTCGACCTTTGGCTACCGCCTGCATTTTGTCACCGAAGCCTCTGAAGCGCTGGCCGAGCGCACGGTCGAACTGGTCTGGCCCGGCATGAACCGCGTGTTCTTTGTCTCGGGCGGATCAGAGGCCGTGGAATCGGCGATGAAGCTTGCCCGCGCCTATGCGGTGGCGGTGGGAGAGGGGAGCCGCTGGAAAGTGATCTCGCGCTGGCCGTCTTATCATGGCTGCACGCTGGGGGCGCTTTCGGTGACAGGCTATGACAGCCTGACCGATCCTTTCGCGCCGATGATGCAGGCCATGCCCAAGGTGCCTGCACCGCGTGCATGGCTGGACGGTCTGGACCCAGCCGATCCGGCCACCGGAGCGCATTACGCCGACATGCTGGAGGCGGCGATCCTGGCCGAAGGGCCGGACACGGTTCTTGCCTTCCTACTCGAGCCGATTGGCGGTGCCTCGACAGGGGCGCTTGTCCCGCCTGCGGGGTATATGGAGGCCGTCCGCGACATCTGCACCCGTCACGGCGTGCTCTTGATCCATGACGAGGTGATGTCGGGTGGCGGTCGCACAGGGCGCTTTCTGGGCGGGCAGCATTGGGCAGGCGCACCCGATATTCTGGCGTTGTCCAAGGGTTTCGGGGCGGGCTACATCCCCCTTGGTGCCATTGTCGCACGCGGCGAGATTGTCGAGGCGGTGATGGCCAAAGGCGGCTTTGCCCATGGCTTTACCTATGCAGGCAATCCGCTGGCCTGCGCGACGGGTCTTGCGGTGCTGGATGAAATCATCCGGCAGGACATGATGCGCAATGCTCAAGTCGTGGGTGACCACCTCAAGCGTGGTCTGGTGGGACTGATGGACCGGTTTCCCTTCATCGGCGATGTGCGCGGCATGGGTCTGCTGCTGGCGATCGAGCTTGTCTCCGACCGTATCACACGCGCGCCTTTGCCACCGGCGATGAAAGCCTACGACCGCCTGACCGAGGCCGCCTATGCCCTTGGCCTGATCGTCTATCCGCGCCGGTCCCGGGGTGGATACGAGGGGGATCACATCCTGATTGCCCCCCCGATGATCACCACGATCGAACAGGCCGACGAGATCGTGGCGCTACTGACCGACGCGCTGACGGCCTTTGCCATCGCATCCGAATTGCCGCTGTCATGAGCAAGATCCTGATCACCTGCGCCATCACCGGATCTATCCACGTGCCGTCGCAGTCGCCCTATCTGCCGATTACGGCCGCGCAGATCGCTGAACAGGCCATCGGGGCTGCTGAAGCGGGTGCCGCTATCTTGCATCTGCACGCGCGTGACCCTGCCACCGGACGCCCGTCATCGGACCCCGATCATTGGGCCGGTTTCCTGCCACAGATCGCTGTGGGTACCGATGCGGTTGTGAATATGACGACGGGTGGTTCGGCGGTCATGACGCTTGACCAGCGACTGGCAGCACCCCGCGCTGTCGCACCCGAAATGTGCAGCCTGAACATGGGCACGATGAATTTCGCGCTTTATCCCATGATCCCCCGGATCAAGACTTTTTTGCATCCGTGGGAGAAACCCTTTCTGGAAGGCACGGACGATCTTGTCTTCAAGAATACGCCGCGCGATATCGCGCAGGTTCTCGACGAGATGGGGACGCAGCGCGGCGCAAGGTTCGAGTTCGAATGTTACGACCTGTCGCATCTGACCATGCTGCGCCATTTCGTGGATCGCGGATTGGTCAAGCCGCCCTATTTCATCCAGTTCGTCTTTGGCGTTCTGGGCGGGATGGCGGCCGAACCGGATACGCTGACCCATTTGGTGCGGACCGCCGACAGGCTTTTCGGCGATGACTATCTGTTTTCTGTCCTCGCAGCAGGCCGGATGCAAATCCCTATGGCAACGATGGCCGCCGCGATGGGCGGGCATGTCCGCGTGGGGCTCGAGGATAATCTATATCTGGACAAAGGGGTGCTGGCCCCGTCGAACGCTGCACAGGTGTCCCGGATCCGCACGATCGTCGAAGGGTTGGGACGCGAGGTGGCCACGCCTGCCGAGGCGCGCGCGATGCTCCACCTCAAGGGACGGGCGGGGGTGGGCGTTTGACCGTCGGCTATCGCAGGGCGGTCGCGGCGGACGTGGCGGCGATCCATGCGCTTTTGCAGCAGATGGCGGCCGAAGCGGGCCGCAGTATCGCGGGGTCTGACACGGCCCTGCGCAAGTACGGCTTTGGCCCTGAACCGCGGTTTCGGGCGGTTCTGGCCGAACGTGAAGGGCAAAGCATCGGGCTGGCGCTGGTCTTTCCCGAATACTCAAGCTGGCGTGGTGCCCTGGGGCTTTATGTGCAGGACCTTTATGTCCAGCCAGCGGCGCGGGGGCAGGGCGTGGCCTCTGCCTTGATCGGTGCGGCGCTCGCTTGCTGTGAGGACTGGGACCCCAGCTATGTGACGCTGATGGTGGATCAAGACAACATCACGGCACAGGGCTGGTACGCCAGACAGGGTTTCGCCCTGCGCGAACGCGGCGATTTATTGATCCTTGACGGGGCAGCGCTGGCGCGTTTCGCGCGGAAAGTCAGCGCATGATCGCAGTCTTTGATCCGCGTCAGGCGGCGCATGATCCGCAGTTCTTTCTGTCGTCCGGTGCGCCGCAGCCATGCCCGGAAAAGCCTGACCGGGCGCAAGCCTTGCTCGAGGCTGTCACGCAGCTTGGGCTGACCGTCAAGCAACCAACGGATCGGGGCGTGGCCCCAATCGAGGCCGTCCATCCCGAACGCTATTTGACTTTCCTGAAGAATATCCACCAGCGCTGGCAACGCATCGCAGGCGCCAGTGCCGAGGTCATCCCGAATATCCACCCCGACCACCGGCTTGTGGGGTATCCCGCTTCGGCCGTCGGGCAGGCGGGCTATCATATGATGGATACGTCATGCCCCATCGGTCCCGCCACCTGGGAGGCGGCCTATGCCAGTGCGCAGACCGCCCTAGAGGCCGCCGATCTGGTGCGGTCTGGCGCACGCGCGGCCTATGCGCTGTGCCGTCCGCCCGGCCATCACGCCTTTGCCGAACTTGCGGGTGGCTTTTGCTATCTCAATAACAGCGCCATCGCAGCGCAAAGCCTGACAGGGCAGGGCGCGCGCGTGGCGATCCTGGATGTTGACCTGCATCACGGCAACGGCACCCAAGGCATATTCTACAGCCGTGGTGACGTTCTGACGGTGTCGATCCATGCGGATCCCGTCCGCTATTACCCGTTCTTCTGGGGCTATGCGACTGAAACGGGGGAAGGTGCGGGCGAAGGGGTCAACCTCAACCTGCCGCTGCCGCGCGGGACGGGCGATCACGGGTTTCTGGCGGCCTTGGATATGGCCCTTGGTCGTGTGGCGGATTTTGCGCCCACGCATCTGGTGCTTGCGCTGGGGCTTGATGCCTTCGAAGGCGATCCATTTGCGGGCCTTGCCGTGACCACGCAAGGATTTGCCCGGATCGGCCAAGCCATTGCGGCGCTCGGCTTGCCTGTGGTGATCGTGCAAGAGGGCGGGTATCTTTGCCCGGAACTCGGCCAGAACCTTGACGCGGTGTTGCGGGCCTTCCTTTAGCGCCAAGGCTGTAGCAAGACCCGTCGCGTGACCTCTTCCACCGGTTCATCAGCCGCGATCAGCCCTGCGACCCATTCGCAAGAGGCCGCGTTAAAGACCGCCCCTTTGCCGCGCCTGTATTCCGCGATGCAGCCGTTCCCCCGTGATGCCCTGCCCAGTGCCTCCGGATCGGTGCTGCCAAAGACCCGCAAGGCCAGATCCTCGGCATCGGCTGAACCAATGAAGCCGTCGGCGTCGTCCGGCCCTGTGGCATGGGCCAGCGTCGTCGCAGGCGACAAGGCGATGATCGTCAGATCACCGGCAAGTCCGGTTCCGTCTGCGGGAGAGGGCAGACCGTGGGTCATTGTATAGTCGATCCCGTCCACCTCGTAGCCAAAGACCCGCGCGGCAGCGCCCAAGATATCGCCATAGCCCAGTCCGGTATCGCGCAAGGCCCAATGATCAGGGCGATAGACCGTGAAACCGCCTGTGCCATGGGCGGCGCAGCGGCTCCAACCGGCATAGACCCCTGCGCTGCCGGTCAGCCCCATGGTTGCCACCGCAGGGCGCCCCACGGCGGGGTGATCCCAATAGGAGGTCAGGTGCTGGGGGTCCGCGACATCATCCTCTGCTTCGGCGCGTGACTTGTGGCAGGTCTGGATGCTCAGATCGTCAGACAGGCGGGTTTGCCAAAAGAAATTGCCGGCAAAGCGCGCGAGTTCCCCACCTGCATCGACCCATGCGTCCAGATGGTCGCGCATGTTCCATGTCCAGTATTCATCATGGCCGACAATGACGGCGCGGCGATAGGCGGCAAGGGCCGAAGGGTCATGGTGAAGATCATGCTGGGTGATGACATCGCAGGCGATGTCTTGCGCTGCGCACCAGTGCATAAAGGGTCGCTCGAAGGCGGCCCAGCCGGAAGACGCGTATTTCTTTGAGACCCCTTCGGCGCGTGCGAATTCCATATGCGGATAGCGCGGTCTTGTCCGCAAAGGCGAGGCATGGGGGATGCGCGGTGCCGCCGAAGGCCATTGCGCGAACCCCGTGGCCCAAGGGCGGTGGAGCGATACATGCGCCGCAAATTCATGACCCGAAGGCCCGCTAAGACCTTGATAGTGGTTCGACCCGCCCCAGTCGTTGTAGGCACACCAAGTGCCAGTACACAGGATCATCACCAAAGGCGCGGCCCGGTCCTTTGCCCGCAGTGCAAAGACATGCTCTGACCGATGCCCCGGCACATCGCAGGTGATGCGGTAAACACCCGACCGCCAATGATCGGGGATCGTGATGGCCGCCCGCTGTGGCCAGTCGCAGCCGCGCATCGCGCAATCGGGTGGTGTGGGGGCAAAACCGCCGGGGATCGTGGAAGAAAGCACCGTGTCAGGGACCAGATCATCGCGCCAGATTGTGACAGCGATCTGGTCGGTATGGGAGATCGCATGCAGGCGCAGCACCTCGCCCGGCGCATAGCTGATCTTGTCGGTATAGGCCCAGACCTGCGGGCGGGCAGGGTCATCGGATGCGGTCTCGTAATAATGTCCGGTGACCGGATCGCCGTCATCCAGTGGTCCCGCGACGAAAAAGCCTTTCACCGCCGCCCCTTTGCAAAAGCGCGTTCCAGAAACGCGGCTGTCCTTTCCAGATAGGCGGTCAGATTGGCACGCCGCGTCACCCCGTGGCCTTCGTCGGCAAACAGCATCACCTCGTGCGGGATTCCGGCCGCCGTCAGTTCGCGCACGGCGACATGGGTGTTTTCCGGTCCCACGTTGCTGTCGGCCAGGCCATGCACGACCATCACATGCCCGCGGATCTGGTCGATGAAATTGCCGGGGCTTGCATTGGCATAGCGTTCAGGCACCTCATCAGGCGAACCGCCCATCATTTCTTCGCTGTAGGCACGCCCCCAAGGCATTTCGGTCGCGTTATAGTCGATGTCGAGCTTGTACATCCCGCACATCGGGATCGCCGCAGTCACAAGATCGGCGTGGCGCGTGATGGCGTACCAGCTTGAAAAGCCGCCATAGGAATTGCCTGCAACGGCGATCTTGTCTGTGGGTGCGACGCCCATGGCGATCACCGCTTCGGTGCCTGCACGGATGTCGGCCTGTTCGCGTCCGCCCCATCCGTCTTCCTTGACCTTTTCGCGCCAGCGCATGCCGCGTCCGGTCGAGCCACGGTAATTGGGGTCAAGCACGGAATAGCCCAAAGCGACCCAGAACTGGATCTTGGGGTTCACCCAGTCTTCGGAATGCCAAGTCGGCCCGCCGTGGACATAGGTGATATGCCCGCGCACCGGACCCTTTGGACGATAAAGCCAGCCTTGGATGGTTTCACCATCGGGGGCTGTCCAATGCAGGCTTTCCGGCACGCTAAACAGTGCTTTGGTCGGGGCGGAGGCCAGCGTTGTGCAGGTGCCATCAGGTCCGATGTGGACAACGTCGTGCGGGGCAGAGGCGTCATAGCCTTCGGCCAGCCAGCCACCGTCCGGTAGACCTGCCAGCGGCAAGAGCGACCGCCTGCCAGAACGGTTGGGCAGCGGTGCATAGGTGCCATCGGTGAACACGACGGTTTCAAGCGCCGCATCGGTAAAGCTGTGACAGGCAAACTGCCCGTTTGCGCCAATCACCAGCGTTTGCGGGCGCAGTTCCGGCTCTGCCGCCAGCCATGTGATGGCCCCGTCAGCCAGGGTCACAATGCCGACACGGTCGCCCTCTGCCCCATCCGCCACGACAGCAATGCGGTCGGCATCCAGCCACCAGCCCGTTGCGACGGCTTTTTCGCCCAGACAAACCAGTTCCCGCGGAGCGCTACCATCAGCACCGATCACCCAGATTTGCGTGGCGCCGGGGGCCAGGCGATGGCGATGCCACAAAAGATGCTGCCCGTCGGGGCTCCATTCCGTGCCAGCGCCGAAGGGGTCGGGGTTGCGGAACAGGATTTTCCGCGCTCCGGTCTCCAAGTCGTGCAGATAGATCAGATTGCCCGCGATGACCTCTTGGGCCTCATCATCATAGTCGCTGATATAGCTGATGGAGCGCCCGTCTGGCGAAAACTGACCGCCGTAGACATAGTGATCCCGCTGGAGCGGGGTGAGCGGTGTGAGGGCATTCCCCTTGTCGCGGTCGAGCAATAGCAGTTGATCGTGTTCGCAGCTATCGGGCGAATGGGCGAGGATCAGGCGGTGGCCATCGTGGCTCACATCACGGAGTGTCAGGTGGTCGGCACTGTCTTTGGTCAGGGGCATTGGCGGGGATGACCCATCGGTGGGGGCCATCCAGATTTCAGAGACCTCAGACAGGCCGGACCATGACCAAAAGGCCCATGCCCCATCGCCCGAGGCACGCAGCGTTTCGATCTGGGGTAGGGCGGCCCATGTTCGGGCAAGGGTCTGAACAGGTGTCATAGGACCTCGGCAAAGTGACAGGCAGCGTTGTGCCCTGACGTAATTTCGCGCAACGCGGGCCGCGCTGTATTGCAGCGCTGGACGACATGCGGGCACCTGCTGGCAAAGACGCACCCGGGTGGCGGGGCAAGGACAGACGGCAATTCACCCGGCAGCGATTGGCCCAAACGTGCATGTTCGCGAACCGGATCAGGCTCCGGAACTGCCGCCATGAGTGCTTGGGCATAGGGATGCAGTGGGCCTGCGTAAAACGCATCCCGCCCCGCTGCTTCGACCGTGCGGCCAAGGCACATCACCATGACATCATGGCTGATATGGCGCACCACAGACAGGTTGTGCGAGATAAAGATCAAGGCCAGCCCCAGCCGGTCTTGCAGGTCCATCAGAAGGTTAACCACCTGCGCCTGTATCGACACATCGAGGGCCGAGACGGGTTCGTCGCAGACGATCAGCTTTGGCCCCGCGATAATCGCGCGGGCAATGCCAATGCGCTGGGCTTGCCCGCCCGAGAGTTCATGCGGATAGCGGGCCGCGTAATCCGGCGACAGGCCCACAAGGCGCAGGGCCTCGGCCGCGCGCTCGTGCAGGGCTGCGCGGTTCAGGCCCGGCTCGAAGGTGATCAGGGGCTGGCTGACGATCCGGCCCAATGTCATGCGCGGGTCAAGTGCGGCGACTGCATCCTGAAAGATGATCTGGAATTCCGACCGTCTTTTGCGCAGGGCTTTGGGGGGCAGTTGGCCAAGGTCCTCGCCTTCCCACAAAACCTGACCGGAAACAGGTGGGAGCAAATGCAGGATCGCCCGTCCCAAAGTGGATTTACCGCAGCCGGATTCCCCGACAATCCCCAAGGTCTGCCCTGCCTGAAGCGTGAAAGACACATCATGGACGATGGGCAGGTGACGCGGACGCGAAAACAGACCGCTTGCAAGCGGATAGCCTGCGTTCAGATTGCGTACCTCCAGCAGCGGGCTCATGCGGTCTCTCCCGTCAGGTGGCAGGCGGCAAGGCGTCCGGGTGCAATGGCCTTTAAGGGTGGCGGGGTCGTCTGGCAGATGTCGATCCGCTGGTCGCAACGGGGGGCAAAGGGGCAACCGGGCAGCATCGCACCGCCCGCACGCGGTGCGCCCGCTATCGTTTCCAAGCGTGGCGTAAGTGGCGCCGCAATACGCGGCGTGGCGTGCAAAAGCCCCTTGGCATAAGGGTGTGCGGGGGCTGCGAAAAGGGGTGCTGCGGGACCTTCTTCCATGATCCGCCCGCCATAAAGCACGATCACCCGATCACAAAGCCGGGCGACAACCCCCAGGTCATGGGTCACAAAAATGATCGCTGTGCCTATCTCGCGGGCCAGTTCGGCAAGAATATCAATGATTTGCGCCTGAATTGTCACATCCAGCGCCGTCGTCGGCTCGTCCGCCAGCAAAAGCCGGGGTTTCACCAAAAGCGCCATCGCGATCATGACCCGCTGGCGCATGCCGCCGGAAAACTCGTGCGGATAGGACCGCGCGCGCCGCGCCGCGTCGGGAATGCGCACACGGTCCAGCATCCGCACAGCCTCGCGCCCCGCATCGCGCCGCGACAGGCCCTTGTGCACGATCAGCCCTTCGGCAAGTTGATCTCCGACACGTTTGTAAGGGCTGAGAGAGGTCATCGGATCCTGAAAGATCATCGACATCGCCACGCCGCGCACATGATCCAGCGCGCGCGGCGACATCGCCAGCAGATCCTGCCCCGCGAAATGTGCCGCCCCGCTGACCCGTCCATTTCCGGCCAGCAGTCCCATCAGGCTAAACAGGATCTGGCTTTTGCCCGAACCGCTTTCGCCGACGATGCCCAAAACCTCGCCCGGGGCCACGTCAAAGCTGACATGGTCCACGGCGGTCACTTCACCTTCGGGCAGGCGGAACCGCACGCTGAGGTCGCGGACGCGCAGCAGGCTATCTGTCATTGGGATCAAAGGCATCGCGCAGCCCGTCCGCTATGAAGTTGAGACAGAAGAGAACAGTTGCCAGCATACCTGCGGGCAGCAAGAGCAGGCGGATATCGGTGCTCATCGCTGCTGTGCCGCTTTGGATCAGGTTGCCCCAACTGGCCTGCGGTTCCTTGATGCCGATGCCAAGGAAGGACAGAAAACTTTCCGACAGGATCACCTCGGGGACCAACAGGCTGGAATAGACGATCACGGTGGACAGGGTGTTGGGCACGATATGGGTCACGATGATCTGGCCGTCAGTCATGCCGCCTGCCCGGGCGGCCTCCACGAATTCGCGCCGGGCCAGCGATTGGGCCTGGCCGCGTACGATCACGGCAGGGGTCAGCCAGAGCGTGAACACGATGGCCGCAAACAGCGCGATATTGCCGCCGCCAAAGAGCAGCGACAGCAGGATAACAAGGATCACATAGGGAAAGCCGTAAAGGACCTCGACCAGACGCATCATGATCCGGTCGATCCTGCCGCCGATAAACCCCGAGATCGCGCCATAAAGCACGCCGATGAGCGCCGCCACCAGCGCCCCCAGAAATCCGATCGTCAGTGAAACGCGGCCCCCTTCCAGGGTGCGGACCAGCAGATCGCGCCCAAAGTTATCGGTGCCAAACAGATGGATCGAAGTGAAATCGACCCCCTGATTGATGGCGTCGAAATTTGCATCCTCGCCTGTGAAGGGAAAGAAGAATGGCCCGATAAAGCACGCCAGAATGATCGCTGTCAGCACCACGATACTGGCCATGGCCAAGCGGTTTTGCCGAAAGCGGCCCATCTGAAGCGACAGGGTGCTTTGCGGGATCGGGGCGAGGCTGGTGTCACTCATTGCGCACCCTCGGGTCAAGCCAGCCGCGCAGGATATCGGCCAGAATGTTGAACACGATCAGGAAACCGCCGTAAAGGATCGTGATCCCCATCACCAAAGGATAGTCGCGGTTCAGTGCCGCATCCACGAAATGACGCCCGATGCCGGGCAAGGCAAAGATCGTCTCGATCACGATAGACCCGGTGATGATCGCCGCTGTTGCGGGCCCAAGATAGGCGACCACCGGCAAGACAGCACCGGTCAAGGCGTGGTTCCAGACAACCCTGCGGCCGCCGATCCCTTTTGCCACCGCGGTGCGGATATAGTTCTCGCGCAATGTCTCGATCATTGCGGCACGGGTCAGCCGCGAAATATAGGCGATATTGGGCAATGACAGCGCTACGATGGGCAGCACCAGATTGCGCCAGCTGTCGCCCCATCCGCCCACCGGCAACCAGCGCAGTGTCAGGGCGAAGTAGACTTGCATCAGCGGGGCCAGCACAAAGATGGGCACCGCGATGCCGATCACAGCGATGACGCCGGCCGAATAGTCGATGATCGAATTGCGCTTGAGCGCACCCAGAATGCCCAGCGTCACCCCCGTGACCGTGGCCACCATGACGGCCCAGAACCCGATGGTCAGCGAATAGGGCAATCCAGAGATCAGGATATCGGCGACGGAATAATCCCGAAAACGGATGGAAGGGCCGAAATCGAACCGCACGACGCCCCAGACATAACGCAGGAATTGCTGCAAGAGCGGCTCGTCCAGATGATAGGTCGCCTCGATATTGGCCAAGATATCGGGGGAAATCTTGCGGTTGGAGGAAAACGGACCGCCCGGGGCAAGCCGCATGACGAAAAACGTCAGCGTCACAAGTGCCGCCAAGGTCAGAATTCCGTCGCCCGCCCGTTTGGTCAGAAATCTTAGCATACCATCCCTGCGATAAACGGGGCGCGGCGGACCGCGCCCCAATGCCGATTGTTATTCCAGCGTCAGGTATTGGCTGTTGTGATAGCCCACTGGCGATTCCACCCAGCCGCCGACCCTTGGGCTGACCATCTGCCGTGTGGGGATGATCGAGATCGGAGCGACGATGTAGTCATCCAGCAGGATCTTTTCCGCAACCGCCAGCGCATCAAGCCGCGCTTGCGGGTCGGTCTGCGCCGATGCCACGTCCATTGCCGCCTCGTATTCAGGCGAGACCCAGTTGTAACCTGCCTCTGCACTTGGGCGCATGTAAGGAAGGAATGTCTCTGGCCCCGGGAAATCACCCACAAGGTTATCGGCAAAGACGTCCCATGTGCCGGCATAGAAGGCATCAAGCCATGCTTTGCGTTCCTGTGGTTCGACCACCGCATCGACGCCCAAAACCTGTTTCCACATCAAGGCGATCCCCTGCGCTCTGCGCACGGATTCTTCGGCGACGGTCGGCAGGATGTTGATCGTCAAAGGGTTGTCCGGCCCATAGCCTGCGGCGGCATAGAGTTCTTGCGCCAAGGCGTTACGTTCTTCCTGTGTCATCGCGGCTTCGTCAAAGACCGGCATGTTGTAGTTCGGGTCAAAACCGCCCGAGAAGGAATAGTTGGGCGTAGCCCCCGAACGCACAATCCGCCCTTCCAGCGTTTCGCGGTCGATCGCAATGGTCAGCGCACGGCGCAGGTTGATGTCCTGAAACGGCTCGCGCAGCAGGTTGAACGAATAATAGACAATATCGACACCTGCTGTGATCTTGACCTCGTCAGGAACCGTGGCTTGCAAGCTTTCCATCTGGGCGAGCGGAATATCATAGGTCACTTCCAATTCACCCGCCTGATAGCGCAGCAATTCGGTCGAGGCGTCCTCGGTCACATGATACTTCACGAAAGGAATAGAGACATTGGCCGCGTCCCAGTAGAGCGGGTTGCGTTCCAGAAGCACATGGCTTTGCGGGACGATCTCGCGGATGAGATAGGCGCCGTTGGTGACGACGCGCGCGGGATCGACAAAGACACCCGCACCACCCGCATCAACGCTGGGGCTGTGCAGCGGTGGCATCGAAAAGGCCCCGCCCAGAATGTTCATGACATGGGGTGCAGGATTTTCCAGCTGGATCACGACAGTCCGGTCATCCGGTGCTGTCATGCCAAGGCCGGATGCATCTGTCGCATCGCCGTTGATGATGTCAGCAGCGCCCACGACTTGCACAACCGAAGTAAAGTAATAGCCGCGCTCTGATCCGGTATCGGGCAGCAGCGTGCGCATCAGCCCGTCCACATAATCCTGGGCCACCAGCGGATCGCCGTTTGACCAGACCAGTCCCTCGCGCAGGTTGAATGTATAGGTCAGACCGTCTTCGCTGACCTCCCAGCTTTCGGCAGCACCGGGCAGGATGTCGTAGCCGTTATAATTCACAAGGCCCTCATAGGCATCGCTGAGGATGGACCCTGCGGCGGCGTCAAAGTTCACATGCGGATCCATTGACGACCATTCCGACCCGATCCCGCGATCAAGCGTGTCGTCTTGCGCAAATGCAGGCGCCGCAAAGGCGCAAGCCAGAGCCAGCCAACTGCCAGCCAAGATAGAAAGTCGTGTCGTGGTCATTTCAATCCTCCTTTAATGATTAATCTGTTAACAAGTGACCCGCACGCAGGACGTCTTTTCCCGCGATATGGGCAAGGCTTTGTCCGCGCAGGCACGACGGCCAGAGTTCGATGCGAAACAACAGACCGGTGGTAACGGCTTGGACGGGCGCACGCACCCGCGTGACCGGATCAAGCACTTCGCCGATGATGTCGCCTTTGGTTACCCAATCGCCCGGCGCGGCCCGCCAAAGCACGACTCCGCCTTGTGGCGCAAAGATTTCACCGGCTCCGCCCAGCGGCAAAACAGGGGCTTCTTCAAAGGCGGGTTGCGACTGACCGTTGACAGCTCCGATTGCTCCCAAGAACACCATCAATTCTGCGGCATCCTTTGTGGCTAACGCGTCGCTCACATCGTTCTGGCCGCGATATTCCAGCGTGACGGAAAAGCAGCCCGCCGGGATCGGGAAGCTCTTGCCGAAACGCTGGCGCAGGCTGGCCCAAGGGGCAGTATGCGCTTCGTCAAAGGCATTGCCGCCGGATACTTCTTGCTCCAGCACCAGCTTTGCACCTGTGGCGCGACTCAGCAGGGCTGTGTCCTTTGGGCGCGCCGGTGACGCGTAAAAGTGCAAGACCGCCTGATGGTCGCAATGCAGGTCGAGGACGTAATCGGCATCATGCGACCACGTCAAAAGGGCCAGTTGGAGGTCCGCCAGCGCATTGCCGCGCGGCAAAGCGGCCAAAGCCTCTCCAAAAGCGCGGCGGATCAGGGTCAGGTTCTCGGTTTCCGATCCGGTCAGCACTGGTTCCAAGGCGTCTGCTGCCAGTGCGGCGAGATCAGGAAAGCCCCGGTTGAAATTGCGCATCGCAGTCAGGTCCTGACGCCCTTGCGGTTTATGCGCGATCCATTGTTCCAGACCGATCGGGTTTGCGATGGGCACAAGCCATATCTCGCCCGTGATCTGTCCTTGCGCCTCTGCCGCGTCCAGCATTTCCGTCAGATGATCGGCTACCAGAATGCCCGGCATTTCGTCTGCATGCAGACCGGCTTGGATGTAAACCTTTGGGCGGGCGTCGCTTTTGCCCCAGACCCGGGCATCAAGCGTGCGGGTCGTGCCGGGGCTGTCCCCGGCCATGATATGGCGGACCGACCTTATGGTCGGTCTCCTAGATGATGGGACGCATCAACTGAAATAGGCATCCCCGGCAAGACTGATTGCCTGGCTATTCGGGGAATGTCCCACCGGTTATTTGGCATCAGGCAGCGCCTAAATCATGATGTCAGGGATGCTGGCAGCTCCAGCTATTGAACGACTATACAACGCGCCAAGAAGCCGTCAACGTGAAAAGCCGCGACCTCTGGCACCCGCGCCAAATCGCGCGTCAGGCGTCGGATATTGTCAGCTTCCGCATCGTCCTCTTTGATCACCGCCGTTTGCTTGTCTTCGCTCTGCGGGCCAGACCAGTCCAAAACCCGGTCACAACGGCCAGACGATCAACAGCAGCGGTATGCTGACAACAACCACGATGACCTCGACCAAAAGTCCCAGCCGCCAGTAGTCACCGAACCGGAATCCACCGGGACCCAGGATCAGCGTGTTGTTCTGGTGTCCGATCGGGGTAAGAAACGCGCAAGACGCGCCAATTGCGACCGCCATCAGGAAACTGTCCGGATTGACGCCAAGTGTCGCGGCAATCCCAAGGGCGATGGGGCACAGGATGGCGGCGGTGGCGGCGTTGTTCATCACGTCCGACAGGAACATCGTGGTGATCAACACCACGGCCAAGGCGGCGATCGGATTGCCTTGTGCGATGGTCCCGACCAGAAACCGCGCCAGCATGTCGGCGGCTCCGGTGGTCTGCATCGCGCCCGCAACTGGGATCAGCGCCGCCAGCAGGACGATGATCGGCCAATCAATTGTCGTATAGATTTTCCGCAGCGGGACCGTCCGCAAAAGCATGGAGGCCAGAACCCCAAGGGCAAAGCCCACCGGTGCAGGCAGCAGACCCAGCGTGACAATGCCGACAGCGCCCAACATGATCGCGCCCGCGATGATGGCCATGCGCTTGTCGGGGATGCGCAACTCGCGCTCGCCCAGAGGAACGCAGCCCGTGTCGTTGATAAATTCGGCCATCATCTCGGCCGGGCCCTGCAAGAGCAGCAGATCACCGGATTTCAGTTTTAGTTTGCGAAGCCGCGCCTGTGGCTGGCGCCCTTCCCGCGAGAGGGCAAGCAGATTGAGCCCATATCGGGTGCGCAGGCGCAGATCGCTGGCCGAACGCCCGACGATCGTCGCGCCCGGCAGGACGGCGAGTTCCCGCAAGACAATATCTTCGTCACGCTGATCGCTTTGATCGGCGTCGGCGACCTTGTCCGTCTTGCCGGTGGAAGTTTCCGCTTTGGCCGTTTTCGATGTCTTCCCGGGCGCATCGTCTTTGTCACGCGGGGCGGTTTGCTGTGCCTCAAGCGTGATCCCAAAGACCGACAAAGCTTCGGCCAATGCGTCGACATCGGCCTGTATCACCAGAACGTCCCCTGCATGAATCTTGCGCGCACCATGCGGCGCGGTCATGCGCACCTCGTTGCGCACCAGACCGACGATCTGTGCGCCGCTGTCGTCGATCTCGGCCTCGAAACCGCGCATTGTCAGGCCGACGGCCTTGCCTTTCTCGGGCACGCGGACCTCGGTCAAATAGGTGCCTGTGTCAAAACTGCTGCCGGCGGCAGATTTGCGCGCAGGTACCAAGCGCCAACCGATGATCGCGACAAAAAGAACGCCCGTGATTGCAACCGCCAAGCCCACTGGGGCAAAGTCGAACATGGCAAACTGGCCCAGTCCGGCCTCTTCGCGAAAGCCTGATACGATCAGGTTCGGGGGCGTGCCCACAAGCGTCGTCATGCCGCCCAATATCGTCCCGAAGGCAAGCGGCATCAGGATTTGTCCGGGCGCTAGTCCAAGCCTGTCAGACACCTGCACGGCGATAGGCATCAAAAGCGCCATAGCACCCACGTTGTTCATGAAACCCGACAGCGCGGCACCCAGTCCGATCAGCGCCAGCATCGTCGTGATCCGTCCGGCATCGCGCGGCAGGAGACTCCGCGCCAGCCAATCCACAGCACCTGTGTTGCGCAATCCCTGACTGAGCACCAGCACACAGGCCACTGTGATCACCGCCGGATGGCCAAAGCCCGCGAAGGCAGCGTCTGGCGGGACCAAGCCCGCGATGACACAGGCCAAAAGGGCAGCGAGGGCTACCACGTCATGGCGAAACCGCCCCCAAAGGAACAGCCCCATCATGGCAGCAATCATCGCGAAAATCAGAATCTGTGGATCGGTCAACA
The DNA here is from genome assembly GCF_030731595.1 of Yoonia sp. Classification (GTDB taxonomy): domain Bacteria; phylum Pseudomonadota; class Alphaproteobacteria; order Rhodobacterales; family Rhodobacteraceae; genus Yoonia. Next base: position 24,514 of record NZ_JANQTS010000050.1, read on the forward strand.
AAACGGCTTTCGTGCTGGGTCTTGGCTTAGCGCAGGTTTTGCGACGTGGTGCTGATCCGGGTCAGCACAGCAGACCCTTTCTGATCAAATGGCATTGGGCGATCACGGTCCACTCGCCGGGTTTGCGTCACGAAAGCAAGTTTCACTCTTACGCCCAACGTAAAGCTAGCGCATGTGACCGGTGCTGTGCAAGGCAATGGGCTTGACCGCGCTTTGCGGCAGGCGCGGGGTGAGGCCGACGTCAGCACCCCTGCGCAGGTCTATGCCGACAAGCGGTTAGCCACAGTGGCCACTGTCCCAGACCCTAGATCGTATGCAGATAGAGATCATAATCCACATCAGGGATCGTGCGGGCGACGCGCGCATATTCGGCGGCCTTCACGGCGGTAAAGGTACGGTGCATTTCTTCCCCCAAGGCATCCTTTAGGAAAGCTGATGCTTGGGCCGCAGCAATAGCCGCGTTCCAGTCTCGCGGCAGCGCGCGGCTTGTGTCCGCGTCATAGCCGTTGCCGGTGGTTTCCGGGCCGGGCTCAATCTGTTCGGTGATGCCTTTGCGCATGGCGGCCAGCACGGTGGCGGCGACCAGATAGGGGTTGGCATCGACGCCGGACAGACGATGTTCGACCCGGCGGGCAGACCGCGCACCAGCGGGGACACGTACCGCGACAGAGCGGTTGTTGACGCCCCACGTCGGCGCGACCGGCGCATAGCTTTGATTGGCAAAGCGGCGCCAGCTATTGGCGTGCGGGGCAAACACCAGCATACTTTCTCCCATTGTGGACAGCATACCGCCAATGGCGTGACGCAAGATGTCGGTCCAGCCCGCGTCCGGTTCTTCGGCCAGTCTGTTGTGGCCCGCCGCATCGCAAAGGCTCACGTGCAGGTGCATGCCGGAACCGGCATAATCCGCAATCGGTTTTGCCATAAAGCAGGCGACCACACCGTGCCGTCGCGCCTGCGCGCGGACGATCCGTTTGAGCCGCACCAGATCGTCTGCGGCCTGCATGATGTCGGCGCGGTGGTGCAGCGTCAGTTCGTATTGCCCGGGCGCATATTCCGAAATCAGCGTTTCCACCTTGATCCCGGCCAGGGCTGCCCCCGCATAGATATCCGCAAAGAGCGGCTGCATACCGATCAGGTGGTCCACGGAATAGACTTCGGTCTTGCGCGATCTGCGTCCGTCCACGACATCGCGCGCTGGCTGCACGCGGCCTGCGCTGTCGCGCTCTGGATCAAGCAGGAAAAACTCAAGCTCGAGCGCCGCGGTCGGGTGCAGACCAAGGGTCGCCATCGCATCGATCTGACGGCGCAGCGCATGGCGCGGGTCTGACAGCATCGGCGTGCCATCAAGATGGTACTGCGACAACAGCAGTTCGGCGCGCGGCGGCATCGTGCCATGCTGGGCCACCAGCGAGCCCGGCACAGGCCAGGCCCGCAGATCACCATCACCGGTGTCCCAGATCAGCCCGGTCTCGTCCACATCCTCGCCAACCACATCAAGGCCAAGGATCGAGATCGGCAAATGCCGCCCGCTCTTGTAAAGCGCTTCGAGTTCGTGGCGGCGGATAATCTTGCCGCGCCCGATCCCGTTGGAATCGAGCAAGACGATGTCGATGGCTTCAATCTGGGGGTGGGCCGCAAGGAAATCGGTGGCCTCTTGCAGGCTGGCGCCCGACGGGCAGGTATCAGGCATGAATGGCTCCGTTAAGTTCTGTGATCACCGCTGTGAAGGCCGCGATCAACCTGTCGATTTGCCGGTCGGTGGTCACGGGGCTGACCAGCATCATGTTGTGGAAAGGCGCGATCAGACAGCCGCGGTTCAGCAGGCCCAGATGCACGGCACCTTCCAGCGCCGGATGATGCGCCGCCGCTGCTTGGCTGCCATTGAGCAACGGCCCCGGGGCGCAGATGAATTCCACCCGCGCGCCCACGCGCACCACATGCCAAGGCAGCCCCGCCTGCGCAATCGCTGCGCGCAGTCCTTCGGCAAGACGCGCGGCACCGGTATTCATATGATCAAAGGCCTCGGGCGTTGCGACCTCTGACAAGGTCGCTTCCAGACAGGCGAACTGCATCGGGTTGCCGGCCAATGTGGTCCCCATGCCCGAATGCCCCGAGGGACGGGCCGCGTCATAGGTTTGGAACCGCTTTGCCACAGCATCTGTCATACCCCAAAGAGCCGTTGGCATCCCGCCCGCCACGCATTTGCCGATCACAAAGATGTCGGGCGCAAGGCCGTGCTGGCCGGTATACCCGCCGTGCCTCGTCGATTGCGTGTGGGTTTCGTCAATAATCAACAGCGCACCATGCGCATCGGCCAGGGCGCGCAAGCCGTCCAGAAATCCCGGCTGCGGCAAGACCATGCAGGAATTTGTCATCACAGGTTCGGTCAGGATCGCAGCCACGTCGCCTTTGGACAAAGCGGCAGCAACCCCCTCCAGATCATTGAATTCAACGCAAACGGCCCCTTCAACAAGATCAAAGCCTTGCCCCACCAGACCTGCCCGCGCGACGGTCTGGCCTGCGTGCAGCTCTACCATCGTGTCCTCCAGCGTGCCGTGATAACAGCCGTTGAACACCAGAACCTTGCGTCGCCCTGTGATGGCACGGGCCACGCGCAAGGCATTGCGGTTTGCGTCTGTCGCGCTCAGCGTCATCTGCCAGATGAAATCGCCGAAATGCGCGGACATCAGCGCCCCCGCCCGCAGCGCCGCTTTGGAGGGCAGCATATAGGTCAACCCACGCCGGGCCTGACGGCGGATGGCGCGGGCCACGGCGGGGGGCGCGTGACCGAACATTGATCCGGTATCCCCAAGGCAGAAATCATCCAGCCTGTGACCATCCAGATCCGTCAATCGCGCGCCTTTTGCCGTCTTCACAACCAAAGGAAAGGGTGAGGGCCAGTCGCGCATCCAGTGCATCGGCACCCCGTTCAGCCAAGGGGCCGCACCCGCATCAAGTGCGGCCCGGCTGCGGGGGCGCGCGGCCTCGAAACGGGCGGCTTCCTTGGCGCGGAAAGCCTCAAGCCGCTGTCCATGCACACCGGCCACGGTGGCCATTGCGAAATCAGGAGAAAGTGTTGACATAAAAGCTCCGAAAGGCGGTGCAACAACCCTATTCGCGTGCAACTGCCTTGCCAAGCATCTGGCGCATGTGCGGCGCGTCAAGGCGCGGACCACACCACACAAAGTCGCAGGCTTGGGATAGGGCAGGGCAGAGGGTGCCGCTTGTTAAATCAGCCTTTCGTGCTGGTCCTGTAAAGCGATTTTGCAAGCCATTCCGGATTCAGCTCTACACCCCAGCCGGGCGCCTGAGTGACGACCGCTTGGCCATCCTCGATCCTGTAAGGATCATTGCGGAACAGGTCGCGCTGCCAAGGATAATAATCGTCGCCCTCAATCGAAAACTCGAGATAGCGGCCCGGATTGGGCATGGCGCGTAGCAGGTGCATGGTAAACAGGGTGACAAGGGACAGGTTTGCAGCGTGCGGCGTGCAGGGCAGACCCTGTGCATGTCCCATGCGGGCCACGTCCATGGCAAGTGACATGCCGCCGACATAAAGGATGTCGGGCTGGATGATGTCCACCGCACACAGCGCGATCATCCGTTTCCAGTTCTGAAGGTCCCAGTCCTGCTCGCCTCCTGCGACATCAATCGACAGGGCGCGCGCCACTTCCGCGGTCTGTTCCAGTTCCCAATAGGGGCAGGGCTCTTCAAAGTGTTCATAACCGTTGTCTTCGAGCATCCGGCCCACCTTGATGGCGCGGGCAGGGCTAAAGCCGGAGTTGCCGTCAACCAGCAGCGCTGCGTCAGGTCCCAGCGCCTTGCGGATCGCAGGAATGATCGCTTCGGTGCGGCCCGGCCATTCATCGCGGTCCTGCCCGCATTCCGCTCCAACGCGGACCTTGAACGCATCAAATCCCTGCGTGTCGCGCAAAATGGACAGACGTCTTGCCTCATCCTCGGGCGTGATATCGCGCCGCATCGAGGACGCATAAGCCCGCACCGGACCCGCCGCGCCCCCCAGCAGCTCCGCCACCGGCTTGCCTGCCGCTTTGCCACGCCAATCCCAGACCGCCGTGTCGAGCCCGGCCATGGCTCTGCGCAGGTAGGTGCCGGGGTATTTGTGTTCGCGCAGCGGAATTTCGGCAATCACCGCCTCAAGTGCATCCATGCCGCGCCCCAGTGCCCAGGGGGCGACCTGACGGTGCAGGATCTCGCAGGTCAGATCACTGTTATAGGTCGAAACCTGACCCCAGCCGGTAGACCCGTCTTCGGCAGTGACGCGCACGAAACCGACCAGTGGAGTGCAGAATGTCTCGATCTGGCTGATCCGCAGGCCGGTGTCATCCTTGCCACGGTCAAAACTGACGGGTACGGCACCGGAGGATGAGTAAGGGGTGCTCAATGTGCATCCTCCAAAATGAGGTCTGCTGCGCGGTGAGCGAGCATCATGGTCGGTGCATTGGTATTGGCCGAGGTGATATTTGGAAAAACCGACGCGTCCACAACGCGAAGCCCTGCGAGCCCATGCAATTTCAGCCGTGGCGACACCACCGAGGTCGCTGAATCCGCGCCCATCCGGCAGGTGCCTACAGGGTGAAACACGGTGCCGCACCGCTGCCGAAAATCGGCAAGTATGTCGTCTGGTGACATGCTGTATAAATCCGGCGCGACCGCGCTTTCGACCAGTTGCTTGAGGGCGGATGTGTTCATCAGTCTCTGGCACAATTGGCCACCGGCGACGACCTGCTTGCGATCCTCCTCAGTTGCCAGCGAATTGGGACAGATCAGCGGCGGTGCATCGGGGTCGTTTGCACGAATGTCGATGCGTCCACGACTGGTTGGCCGCGACGGCTGAAAGCTGATGATAAAGCCGGGGAAGGGATCGGGACGCACCACGCTGCGTTTTCCGACAGGCAGGGTGGTATAGGTGACAGGGTTGAAATAAAGCTGCTGGTCCGGCTGGGCCAGATCCGGTGCAGAGCGGAAGTAACCCCCGCACTGGTTGACCGACAGCGACAATGGCCCCCGCCGGCTGAGCGCAAACTGCAAAGCGGCGCGGACCTTCCCGTGAAAAGGGCTCAGCACGTTGTTCAGTGTTGGTTCAGTGGCGCGGAAATAGTAATTGATGCCCAGATGGTCCTGCAGGTTGCCGCCGACGTGCGGCGCATTCAAAATAGGCGCAATGCCCAGACCCTTCAGCGTTTCTGCCGGACCGATCCCGGAAAGCTGCAGGATGCTGGGCGATGCCACAGCACCCGCAGACAGAATGATTTCACGTCCGGCGCGCAGGGTCACGGTCCGCCCCTTGTGGCGCAGCACGACTGCGCTGGCGCGTCTGTCCTCAAAAACGATCCGTTCGACAAAAGCGCCTGTCATCAGCGTGACATTGGGTCTTTTCAGGGCCGGACCCAGAAAGGCGCGGGCCGAATGCATCCGCCGCCCGCCACTCGTGTTGATCCGGTAGACCGCGGCCCCTTCGTTCTGGGCACCGTTTATGTCGTCCGTAGCCGGAAGGCCCAGTTCCTTGGCAGCAGCAAAGAAAAACCGGTTCGCGTGATGGATCTGGTCCGAGACATCCTGCACATGCATCGGCCCATTCCCCCGCCGGGTGCCATCTGCGCTGACTTGGGTTTCCATCGCCTCGTATGTTTGGCGTACTGTCTCCCAACCCCAGCCCGAGGCTCCGGCGGCAACCCAATCGTCAAAATCGCGCGGCAGTCCGCGCGCATAGACCAAGGCGTTGATCGCCCCGGAGCCGCCGACCACCTTGCCGCGGGGCCAATAGCCTGCGCGACCTGCGAGCGTTTCTTCCGGTTCGGAATGGTATTTCCAGTTCACGCGCGGATCAAAGTAAGTCTTGCCATAGCCCAGCGGCAAACTGATCCAAGGCGACCGGCCGCGCCCGCCCGCTTCAAGAACAAGCACCTTGTGGCGTCCCGACGCACTCAGTCTTTCCGCAAGCACACAACCGGCTGATCCCGCGCCGATGATGATGTAATCAAAGTCTGCCATTTTACCCCTGCAGGACACAACGCACCCGAACACGACCAATGAGTCGCGGTCTTTCAAATCCAAACTGGAGTTGGTCGGGAATTGCCAGAGCAAAGTCACAAGGCGGGCCACAACAGCGACAGTTTAGACGGTGCTTGGCCCTAAAGAAGCGCCGCACCTGCCAAAAACAAAGGAACCTTTGCCGCAGGTCAGGATGGATTGGTCATCGGGTTTCGGGGAAGATATGCGCCCGGTTCGGATCAAAGTCGAAGTTGGCGGCAGTGCCGGGTGATTGAATGCTGTCCTCAGCCAATGCCGCGATGATCTTGCTGCCATCGGCAAGCACGACTTCGATGACGGTCTCGCTGCCAAGCCGTTCGGTCAGGATGACTTTGCCATGCAGCTTGCCGGCTCCGTCGCCGGCTGGCTGCAGATACTGCGGTCGCACCCCCAAGGTTGCGGTTTGCCCGACGGTGAAAGGACGTCCTTTATGCGGCACCTCGATCCGGTCCAGTGACGGATTACTGACCGCAACAGTCGTGTCGTTGACCGCATTGACCGTCACATCCATGAAGTTCATCGAGGGAGCCCCCAGAAAGCCCGCGACAAACAGGTTGGCCGGTTCGTGATAAAGCTCCATCGGTGCGCCGGTTTGCATCACTTGCCCATCCTTGAGGACCACGATCTTGTCTGCAAGCGTCATCGCCTCGACCTGATCATGCGTGACATAGATCATCGAGGCGCCAAGGTCCTGATGCAGCTTGCCGATCTCCATCCGCATGTCCATGCGCAGGGCGGCATCAAGGTTCGAGAGCGGTTCGTCGAATAGAAAAACCTTGGGGTCACGCACGATTGCACGGCCGATTGCGACGCGCTGCCGCTGACCGCCCGACAATTCAGAGGGGCGGCGATCCAGCAGGTTTTCCATTTGCAAAATGCGGGCTGCTTCTGCCACCTTCTTTTCTTTTTCGGCTTTGCTGGCTTTCTTGATCGTCAATCCGAAAGCCACGTTCTCGCGGACGGTCATATGCGGGAAGATGGCGTAGGACTGGAATACCATAGCAATGCCGCGTTTGGACGGCTCAAGATCATTGACGCATGTGCCGTCAATTTCAAGCGTACCGTCGGTGATATCCTCAAGGCCCGCTATCATCCGCAGCAGGGTGGATTTGCCGCACCCCGAGGGGCCGACAAAGACGACGAATTCTCCATCGTTGATATCGATATCGACGCCCTTGATGACCTCCACCTTGCCATAGTTCTTGCGGATGTTGCGCAATCTGACGTTGGCCATGATCTACTCCGCCGCTTTGAGGCGGGGGACAATTCTCAGCAGCCCCTCCGAGGTGACTTCGACGGGGTCCGGGTCCATCACATGGCCGATGAAGTCGACCCCGTCCGGCCTGTCAGCAAAGCCCAATATGACCAGACCGTCGCCCGTATCCACAATGCGGGCGGCGTAGCGGCGGCATGGCAGATCACCATCAAGGAAACCGGGGGCGATCCGCCACGGACCGCGCGGACCGTCGCCGACCAGATAGTGGTTTCCGGTCACCGGCGTCGTCTTTGCGGCCTGCTCTTTGGAAAAATGTTCATCTGCGGTGCAAAACAGGCAATACCACGTGCCGTCCACTTCAAAGACCTGCGGCACCTCAAGCTGCCCGAACCCGCCGACAAACACGGGAGGTTGCAATGTCCACGCATATCCGTCGGGCGAGGTTGCAAAGCCGATGCAGCCGCCTGCATTCGCCTCTGACACGCCATCCGCGCGGGCGGTAAAGTACATCAGCCAGCCTTCGCTCTCCGGGTCCTTCATCACCCAAGGGTCCCGCATGGCGCGGTCGTGCCATTTTCCGGTGTGGTCCGCTTCGTAGTGGTGTGCGTTAGGTCCCACCAGATCGAGGATCAGACCATCCCCGACGCGGGTCCAATTGTGCAGATCGGTCGAAGTCGCGTGACCGATCCGTTGCTTCAGGCCCTGTTCAGCCTTGCAACTGCCCGTGTAGTAGAGGTGCCACAAGCCGTCGTCGCCTTTCACGGTCGAACCCGTCCATGTCGTGTAATCGTCCCATGCCGGCCCTTGGCTTGGCTGGAAGGTCTCGCCCAGATGGGCCCAGTTTGTCAGGTCATCGCTGACCGCATGACCATAGCTGACATTGAAGTGGCGCAGTTCGGGGTTGCCGATCGACCGCGGTGCCTTGAGGAAAAAGCCGTGCCACCGGGAGCCGTCGTGGATATACCAGCTATCCCAGACAAAATGATCTTTAAGTGCGAGAACCATCGTTCAACCTTTCACACCAGTTGAGGCAATCGAGGCGATAAACGCCCGTTGCAAGACAAGATAAAACGCCAGAACCGGGACCGTGATGATCGTCAGATAGGCCATGATTTCTCCCCATGCTGTGTTGAGCTGAAAGAAGTATTGCAGCCCGACCATCACAGGGCGGTAGGTTTCCTGCTGGACCACGATCAGCGGCCACAGGTATTGGTTGTACATCACAAGGAATTTCAGGATTGCGGCAGTGGCGATCACCGGGCCGGCCAGGGGCATGACAACCTTAAGATAGATTTGCAGCCAAGACGCGCCTTCAACGCGGCTTGCTTCGATCAGATCGCGCGGCAAGTCCTTGAAATATTGCACAAAAAGAAAGATCGTCAGCCCGTCAGCGATCCACGGAATGATCTGTACCCGATAGGTATTCAGCCAACCGACCTGAAATCCCTCCAGCCCGATCCATGGCATCTGGCTGACCAGCAGCAGCAATGGAATTGCGATCGTCTCGAACGGGACGATCAGCGTCGCCAGAATGATCGACAACAAGACATCGCGCCCCTTCCAGTTAAGAAACACGAAACTGAAGGCTGCAAGTGAACATGCAAGCAAGGACAACAGGACCGTCACCCCCGTCACCAGAACAGAGTTAAAGACAAAGGTCCCGATAGGAACGCGGCTGGATGCGTCGCGGTAGTTGTCGAAACTCAAATCTCCGACAGGCAGAAACGCCCGAATGCTGGATGTATCGCGCAGCAGTTGCAGGTCCGGTTTGAAGCTGGACATCACCATGAACACCAGCGGAAACATAAAGATGATCGCTATGAGGGTCAGAACGACATAGCGCATGATCAGGCGCAGGCCGTGGTTGTCTTGTGTGATGGCCGCCATCTTATTTCTCCCGCGTGAGATAGCGTTGGATCAGGCTGATCGACAGGACCAGCAAGAACAGGATGACCGAGATGGCAGAGCCGCCAGAGATGTCCTGCTTGCCGTAGCCGCGTTCAACCGCTTGGAACACGACAGTCGTCGTGCTGTCCAACGGGCCGCCATTTGTCATCACGTCGATCTGAGCGAACAGGGCAAAGGCCTGCATGGTGATCACGATCAGCACCAGAACAGCCGTGTTGCGCAGTCCCGGCCATGTCACATAGCGAAAGGTCTGCCATTTGGACGCACCTTCGATGGACGCCGCTTCGTACAACGTCGGCGAGATTGTTTGCAGCCCTGACAGCCAGATCACCATGTGAAACCCGACAGCCTGCCAGATCGACATCGCCTTGATGGCCCCCAAGGCTGTGTTTTCATCGCCCAGCCAATCGCGCCCTTCGAACAGTCCGAAGCTGAACGCGCTCAGGATTGAATTCAGCAATCCCTCTTCAGCGTAAAGGAACCGCCAGAGCAGGGACACGACGACGATCGAGACCACCACAGGCATGAAATAGATGGCGCGGTAGATGTTTATGCCCCGCAGTTTCTGGTTGATCAGCAGCGCAAGGCCAAGCGCCAGCGCGCCCTGCACCGGTGCGACAACCAGAACGAACATCAAAGTATTACGCAGCGATTTCCAGAACACGACATCGGTGGCCACAACGACTTTGGCCGTGTCCCCGCTGTGCCAGCGGAACCATTCGCGCATGCCAGCATATTGAGGATAATCTGGATTATCGCGGGTGAAGGTCCGCACGCGGGGATACGCGAGATTGCCATCAGCGTCGCGGATCAGAGCGCCTGTCTCGTCGACTTCAGGTTCAATGGACAGCACGCTGATGCTCAGAAGATTGCGGTAATTTTCCAGCCCGACGAACTCGGTCGGGTTGGGGGAAATGAGGCGCTGGTTGGTCAGCGACAGGTAGAAGGCGAAAAAGAAGGGCACCACGATGAACAGCGCGATCAGGCCAAAGCCGGGCAGGGCAAAGGCCCAGCCTGCGCGGTTCGAGGTTGTCAGCTTGGATGCCATTGTTTTGCTCCTTCACGCGGATGTCCGGGGGCGGCGTTTGGGCCGCCCCCGACCAGGGAAGTATCAGTGACCGTAGCCGCCGTTGCGTTCGATATCGGTGTTGATTTCATCAACGGCCGCATCCAGCGTATCGGCCACATCAGCGCCATTGGCGATGTCGGCAAGCGCCTTTTCAAAGACCTTCGCGCCGACCACATACCCGGGTGTGACAGGGCGCACCAAAGCCTGAGCTTTTGTCAGGTCGTAGAACACGGCCATCGCACCATCGGGACCATAGTTTTCGGTCATTGCGGCAGATGTGGTCGTCGGCGGGATCAGGCCAATGCCATCAGAGAAGGCGGCAAGGTATTTGTCCTGCAAAGCGAATTCGATGAACGCAGACGCGCCTTCGGGATGTTCTGAGGCGGAAGACACACCAAACTGCCAAGAAGCGGCCCCGATCTTCGGTCCATTGCCAAAGTCGGGGGCTGGCAGAAACAGCGTATCGTCATGGGCGTTCAAAGCCCCCAATGCGGCCCAGTTCCCGTTCCACGAAAAGGCATATTTGCCGTCAATGAAACCTGTGTCGCGGTCTGCGGGGTCTTGACTGGTGCCAGGTGCGTATCCCTCTGTGAACAGGGTCTGCCACCATTCGCCGAATGCCAGTGCTGCATCGCCGTTCAAGGCGCCTTCTGCTGTCAGATAGGTTGAGCGATCAACAATATCTCCTCCGAAGGACTGCAGAAACGGGCTGAACGCATATGGGTACCATTCGCCGGTCCAAGCCATGCCCAGATCAAGGGGATACTCATAGTTGCCGGATGCTTTGGCGGCATCAAGGGCGGCCATGAATTCATCGCCTGTCCAAGGCTGATCCAGTGTGGGTGTGCGCAGGCCGAGTGCGTCAAGCGTGGATTGACGTGTGACCAGCGCAACGGCCGCATCCCACAGACCGATAGAGTAAAGCTGGCCATCCCAATACCCCTTTGGGCCGGGCAGGAAGCCTTCGATGATGCTTTCATCAATCGTCAATGGCTGCAGGTAACCTGACCAGGCCCAGTTTGGCATGACGGGGCCGTCAACATCGATGATGTCAGGCAGGTTTCCAGCAAGGGCTGCAGCGACGACAGAGTCGTTATAGCTTTCCTGTGGGAAGCTTTCGACCACGACGGTCCAATCGGATTGGCTTGCGTTGAAATCAGCGACGATCCCGTTGAGAATATTGGCCTCAACCTCGTTGCCCGCTCCGTGATACCACATGCTCAGTTCTGTTTGCGCCGCGGCCAGACTGGCCCAGCTGACGGATGCAACAAGCGCTGCACCAAAGGTTAATCCGAGTTTCATTGAGTCGTCCTCCCTATTGACGAAAGTTTGGTGATAGGTGCCGGCAAGTTGCGAACGGAATTGCCGGGGGTGACGGGGCCGCTGACCAAAATCGGCGCAGAGGGCTCGTCGGTGGTGCCGTTGATCATCCCCAGCAACAGTTCTGTCGCGCGAATGCCGATGGCGGCGTAAGGCAACTCGGCAGAGGTCAATGTGGGGTAGAGCGTTTGCGTGATCAGTTTGTGATTGTCATAGCCCGCAACCGACAAATCCTCGGGCAAGGACAACCCGCGGCTGCGCAAGATGCCATAGGCACGCATTGCCATACGGTCATTGCCAAAGCAGATGACAGTGGGCGGTTCCGGCAGGGCCAGTACGCGGTCAATGGCATCCCAAAGCAGTTGAACCTCGGCATCACTGTCAGGGTTGTCGATATCGGCCGCGACCAGAAGCGAAGAATCGAAAGCGATTCCAGCAGCTTCCAAGGCGTCCTTATACCCAGCCGAGCGATGCCGTGTCGCAACCAGGCGCGGACTTAGCGTCAGATAGGCGATGCGGCGGTGGCCCTTGGCGATCAGGCTTTTTACCAAATTCAGCTGGCCTTGGTAATCGTTCGGCACAACAGCGGGCGTGCCCTTTGTGTCGTAGCAATTTGCCAGCACCAGTTTGGTTGTCTTCGACACGGGCGGCAGTGATACCTCTCTGTGATGGTCGGCCACATAAAGGAGGCCTTCCACACGGTGCTCTTCAAAGGTGCGGATCAGTTCAGGCACGCGGTCCATGCGCCCGCCTGTGTCAGCGATCAGCAGCGTTTTGCCGCTGGACTCCATCGCCTTTTGAATGCCTTGCACGATGAACAGATCGGGCAAACCCGAATTGTCGGTCCGGCTTGGCGACAAGGAGATGGCCCCGGTAATGAGCCCGACCAAACCTGACCTGTTAGAGCGCATCGCGCGGGCGGCTGTCGAGGGCACATAACCCAATTCAGCGATGGCCTTTTCGACGGCATCTTTGGTGGTCTTCTTGACCGCTCCATCCCTGTTGATCACGCGGCTGACTGTTTTGGGCGATACCCCGGAGGCACGCGCAACATCATAGATCGTCGCCATCTGAGTATCCTCCCAAACCTCATCGGGCGCGCCTCAGAATCGACGATGCCCATAATGACACCGATGTCATGACACCGATGTCATTATGGTGTCAAAGCATTTTTTTCGTTTTTCGATTGCATGAAGCGCGGCCTTGACCCTGTGGCCCGCAAAGTCTCTTGGCTACAATTTGTGGGACACTGATTGGGAGAGGGCAGTCACGCTGTCTTTTCACAGTCGCTGTCCGGGCGTTGCGCTCGTGAATGAGCGCTGCACATCACTACTGACCCGGGCGACAAGGGCTGGCGAAAAGCGTTGGTCGGTTAGGGTGCTTTCGCTGCTGTCACTTCTACTTCGACCGTGAATTCCGGCCGCGTAAAGCCCGCAACGATCACCAAAGTCGATGCAGGCAACTGTGTGCATCCCGCGGTAAAGAGATCACGCGCGGCCATGTAGTCGGCCATGTGCGTCCGGTCCGTCACGAAAGCATTGATCCGAACAACATCTGCCGCAGACATCCCCGCCGCTTCAAGGATAGCGGCGCAATTGGCAAAGCACAGCTGTGCCTGCGCGAAGGTCGACGCAGGGATTTGCCCTGCTGCATCAATGCCCAACTGCCCCGAGGTGAACACGAAACGGCTGCCCGCAGGCACCGCGACCCCATGGGCGTATTTGGCGAAAGGCGGTGGCATACCGACAGGCGAAAGCGATTTGTTCATGGATTCTCCTGCTGCATGATTGCCTCTTGCGGGGCAGTTGGCATCATCAGCTTTAGGTTAACGAAGACCCAAGGATAAATCGCACATTATTTGGACGGCGCCCATGCGTATTGCTGATGAAACGTGCAATCGAACAGGGTTTGCAAAGGTTCACCTTCATGGGGCTTCCCAACGCATCGCTTCTTTCATTCGCTAAGAGAAGAGTTTTCTGAGGGGAAAAAAATGCTGAACAAAAAAACAATTTTGACTGTGATTGGTGCAGTCGCTGCTGCCACCACAGCCAGCGCGCAAAACACCGCTGTGACGTTCGGGACCAACTGGGTCGCGCAGGCAGAGCATGGTGGCTTCTATCAATCCGTCGCAGATGGCACCTATGCCGCCTGCGGTCTTGATGTGACCATCGTTCCGGGTGGTCCTCAGGTGAACAATCAAGCCCTGATGGTGGCAGGTCGCCTTGATTTTTACATGGGCGGCACTCTGGATGCCTTCTTTGGGATCGAGCAGGGTCTGCCGATCGTCAACGTGATGGCTTCTTTCCAGAAGGACCCGCAGGTCATCATTTCGCATCCGGGCAAAGTGAGCAGCTTTGAGGGGCTTAAGGACCTCACCATGATCGTGCAGGACGGGGCGACGTATTATGAATGGATGAAAGCGGCCTATGGGTTCAATGATGCACAGCGCCAGCCCTATACCTTTAACGCAGCCCCGTTCTTGGTGAATGAAGAGTCCGCAATGCAGGGCTATCTCTCGTCCGAACCCTATGCAATCACCAGCGAAACGGGCATGGTGCCCGATGTTTGGCTGATTGCGGACGCAGGGTTCAGCGCCTATTCGACGACGATCCAGGCCACACGCGAAACAGTTGAAACCCAGCCCGAGGTTGTAAAGTGCTTTGTCGAAGGCTCTATCCTGGGGTGGTACAATTACCTGTATGGCGACAATGCTGCGGCCGACGCGCTGATCCTGACTGACAATCCCGACATGTCGCAAGACAAGATCGACTTTGCCATTTCCAAGATGAAGGAAGAGGGCATCGTTGACAGCGGCGACACGCTGGAACTGGGCATTGGTGCGATGACGGATGCGAGGATGCAGGATTTCTATAGCAAGATGGTCGACGCAGGTGTGATTTCCGGCGGGCTGGATATCACCGCATCCTACACGACCGCATTCGTCAATGCGGGGCTTGGTCTTGATCTGCGCCCCTAGTTGATACCGGTCCTTCAGGCGGGTGATCCACCCGCCTGATTCCTCCATCAAAGGCTGCCTCATGACCAAACACGACCGATCCATTCCGCCCATCGGCCAACGCGAACCCGTCTTGCGCCTGCAAGAGGTGGACAAGACGTTCAACGGCGGCATCGTCGCGCTGCGCCGTCTGTCGTTGACGGTCAATCAGGGCGATTTCATATCGCTCTTGGGGCCATCGGGTTGCGGCAAATCGACGGCCCTGCGGCTGATCGCCGGCCTGATGCGCCCGTCTTTGGGGCGTATTCTGTGGGAAGGCGGGCAGGGCAGCGATGATCTGGGTGTTGTGTTTCAGGAACCCACTTTGATGCCTTGGGCGACCGTGGCCCAGAATGTCTACCTGCCGTTCCGGTTGCGCGGTAAGTCCTATGCCTCGGTCAAGGACCAGATTGCCGAAAGCCTCGCCCTTGTCGGTCTTGAGAAGTTCGCAAACAGCTATCCGCGCGAACTGTCGGGGGGTATGAAAATGCGTGTGTCCATTGCGCGCGCACTGGTGACCAACCCGCGCCTGATCCTGATGGACGAGCCCTTTGCCGCACTGGACGAGATCACGCGCCAGAAGTTGAACGATGATTTGTTGGCGTTGAAGGCAAACATGGGGGCGACAGTTATTTTCGTCACCCATTCGGTCTTTGAAAGCGTTTTCCTCTCGGACCGCATTCTTGTGATGGCCGCGCGTCCCGGTCGGATCGTGAAAGAGATCGTCGTTGATGCACCTTATCCGCGCGGGCTGGATTGGCGCACATCGCCCGAATACGCCCGCATCGCCCGTGAAACGTCAGATACGCTGACAAGCACCCTCCGACCCGAGGAGATCCACTGATGGCCGTCGTCGAAGACACCACCGGAAAAGCCGTGAACGAATCTGGCGCTGGCCCAATGTTCGACGCCGAAGAAGAGCGGTTCGCCCGCGCGCAACGCATTGAATCGATTGCAAAATGGGTGCTGCCGATCTTTGTGATCTCGTTGACGATCTGGTTGTGGGACCGTGTCGTGGTCTGGAACGAGATCCCGCATTACATCTTGCCGGGTCCGGGGCTTGTTGTCCAAACCTTGATCGAGGATCGCGTTACCTTAGGGTGGTCCTTGCTCGTGACGCTGCAGATCACCTTCATGGCGCTTGCGGTCGCGATCATCGGCGGCGTCGGGCTTGCGGTACTCTTTGCGCAAAGCCGCTTTGCCGAGATGTCATTCTCGCCTTTTGCGGTGATCCTGCAAGTCACGCCCATCGTCTCGATTGCGCCGCTGATCTTCATCTATGTCGAAAGCCGTTTGGTGGGATTGCTGCTTTGCGCTTGGATCGTGGCCTTTTTTCCGATCCTCGCGAATACCACGCTGGGGCTGAAATCTGCGGATCACAACTTGCGGGACCTGATGACCATCTACAAGGCAACCCGCTGGCAGCGGTTGCGCTATTTGCAATTGCCTTCCGCTTTGCCCTATTTTCTGGGCGGTTTGCGCATTGCGGGCGGTCTGGCGCTGATCGGTGCGGTTGTGGCCGAATATGTGGCGGGCACCGGCGGGATCGGGTCCGGTCTGGCCTTCCGTATCCTGGAGGCGGGGTACCGATTGAATATTCCGCGCATGTTCGCGGCATTGCTGTTGATTGCGCTGACGGGGGTCGTGATTTTCGCGACCACGTCGCTGATCAGTCACCTTGCCTTGCGCAAATGGCATGAAAGTGCGGTGAAACGCGAATGACCCAAGGCTTTATGACACTACCCAACGCCGGCGCAGTGCAGCTGGACCAGTTGACCGTGCCCGGCTGTTTGATCGGCGTAGCTGAACCGCTGGCGCAGATCAGCCTGACCATTGCGGATGGCAAGATCACCGATGCACGCTCCGATGCGCAGGTCGTCGATATGGGCGGGGCGATGGTTTTTCCTGCCTTTGTCGATATGCACACGCATCTGGACAAAGGCCATATCTCGCCCCGCAACCCCAATCGGGACGGGACCTTTGACGGGGCGATCAATGCCGTCCGCGCCGATGCCCCTGCCAATTGGAGCGCCGATGATCTGCGCGCGCGGATGTCGTTTTCCTTGCGC
This sequence comes from Yoonia sp., assembly GCF_030731595.1. Taxonomy (GTDB): domain Bacteria; phylum Pseudomonadota; class Alphaproteobacteria; order Rhodobacterales; family Rhodobacteraceae; genus Yoonia. The sequence continues at coordinate 41,148 of NZ_JANQTS010000050.1, forward strand.
AGCGCCTATGCCCATGGCACGCGGGCGATCCGCACGCATCTGGACAGCCACGCCCCGCAGGACAGCATCAGCTGGCCCGTTTTCGAGGAAATGCGCGCAGTCTGGGCTGACAGGATTGCCCTGCAAGCGGCCTGCCTGATGTCATGTGACTATGTCGATGACCCTGCCAATTTCCGCGCCACCGCAGATCGTGTGGCCGCCGCAGGTGGCGTGCTTGGGATGGTCACCTATCCGACAGCGAACCTAGCCGCCCAGATCGACGGTTTTTTTGCGGCAGCTCTGGATCGCGGACTGGCGGTGGATTTCCACGTCGATGAAACGATGGACCCGACCGTCAATACCCTGCGTGATCTTGCGCAGAAGGTCCTTGATATCGGCTTCACAGAGCCCGTCGTCGTGGGCCACCTGTGTTCTCTGTCCACCATGCCAGAGGCCGAGGCGCTGCATACTCTTGATCTCGTCGCCCGCGCGGGCCTGCACGTGGTCAGCCTGCCGATGTGCAACCTTTATCTGCAAGACCGGCACGCCAGCCGCACACCCCGCAATCGCGGGATCACCCTGGTGCATGAAATGAAGGCGCGCGGGATCAATGTCAGCTTTTCGTCGGACAATACCCGCGATCCCTTTTATGCCTATGGCGACATGGACATGATCGAGGTGATGCGCGAGGCCACCCGCATCGGGCATCTGGATCACGCTGATCCCGATTGGACCCATGCCTTTGTCACAAATCCCGCCAAGGCCTGCGGGTTCGACGCGCCCAGCCTGAGGCCGGGCGCCTCTGCCGATCTTGTGATCTGCAAGGCCCGCAACTGGACCGAGCTTTTTGCCCGCCCGCAGTTTGACCGCATCGTCCTGCGTGCAGGCGAGGCGATTGATACCACACTGCCCGAGTACGCCGAACTTGACCCATTGATGAGGACCGCATGACCGCCCCACATATCGCCGCCGCCATAGAGGCGCTCTCGCATCTGGACGTTGAGACAAACCCTGCTGCGGTCAAATCGAAGAGCCGCGATTTTTTCTGGTACTCGCCGGTGCTGAAAGACCGGCTTGACGGGGTTGTGGCGGATTTCGTGGTCTCGCCCAAATCAGAGGCCGAGGTGATCGAGGTGCTCAAGACTTGCTATGACCTTGGCGTGCCCGTGACCACACGCGGGGCAGGCACTGGCAATTACGGTCAGGCGATGCCACTGGCGGGGGGCTGCATCCTGCATCTGCACAAGATGGCGGCGGTCAAGGAAATCCACCCCGGACGGGTCATTGTTGAACCGGGCTGCCTGCTCAAGGATATCGACGCGGCCTGCAAGGCAGACTCCGGTCAGGAAATCCGCATGTTTTCATCCACTTGGGCCACTGCAACCATTGGCGGCTTCATTGCCGGCGGCTCTGGAGGGGTGGGGTCCGTGCGCTGGGGCAGTCTGCGTGACGTGGGCAATATCATCCGGCTACGCGTGGTGACGATGGAGCAAACCCCCCGCGTGATCGAGATCACAGGCGATGATCTGCACCGCGTCAGCCATGCCTATGGCACCAACGGCATCATCACAGAAATCGAGATACCGCTGGCTCCGGCCTACGAGTGGATCGACCTTTTCGTGACTTTCAAGGATTTCAAGGAGGCGCTGCACTACAGTTACGATCTGGCCGCTTGTGACGGGCTGCTGATCAAGCTTGCCACCGTCTTCGAGGCCCCGATTTCAAAGGACTATTTCCAGCGCGTCGCCCCCTACGTCGATGCGGATGACGCGATGGTCGCTCTGATGGTGGCCCCGCACGCCATGCCCGGGTTCGAGACCTTTACCAAGGGTTTCCCGAATGCAAAGGTGATCTATCGGTCTGACGATCACGATTGGGCGCGCCATCCGGGCCATGCCTTTGAATACGGCTGGAACCACACGACTTTGCGTGCGCTCAAGGTGGACCCCACGATCACCTATTTGCAGGTGGGCTATGGTGCCGATGACCCCATTGCCTTGGTTGAAAAGATACGCGGCATCTTCTCGCCCGAGGTCTTGCAACACGTCGAAGTCACCCGCCAGCAGGGGCGTGTGGCGATGGGCGGGCTGAGCCTTGTCAAATACACGACCGAAGCGCGGCTGGACGAGATTGTCGCCCTGCACGAAGACAACGGCGCGATGATCTTCAACCCGCACCGCTATACGCTAGAGGAAGGCGGGCGGCAGTCCACCGACGAACGGCAGTTGGCATTCAAGCGCGAGGCCGACCCCAAGGGATTGCTCAACCCCGGCAAGATGATCGCATGGGATGATCCTGATTGGAGCTATGACGGCATGTATGCCTGGCCCGGACTGACAAAGGCCGCCGAATAATGCCACGCGTTCTGGTCGTCTATGCCCATCCCTGCGCCGAAAGCTTCAGCGCCGCTCTGCATGAAACGACGGTTCAGGCCCTGACGAAAGCAGGGTGGGAGGTGGATGATTGCGACCTGAACGCAGAAGGCTTTAGCCCCGTGCTGACCGCAGAGGAACGACGCAATTACCACAATACCGAGATCAACACCGCCCCCGTGCAGGGCTATGTGGACAGGCTGCGCGCCGCTGACGCGATGGTGCTGGTTTTTCCGGTGTGGAACTTCGGCTATCCGGCAATCCTGAAAGGCTATTTCGACCGCGTGTTCATTCCCGGCGTATCGTTCAAGCTTGAAAACGGTGGTGTCCAGGGGTGCCTGACCAATATCCGCAAACTGGCGGCGGTAACGACCTATGGGGCCACGCCCATGCGGGCCTTTCTGGCGGGTGATCCGCCGCGCAAACTGATCAAACGGGCGGTCTGGGGTGTGACCAAGCCCGGCAAGGTCCGCTATCTGGCCTTGCATGACATGAACAACGCGACAGCCGATCAACGCGGCACGTTCCTGAAAAAAGTGAGCGCGGAAATGGCGGTGTTCTGATGCGTGCGCTCGTCGTCTATTGCCATCCCAAAGAAGGCAGCTTCAATGCGGCGATCCGTGATCTTGTGCTGGAAAAACTGGGGCAGGCGGGTGCGGAAACGCGGCTGATTGACCTTTACGCCATGGGTTTCCAGCCGGTGCTGACACCCGACGAATGGACCGGCTACGAGGACGCGCCGACAAATCGCGCACCGGTTGCCGAGCATTGCGACGACCTCAAATGGTGCGACACGCTGATCTTTGTCTATCCCACTTGGTGGTATGGCCTGCCTGCGATGCTCAAGGGCTGGCTGGACAGAGTGATGCTGCCCGATGTGGCCTTTATGATGCCTGATGCGCAGAACGAGACTATTCGCCCCGGGCTGCTGCACATCGACAAACTGGGCGTTTTCACGACCTGCGGTGCAAGCTGGTGGCTGACCTTCTTTGTCGGCGCACCCGGCAAGCGCACGCTACTGCGCGGTGTGGGTCTGCTGCTGCGTCCGCGCGCCAAAAAGGTGTTTGCTGCTCATTTCCTGATGGACAGTTCGACCGCGGCCAGCCGCGCCAAGCATCTGGCGCGCGTCGCGCGCAAAATGGATCAATTGATCGGCACCAAATCCAGCCCCGCCCCCCAACACACAGAGGTCACATCATGACAGCCCGCGACTGGAAAGACTTCCGCGCCCCCGAGTTTCTGGACATCGACCCCATGCGCACCATCGCCGTGCTTCCCACAGCCGCGATTGAACAACACGGGCCGCATCTGCCTGTGGGCACTGATACGATCATCAACGAAGGTCTGCTGGACGCGCTCAAATCCCAATGCCCCGACGATCTGCATTTGCGGTTGATACCGGTGCAGACCGTGGGCAAATCCAACGAACATCTCTGGGCTGCTGGCACGCTGACATTGACGGCCGAGACCGCACTGAAGGCTTGGGTCGAGATCGGGTTGTCGGTGGCGCGCGCTGGCATCCGCAAGATGCTGATCGTGAACAGCCACGGCGGCAATACCGATCTGATCTCGATTGTCGCGCGCGAGCTGCGGGTCAGGGCGGGCATGTATGTGGTGCGCACCGGTTGGGGCGCTTACGGGTTGCCAGAGGGCCTTTACGGGGATCAGGAACGCGGTTTCGGCATTCACGGCGGGGATGTGGAAACATCGCTCGTGCTGCATTTTCGGCCAGAGACAGTGGATATGGCGGCGGCACAGGATTTCCGGTCGTCCGCTGAAACGACGCTGATCCCGCCGGTGGGTCCGGTGGCCTATGGCTGGATCGCCTCTGATGTGAACCCGCATGGGGTGGTGGGCGAGGCGCATCTTGCGACGCCGGACAAAGGGGCGGCTACAGCGGATAAAATGGTCACGGATATGATCGGCCTGCTGCGCAAGATCGAAGCGACCCCACTGGAGAGTTTCGCGCCCGTGAACGCGCCCTTTACCTGAGGTGGGACAGGAACCAAGGACCGCATCAGTCCTTGACCAGTGGAACGGGGCGGCAAAAATCCTTCTTGTGACTGCTCGAGAGCGACTGGTGTTGTAAAGTCATCAATCAACTGTTTAGGTGTTCGAAGCCACTGGGGAGTGCTCGCGCTGATATGAAGGACCTTGAAACAGATACATTTCTTCGTTTCGACAATGTGAAGAAAAGCTATGACCAAAAGAATCTGGTCGTAAAGGGCTTTGATATGGACGTGAAGCAGGGTGAGTTCATTACCCTTCTCGGTCCGTCAGGCTCTGGTAAAACGACAGTTCTGATGATGCTTGCCGGATTTGAAAGTGTCACCTCAGGCGATATCGCTATCAGTGGTCAATCGATAAACAAAACCGCTCCGAACAAGCGCAACATCGGCATGGTCTTCCAGAACTACGCCTTGTTCCCGCATATGACGGTGGCTGAAAATCTCGCCTACCCTTTGAGTGTGCGCAAGATGCCGAAGGCCGAAATAAAAGAGCGCGTCGCGCAGTATCTTGCACTGGTCGAGTTGTCAGATTTTGGCAATCGTCGCCCCGGACAACTGTCGGGCGGTCAAAAGCAACGTGTTGCCTTGGCGCGTGCGATGATTTTCCAACCCTCGCTGATCTTGATGGATGAACCCCTTGGTGCGCTGGACAAGAACCTGCGCGAACAGATGCAATTTGAAATCACGCGTCTGCACAAGCAGATCGGATTCACTGTCATCTACGTCACCCACGACCAGACCGAGGCCCTGTCGATGTCTGACCGCATTGCTGTGTTCAACGATGGCGTTGTGCAGCAATGTGCGCCTCCGTCCGAGCTTTATGAGCGGCCCGTGAATGCTTTTGTCGCTGATTTTATCGGTGAAAACAACTTTATAGCGGGTGAAGTTACACGAACGGCTGATGGCTTCGCAAAGGTGAAAACGGACGCGGGTACAATTGCTGCGCGTCCGGCAGAGGGGCTCAGGGATGGTGCGGCATGCCGCGTTTCGATCCGTCCGGAGAAACTGTTTATTCATCCCACAGACCATGCGTATGACAACGCCCTGACGGTGAAGTTCAACACGCGCATCTACGTTGGTGATTTCATTCGCTACTATTTCGAACTGCCCGACGGTACGGATATTATCGTCAAGGTTCTGAACGATTTAGCCGCACCTGAATTTGACGAAGGTGCGCAAGCCCAGCTTCTTTCGCTGGCGAAAGATTGCACCGCCTTTCCAGCGTGAAAGGCGACCTCAGGGCAAACCGGGGCTCTGCAAATCACCCGGATATGACAAGGAGAAACCGATGAGAAAACATCTGACGTTACTGGCCACGACCGCGGCGCTGACTGCCAGCCCGCTTGTGGCGCAAGACCTGACGGTCACATCATTTGGCGGGGCTTATGGCGCTGCACAAATGGAACATATGATCGCGCCTTTCATGGCTGAAACCGGCGTGAATGTCCTGTTCGAAGACTACGGCGGTGGCATCGCCGAGATGAAGGCACAAGTCGAAGCTGGCAATATCCTGTGGGACGTGGTCGACGTCGAAGTGATCGACCTCGAGCGTGCCTGCGCGGAAGGCTATCTTGAAGTGATCGACCAAAGCGTGCTGCCTGCCGGCGACGATGGGGTTGCGGCTGCGGATGATTTCATCCCCGATGCTTTGGCCAATGAATGTGGCGTCGGCAATATTGTTTGGTCCATTGTCTTTGCGACAAACACGACCAACGGACCTGGTCCGCAGACGATCGCAGAGTTCTTTGACGTCGAAGCCTTTCCAGGCAACCGTGGTTTGCGCAAGCGTCCACAGGTCAATATGGAATGGGCGCTGATCGCCGACGGCGTGGCGCCAGAGGACGTCTATGAAACACTGGCGACCGAAGAAGGGCAGGCGCGCGCATTTGCCAAGCTCGACACCATCAAGGAAAACATCGTTTGGTACGATAGCTGGTCGCAAGCCCCCGTTCTGCTGAATGACGGTGGCGCCGCTATGGTGCAATCTGCCAACGGCCGTATCTTTGCCGCGATCCAAGATGATGGCGCCCCGTTTGAGATTGTTTGGGACAGCCATGTCTACGACCTTGACGTCTGGGCGATCATGAAGGGTACAGAGAACTTGGATCTGGCCATGGACTTTATTAAGTTTGCAACGCGCACTGTGCCGCTATCGGGCATGCAAGATGTGGCTTATGGTCCAACGCGTCTTTCTGCACAGGCGCTTCTGCCTGAGAGCATCAAGCAAGATCTGCCAACAGCGCACCTTGAGCAAGGCCTGAAAGCCGATGGTATCTTCTGGGCTGACTTTGGCGAGAGCCTTGGTGAAAAGTTCAACGAATGGCTGCTGCAATAAGCAGCCTTCCCCGCGCCGGTATCCGGCGCGGGGAATACTTGAAAATAGCATCACATGACCAACATCTCCCAAACTCTTGCCCCTGAGGACGCGCGCAATGCCGCGCGTGAAGTGCGCAGGCAGCGCCTGAAAGCGTTTCTTTTTGTGGTGCCTTTGCTGGTCTTTCTGATCTTTGCCTTCGTCGCACCGATCACGACGATGCTGTACCGCAGTATCTACAACCCGACAGTTGCAAACCTCGTGCCGGAGACTTTGACAGCTCTTGAGGATTGGTCTGGCGAAGGTGTGCCGGATGATGCGGTTTTGATTCAATTTGCCACCGACATGAAGCGCATGGCGAATGACCGCACGTCCGGTCAGCTTGCCGATGAAATCAACCGCGCTTTGCCGGGGATGTCGAGCGTCACAAAATCTACGGCGCGTGACCTGCGCCGCGTTGAAGATACCGACATCGCAACGAACGGGGCTGCTTTGCTGCTTGAGGCTGACGATCGTTGGGGCGAAGCTGCAACTTGGCGGGCCATACGGGATGCGGGGGCGATCTATTCAGCCAGCTACTACCTGACATCCGTTGACCTTGAACGCGATAGAGACGGCAATATCGTCCAGCGTGACACGCAGATTTACGTGCAGCTTTACACCAAAACCCTGAAGATGGCGCTTATCATCACCGGATTGACGATCATCTTGGGCTATCCGCTCGCCTTTTTCATGGCACATGCGTCAAGCGGTCTGGCAAATTTTCTGATGGTGTTTGTCCTGCTGCCCTTTTGGACGTCGCTTTTGGTGCGCACAACCGCCTGGATTGCCTTGCTACAAACGGGTGGCGTGGTGAATTCAACCCTGCAATGGCTAGGTATCATCGATGAACCGCTCGAGCTTTTGTACAACGAATTTTCGACGATCCTCGCGATGACGCATATCCTGCTGCCATTCATGGTCTTGCCCCTTTACGCCGTGATGCGTGGGATCGACAGCAGCTTTATGCGCGCCGCGATTTCCATGGGAAGCTCGCCACTCGGGGCATGGTCCAAGATCTATCTGCCCATGAGTTTGCCGGGCCTTTCTGCGGGAGCGCTCTTGGTGTTTATCATCTCGATCGGCTATTACATCACGCCAGCCTTGGTCGGCGGCACGGATGGGCAAATGATCTCGAACATCATCGCTTTCCACATGCAAGTGTCCAACAACTGGGAACTCGCAGCGGCTTTGGGGTCCCTTCTTCTGTTGCTGATTTTGGTTCTTTACTGGTTGTTCGACCGCTTCGTCGGCACCGACAACTTGAAGCTGGGATAGATCATGAAGCGCTTTCCAGAGTATTATTCGTTCTGGCATATTGCAGGTCACTATGGTCTGCGGGTCACCGCATTCGTGGTGCTGATCTTTTTGATGCTGCCAATCATCGTCATCATGCCCTTGTCGTTCAACGCAGAGCCATTCTTTACCTTTACCGAAGGTATGCTGTCACTTGATCCCGAGGCCTATTCGATGCGCTGGTATCAAGCGATTGTCGACGATCAGAAATGGCTCATTGCGATCCGCAACAGTTTTGTTGTGGGTATCGCCGCGGCATTGATTGCGACGATCCTTGGCACAATGGCCGCTGTTGGATTGGCGTCCCCCTGGATGCCCTATAAACGGGTGATCACAGCGCTATTGCTGTCGCCAATGATCATCCCGTTGATCATTATCGCGGCGGGGATGTTCTTTTTCTACACGCAGTTCAATCTGGTCGGCACCTTCACCGGTCTGATCATCGCTCACGCCGCCCTTGGCGTGCCATTCGTCATCATTACGGTCACCGCGACCCTGAGTGGTTTTGACCGTTCGCTCTATGTCGCGGGCCTGAGCCTTGGAGCCTCGCCGATAAAAGTGTTTTGGGACGTGGTGATCCCGTTGATCCGCCCCGGCGTGATTTCCGGCGGGCTCTTCGCATTCGTGACGTCCTTTGACGAAGTCGTCTTGGTGCTGTTCCTTGCCGGACCGGAACAGCGGACAATCCCGCGTCAGATGTTTTCTGGACTGCGCGAACAGATCAATCCAACGATCTTGGCCGTAGCAACGCTTCTGGTCGTGCTTTCTGCGGCAATGCTTTTCACCCTAGAGGCTCTGCGCCGCCGATCTGTGCGATTGGGTGGAACGGGATGACCCGTAGGCTGACCCGCAAATAAATGGCTGATAATTTGGGTGTCGGAGTGTCGATGCTGAACAGATGGGTTACACCTTATCCTCAAGGATGCGCGGGACATCCCAAAAGAGCGACGCAGTTCTTTGCAAGACCAAAGCCCAGAGGTCTAGGGGTGAAGACGATAGAAAAGATCACATGGGCCATCCGCGGAAGCCTTAGTCCTGTGAACATTGATCTATTGGCTGCACATCCAATGTCTTGCGCCGTGCCCGGTTGAAAATCCCTCGCTCTTTTTGCGGTATTTCACCGTATCCGTAGACTGTGAAGGTATCTCTGCAGCCTGAAGCAAGTTGACCATGCAACTCTTCTCTAGACTTGGAGAAACGTTGAAGGCGGGAACTATCCGATGCCGCTCTCGC
>NZ_JANQTS010000051.1 GCF_030731595.1 Yoonia sp.
TCAGGCTCATAACCTGAAGGTCGTAGGTTCAAATCCTACTCCCGCAACCAAAAAAATTATAAAAGACTAATTATTTCAGTGACTTGCAAGGGCGTAAACAACCTCTGCCAATCCAGTCTTTGAAAAATCAAAGGCTTAGCCGGATAGGTGTAAATCACCCCGCAACCAATTGCGTAGATCTACGGTGCTGGCATGTAATGGTCGAACCATTGATCGAGTGGACGGGCTTATATTTTGAGTCAATGAGTTAGATGGCGTCGAGTGCAATGTGAAATCGCGTTCGGGCGCGGTGGATTGGGCGTTGGCGTCCGTGGGGGTGGCGTACTGCAGCGGATGTTGCGTCGTAGCACCGGCGAGGACCTGACTTTTGGATTGCGCCCCTGTGTGAGCGTTGGTTTAGTTCTCTACATTTTGTTGCCATCATTGAGTTCAAATGGAGGCCTGTGCCGCGTCCGAAAGGTAGGACAGTTCTTTGTTGCCTCGATCAAATCACTTTGCAGACTTTCCGCGCGGTGCGTTTGCCACTCAGGTATGCTCCGCTCACGAGTGCGGGGTAGGCGCCGCCCATTGCTTCGCCGGCGAAGAACAGGCGGTCCGCTAGAGGGGCCTCTAATGTCTTTCGCACGCCATGGTGGCCAGGCTTCACGGCGGCATAGGCCCCCAGCGTGTTCTGGTCATTCGCCCAATCTGTTCGGAACCCCTTGATCAAGTGCTTGCGTGCGTCGGAACCGACCAGTTTCACCAGTTCTTCCATCGCGAAATCGACGGTCACATCAGATTTTTCGCGTGAGAGGTCCCAGCCCAGTCTGCCGCCAATATTCCCAAACAGATAGTCATGGCCGCAAGGCCATGCGATGAAATAGCAAGCTTTTGCAGGGATTTCATTAGGGACCTGATAAGTGACCCAGTTGTTTTCCCCAAGTCCAAGCCGGGCGCCATCGAACATCATCGGCACCTTGACCAGCAGGCCCATCGGCAAGTTATGCACGGCTTCCATCTTGGCAGCGGGCAGTTCAGGCGTAAATCGAATATTGCCAGCAGCAAGGACTCCCGTCGAAACGGTGATGACGCAGGCTTTGGCGCTGAGCGTGCCGTTGTTCGTTTCAATTCTGACGCCGTCGCCGCTCCAGTCGATATGGGTGACGGTCGTGTTTAGCTTGATGGGCAAGCCTTCGGCACGGGTGGCAACCACCGCCCCTAGTCCTTCGCGCACGAAGTAGCTTGGCTGGTCGCTTTCCCCGTGCCAGTCGTCAAGGGTCGAGATCTGGTCGAAATCTACGCCATAGTCCATTGGACCAAGCCACGACTGGATCGCGCCCATCCAAGGCAGATCGTTTGGTGTCACTTCAGATGCGGGCACGTCGTGCCCTTTCTTGCCTGCCTTGTTCATGCTTTTCTGCATGGCGCGAAAGTTCTCTTGATACTCCTTATGGTCCCGCGCGTCTGCGCGCGATCCATCAAGGCGAAAGAGGTCGGTTTCCGCATGGGTGTGTTCGACCAGATGAAATCCTGCTTTGCGGGCGATCTTGGTGAAAGGGTTCTTGTTCGCACTCGATACCCACGACGCGCCCATATCTACCGGTACACCGAAGCTGTCGCTTTGCGTCCAAGCCCGTCCACCGATACGGTTGGCTGCTTCAATCACGATAACGGATTTGCCCCCCTTGATCAGGCGCCTTGCCGCACCCATTCCAGCTGACCCTGCGCCAATCACGATAACGTCGGGATTTGTCGGCAATGCTGCAAACTTCGTGGATGTGGACATGGGAGAACTCCGGCAAAAAAGGGCGTCTGAATTTAGTCTTCGTGATCGACAGCGGCAAAAAATTTGCGAATGTATTTGGGGACATGCCAGCTGCATTCAGTGCCTTTCGGCACGAAGAATGCATCACCAGCGGTAAACGTCTGACTGATCCCCCCGGGTTCCATGATCGTGACTTCGCCTGCGACCATGTACACGAACTCGTGGGATGGAAATGGTGACATCGCACCTTTGAAAGCCTCGCTGTCCCAAAGACCCACGGTCATGGTTTCCGCATCATTATTGAAATATTCACGTTCCCTTTCGACGGCCCCCTCCGCATCTTGCAGGATATCGGCGTCGGTCAGTTCGTCAGTGGGGTCAATGACAATTACGCCACCGTCTGCTGAATCGATCCGCGGCGTCTCGGCGTCCGGATCAAGCAGGGTGATGTAGAATTTCTTGAGGTATCCGTCTTGTTTCCAACTGACAGGGATGCCGTTTCGAAAGGCGACCAGTTGTCCCTTTGTGGCGGGCACGCCGTTATCGTCAGCGTCGCGTATCGAAAACTGGCCTTCGAGCACGATGATGAACTCGTCGCCCGGATAGGGGCCAAAGGCTTCTTGCATCGTCGAGGTTTCCCAGACGCCAACATGCAGGCCGCGCGCGGTGTCGCTGTAATATACATGGACAGCCTGCTGGGGCAGTGGAGATTGGAAATCTGCGAGATCAAGGTCCATCGGAGTCAGTCCTGACGGGCCATTTTCGGTCATACGGATAACACGAGGAATTGCGGTCATCGGGTCCTTTCACGGCGGATTTGCCTGAAATCATGTTTTCTATAGGTTTTGTCGTCATGGCACTGTCAGGTTCACCACATCCATGGCGCAGGTCAGGATGAAAATCAATGAATGAATGTCTATTCATTCAAAAATCATCTAGTTGGGTGAAGTCTTGGGCTTCAAGAAGGTCGCTCGAGACGTGTCGAACAGAAGCTTTCGGCAAAAAAGCATTCAAGAGCATATATTTTGCGGAGGTATTATCGTCTTGCGCGTGTTTGGTGTTCCGCCCGCAGCCGTGGCTATCAGGCCTTTTGAGGAGGGCGATTGTACTGGATTGAATGGGATCTATGGAGTGAAGATTCGCAAAATTGCCTCGAAAGCTCTCAGAATATGGTGGTGTCCGTTAGCTATTTTTCTTCAGCGTGCTCAAATTATCATCATAATTGTCATATTTAACTGATGTTTTCGAGATTTCCTAATCAGTGCTTGACGTGAGTATTTCGTTAATCAAACTTAGTGAGTGAATGATCATTCATTTAGCTGCATCACTCGGATGCATTGAGTGATCCCCAAGAAGAAAAAACTTCGCGATTGGAGACTTCTACATGGACGTGATTGATCAACTAAATGCGGTTAAGACAGGCAAGTTGTCGCGCCGCGCATTCCAGAAATCCCTGCTTGGTTTTGGCATCGGCATGATGACAACTCCGTTTGTTGCCAGCCGCGCGGCCGCCCAGAGCGGGCAGGGCACGCTGTTTACATGGGGCGGTTATGACGTTCCCGAATTTCACACAAACTACGAAGCCGCCAATGGCGCTTTGCCCAACTTCGCTGTCTTTGGCGGGGCTGAAGACGCGTTAACCCGGATGCGCAGCGGTTTCATTGTCGATGTGGCCCATCCCTGCCACACAGATATGGTCCGTTGGTCGCAGACGGGTCTTTTCCAACCGATCGATACCACGCGTCTGTCAAATTGGGGTGATGTGATGCCGGAACTGGTCGCGCTTGAGGGCAATCAGGCAGAAGATGGCAGGCCTTGGATGGTGCCATTCGATTGGGGCGGTACATCCGTGACCTATCGCACCGATCTGGTCGAGATCGAAGGTGAAGAAAGCTGGGATATTCTGTGGGATGAACGTTATGCCGGACGGATCGGCATGCTGGCCTCTGGCGGTGATGCCTGGTGGTGTGCCGCGATCAAGGCTGGGGTGCCATTTGACCAGATCGCCAGCGAAATGGCCTTTGAAAAGACATCTGCCGCGCTGCGCCAGCAGCGCCCGTTGGTCCGCGTTTACACCGATGATACAACAACATTGGGGCAGGCCCTCTCCTCTGGCGAGATGGTAGCTGCAATGACGTGGAATAGCACCGCCGTCGAGTTGCAGTATGAAGGCATCCCCGTGCGTTTTGCGCAACCCAAAGAAGGAGCGCTAACTTGGGTTTGCGGCCTGATGATACACACAGAGGCGCCCAACCTCGATCGCGCCTATGAGATCATCGACAGCATGCTGAGCGTCGAGGCGGGCGAATATATGATCGGCGCCTATGGTTACGGCCATTCCAATGCAAAGTCCTTTGAAGGCTTTACCGATGAAGAACTGCAGGCGTTAGGGCTTAGTGCGAACCCGCGCGACATCTTGGACGCTGGCCATTTCTCGATTCCACAGGAACAGGAATGGGAAAGCCGGATGAATGAGACCTATGAGCTGATCAAGGCAGGGTTCTGATCAGATGGCCGCGAGCCCGGACGAATATCGTGACAGGGGCGCTGCATGGTAAGTGTCCCTGACGCTAGGTCTTTCGGACGCGGCAAATTGGCGGCGTGGTTCCAGCGTAGCGAGGCGGCGCGTGGCTATGCCTTGATGTCGCCCGCGCTGATCGTCCTCCTGATCGGGATCGCGGTGCCTCTGATCATCCTGATTGCCATGAGTTTGTGGACCCGCGACGGCTTCGGATTTGATATGACGCCGACCATCGCCAACTACCAGCGCGCGGCAACAGAGCCGATTTTCGGCACGCTTTTGACGCGGTCATTCATGATTTCTGGGTTGGCCACCTTCATTACGGTGCTCTTATGCTATCCGATGGCCTATTACGTTGCTTTCCATGTGCATCGCAACAAGATGCTCTGGATCGTTCTGATGACCCTGCCGTTCTGGACCAGCTATCTGCTGCGCGTTTTTGCATGGCGCGTGATCCTGGGGTACGAAGGCGTGATCAACTCTGCATTTCTCTCTGCGGGTTGGATCGAAGCCCCGCTTGAGTTCTTGCTTTACAGCCAGACTGCTGTCGTCATCACGCTGGCCCATGCTTGGGCTGCCTTTGCGATCCTGCCGCTTTATGTCTCGCTCGAAAAAATAGACAAATCCTTGCTCGAGGCCGCGACCGATCTTGGCGATGGCCCCTTTACACGGTTCATGCGCATTACGCTTCCGCTGTCCATGCCGGGTGTGATTGCGGCCAGTTTCCTGATCTTCATTCCCACCACGGGTGACTACATTACGCCCGCGCTGTTGGGTGGGCCAGACGGGGTGATGATCGGCAACCTGATCCAGCTGCAATTCGGCCCCGTTAACAACTGGCCGATGGGGGCCGCACTGTCCATCGTGCTAATGGCTTGGATCGCTGCACTGGCGCTGGTCTTCTTGTTTATCACGCGCAAAGCAAAGGACCATCTGGCATGAAAGAGGGCACATACATCAAACAGCCCAACCGTGCGTTGCAGGTTTATGCGATCGTCTTCTTGATCGTGCTCTACCTGCCGGTGCTGTTCATCCCTTTGTTCAGTTTTAACGACTCCATCTATGTGCGCTTTCCGATGCAGGGGTTGACCATTCAATGGTATGTCGACCTTTGGACCCGCGAGAGTGTTTGGGCCGCGTTGCAGAACAGCCTTACAGTTGGCCTATGGGTTTCAGTGATTTCGACCGGCCTTGGCGTTGTAGCGGCACGCGCGATTACCCGTTACCGGATGCCGGGCCAAAGTGCGATCGTGACCTTCGCCATGCTGCCGTTGATTGTACCGGGCGTGATCTTTGGCGTGGCCTTGCTGGTTCTGGTCAGCCGTCTAGGCATTCCGCTCTCGCTTTATACCGTCGCGTTCGGACATCTGATCATCTGCCTGCCTTTCGCGATCGCCACGCTCTTGCCGCGGTTCGAAGGATTTGACCGCTCTATGGAAGAGGCCTCTGCCGATCTTGGCGAAAACGGCTGGTGGACCTTCTGGCGCGTGACCTTTCCCATGGTCGCCCCGGGAATTGTGGCAAGCCTTCTGCTGACCTTCACAATATCCTTTGATGAATTCATCATGACCTTCTTTCTGTCGGGCACTGACACGACCCTTCCGATCTACATCTGGACCCAACTGCGGTTTCCCAGAGAATTTCCCGCAATACTTGCACTGTCGACGATCATTCTAGCGCTGTCGTTCGTGTTGGTTTTCGTCGCGTTGTGGATCGGGCGCTTGGGTGTGGTCCGCGAACAGGTTTCGGCCACAAATGCAGGAAGCTGACCCAATGACGACCAATGACGCGTTCATTTCGATCCGCAATGTGGGCAAGTCCTATGGTACGTTCCGCGCTATTGATAGTGTTTCGATGGACATCGCCCATGGTGAATTCTTTTCCCTGCTCGGGGCGTCCGGATGTGGCAAGACGACGCTGTTGCGGATGCTGGCTGGGTTCGAAAGCGTTTCGTCGGGCGAAATCTTCATTGATGGGCAGCCCATGTCGGATGTGCCGCCTTATCGCCGTCCAGTAAACATGGTGTTCCAGAACTATGCCATTTTCCCCCATCTGAATGTCGCCCAAAACATTGGCTACGGACTGCGCAAACTGAAACTGCCGCGTGCCAAGCAGGACCAGATGGTTGATGAAATGCTCGATCTTGTGCAGCTATCGGGCTACGGGAAGCGTCGTGGTCATGAATTGTCCGGTGGCCAGCGGCAGCGAATAGCTCTTGCACGGGCCCTGATATTGAAGCCCAAGGTCCTGCTGTTGGATGAACCCTTGGGCGCATTAGACAAGCAGTTGCGCGAACAGATGCAGATGGAGCTGCGCCGTTTGCAACGTGCGATCGGGATCACCTTCGTCTTCGTGACCCACGATCAGGAAGAGGCGCTGACACTTTCTGACCGGATCGCAGTGATGTCGGGCGGCGCGGTCTTGCAGGTGGACAGCCCCAGCGCCCTTTATGAAGTGCCAAAGACGCGTGATGTGGCCAGCTTCATAGGGAATATGAATTTCCTTGACGCAAAGGTTACAGGCTGCGTCAACGGGCACGCCCATCTGGATGTGCAGGGTATCGGCAGGCTGGATTTTCCTTCCGCAGGAACGACCCTGACAGAAGGCGACAAGGTCAGCGTGGCGATCCGGCCCGAGAAACTGGTTTTGCACGATACAGCACCCGTGAACGGCTCGAAAGCCATTGCCGGAGAAATCGCACTAACAACCTATCTGGGTGAGCGCAGCCACTACCAAGTGCGTGTGCCTGGTTGCGATACGCCGATCGCGATTTCGACCCAGAACATCCGAATGCATAAACCCCAAGAAGCAACGATTGGCCGCCCCGTCTGGCTGACGTGGTCTGACGACGCGCTGATAGTGCTTGAAAGGTAAGAAGAAATGAATATCCGCGCCGAAACGAAGCCAAGGTCCAAGAACAAAGTGAAACGCCGTACCGCTCCAAAAGAGGTGCGCCGCTCGCAATTGATCGAAGCGACCATTGATTGCATTGCAGAACGGGGGATAACCGGTACGACAATGGCCGCTGTGACGGGCCGAGCCGGTCTTTCAATGGGGATCGTCAGCTTGCATTTCGAAAGCAAGGACAACCTGCTCAAGGCTACCTTGACCCATCTTTCACAAGAAGTGCGCAGCACTTGGGCTGACAAACACTCCGATGAAACGATGACATCCGCCCAAAAGCTTTGGGCAGTGGCGATGTCCAGCTTTGACCCGCATATTTTCAACCCTAAGAAAGTCGCTGTCTGGTTCGCGTTTTTTGGCGATGCCCGATACCGCGCTTTCTACCGCCAGATCGTTGAGTCATTTGATGATGAACGTGGTGATGTGCTTGCCGCACTTTGTGAAAGCGTTGCGCCTGAGGGGCAGGATTTTGACGCAGTGGGCATGACTGATATGATTGAAAGCCTTGGCGACGGGCTTTGGTTGAACGCTCTGCTCTATCCGGAGACATTTACGCGCGAATACTGCATGGAGCAGATGGGTGCGCTTCTGATTGCGGAGTTTCCTAAGCACTACGGCAGACCACAAGGTGCGGACGCATGAAAGCGAATGCCGCCTTTTCACGTCGTGGATTTGTTGCATCGGCGGCGAGTGCGGCCCTGTGGCCCGTGATGGCACGCGCCACTCCGGCCAATCCCGACGTGATAGTAATTGGTGCGGGTGCGGCGGGAATTGCTGCGGCGCGGCGTGTCATTGCCGGGGGCAAGACTGTTGTTGTGATCGAAGCCGCTGACCGGATCGGTGGCAGGGCATATACCGAAACCAAGAGTTTCGGTGTGCCGTTCGATCGGGGTTGTTCATGGCTGCAGGGACCGCGCAACGGTGTACCGCATGTCGCTCTCGCGCGGGATCTCGGGTTTACCCTCGTTGATCACGACGATGCGGGTGAAGCACTTTATATCGGCGACCGCCCAGCAAGCGCTGCTGAATTAAGCAACTACTACCGTGCATACGACCATATTGAGTCGCGGGTATACGGTACTGGCGATGTCTCCGCAGCCTCTCGTATTGATGCTGATTTCGCATACTCCGCCACGGCGCAAACCTGGATCGGACCATTGGATTTCGGCGTCGATTTCGCCGATCTTTCCACGGGCGATATGAATTCCTATGGCAGCTATGCTTACAACTATCTAGTAAAGGAGGGGCTGGGCACACTCGTTGCAGAACATGCTCAGGGTCTGCCTATCCGCACTGGAGTCACCGTCCGCGAGATTGACTGGAGCGGGCAGGGCGTGCGTGTGCAAACGACCGATGGCACGATCTCCGCGGCAGCCTGCATTGTCACGGTTTCGACAGGTGTACTTGCCTCAGATGCAATCAAATTCACTCCAGCGCTGCCTGCAGAAAAGTCCGAGGCAATCACGGAAGTGCCAATGGGACTCCTGACCAAGATAGCCTTGCAATTTGACGGGGAGCGGTTTGGCCTGAATGACAATGACTTTCTCACCTACGCGGTACCGAACGTCGTTCCCGCCGAGGCTTGTTTTTTCCTGACATGGCCCGCGGGCATCGATGTTGCTGTCGGCTTTGTCGGGGGCGAATTCGGCTGGAATCTGTCCCGCGCGTCCGAGGCCGAGGCTGTTGATTTCGCACTTGGTGAATTTACCAATATGATGGGGAGCAGCGCGCGCAATCATTTCATTAAGGGCATCATGACCGATTGGGCGACGAACCCTTTGACACTTGGTGCCTATGCCGCAGCCAAGCCGGGCCGCTTTGCGTCGCGGCGCACGCTAGCCGAACCTTTGGGTGATCGCGTGTTCTTTGCAGGAGAGGCAGTCGCAGGACGCTACAAGGCCCTGATGTCCGGTGCGCATCTAAGCGGTGATGCCATCGCAGGAGAGGTCATCAATGTGCTGGGTGGGCCGGGCGTCTGCAACTCATGCGAAGCCCGTGCAGACCAACGGCAACGCATGCTGGAGGTTTTGAGCGATGAATAGTCCAGGCCAGTCTTCCAAAGTATCCCACCGATTGATCTGTAGTTAAAAGGCAGCATTCAACATGTCCCGCGATCCAAGATATGATATCCTGTTTGAGCCGCTGAAAATCGGCCCGGTTACGACCAAAAACCGCTTTTACCAAGTGCCCCATTGTACTGGCATGGGCTATCTGCGTCCTCAAACACTTGCCCATATGCGCCGTATGAAGGCAGAGGGTGGCTGGGGTGTGATCTGTACCGAATACAACTCTATCCATCCGTCATCGGATGATCTGCCACATGTGTCCGCTTCCTTGTGGGATGACAGTGATATCCGCGCGCATTCATTGATGACTGACATGGTGCACGAGCACGGATCGCTAGCTGGGGCTGAATTGTGGTATTCGGGTGCGCGGTCGGCCAACCTGTATACCCGCTTGCCCTCGATGGATGTGATGTCGATGCCCAATCTGGCAGGGCAGCCTTTCCAGACAAGGGCAATGGACAAAACCGATATCAAGACTCTGCGGCGCTGGCACAAAAAGGCTGCCTTGCGTGCGCGTGATGCTGGGTTTGATGTGGTCTATGTCTATGCAACCCATGGCTATCTTCTGGCGAATTTTCTTGATCCCGCAATCAACACACGCAGTGACGAATACGGCGGCAGCCTTGAAAACCGGGTCCGACTGATCCGTGAGTTGATCGAGGAAACCAAGGAAGCTGTCGGTGACCGCTGTGCCGTTGCTGTGCGTTTCAAGTCTGATGAAACCATAGGTGCCGACGGTCAGCCAGAATACGGCGAACGCCGTGAGATGTTCGAGATGCTGGCGGATTTGCCTGATCTTTGGGATATCAATATCGCTGATTACAGCCTTGAGATGGGCGTATCCCGCTTTACCAAGGAAGGTGCGCTTGAGCCCTACATGCAGTGGGTCAAATCGGTAACAACCAAACCTGTTGTCACCGTAGGACGCTTCACCTCGCCCGATACGATGGTAAGCCAGATCAAGCGCGGTATCACCGACCTGATCGGCGCTGCACGTCCTTCGATTGCCGACCCGTTTCTCCCCAAAAAGGTCGAAGAAGGTCGGTTCGAGGATATCCGTGAATGCATAGGCTGCAATATTTGCTATTCCGGTGACAGCACGGGTACGCCAATCCGATGCACCCAGAATCCGACGATGGGTGAAGAATGGCGCAAGGGTTGGCACCCCGAAAAGGCAGCCACAGCCAAGTCAGATGCTAGCGTCCTGATAGTCGGCGCTGGCCCTGCGGGACTCGAGGCGGCACGTGCTTTGGGGTTGCGCGGTTACAACGTCATGCTGTCAGAAGCGACCCGCACATTGGGTGGCCGTGTTGCCCGCGAAGCCGCATTGCCGGGGATGAGCGAATACATCCGCGTGCGTGACTACCGCGAACAGCAATTGCTGAAAATGCTGAATGTCGAAGTGTTCCGCGAAAGCCGCCTGACAGCACAGGATGTCTTTGCAACAGAAGCGGATCATGTGGCCATTGCGACGGGTGCCACATGGAACCGGACCCGTTTCGACGGGAAACGCTATGTGGGCGTCACAATCGACGATGCAGAGGTGTTTACACCAGATGACATCATGGACGGCAAGCTGCCCGAGGGGCCAACTGTCGTCTTTGATGGTGATAACTACTACATGGCCGGTGTCATTGCCGAGGCGGTGATCAAGGCGGGGCATCCCGTCACCTATGTCACCGAAAGTGACAGTGTATCCGCTTGGGCCGAGATGACCTCGGAACGCTGGCGCATCCGCACGCATCTGATGGAACTGGGCGTCAAAATTGTGACCGCTCATGCCTTGACCCGATTTGACGGGGCCAAGGCGACGCTGGCATGTGAATATACCGGGGTCGAACAAACTCTTGATGCGGCAGCCGTAGTGATGGTCACCCAACGCACCCCCAATGACGAACTATACAACGAGATTTTGGCAACAGTGGATGGTGATGTCGGCAGACTGCCATTTACGCTCAACCGGATCGGTGATGCCGAAGCGCCCGCAATCATTGCCGCGGCCGTCTACGCGGGTCACCGCTATGCGACAGAGCTCGACGAGGAAGTTGATATAGACGAACCGATGAAACATGACCGGCCTGACGTCGGGGCATTGCTTTCACAGACACAAGCTCAGGTTCTGCCGAACATTGTGCCGCGTGAAACGGTCGACGCCCGGTATCTTCTGACATTGCAGAAGTACTATGAAGAAGAAGTCTCCGGCGAGGCTTGGTATCTTGCGCTCGCTGACTTCTTCACGGGTGCGCGACAGAAAAAAATGTTGCGGCTGGCAGAGATGGAACGTCACACAGCGCGGATCGTGCGTCCGTTGATTGATCGCTATGGTCTGGCGCCGCTAGCAGATGAGGTTCTTGCGGAGCAGGGGCGCAGGGCTGCACAAGATGGCCCACAGGATTGGGATGCCTTACTGGACGACATGCGCGCGGATTTCCCGCAGTATATTGCCGATTTCAAAGCGCTTGAGGCTATGGCGCCCGAAAATGACCGCGCAATTCTGGCGCGGATGACCAAACACGAGGTCGCAGCGATTGATTTCCTTGCGCTTGAAGCAGCGGGCGACCCCGATAGCCTTGCGCCGCTCGATGCGTTCCTTGCGGAACCTGTGGCCACAGCAAAGGCGGCCTGAGCAATGCAAACGATCCTCCAGGAACGTGAAGCATTGGCCCACAGCCTTTGGGTTGATACGGCTCATGCCGCCCCTGAAAGGTCGGCGCTCAAGGGAGAGATCGAAACGGATTGCGTCATTATCGGTGCAGGTTTTACCGGTTTGTCCGCTGCGCTCAATCTGGCGGAAGCCGGTGTGCGGGTTGTCGTGCTTGAGGCGCAGACGCCGGGCTGGGGAGCGTCGGGGCGGAATGGTGGGCAGGTCAATCCGGGTCTGAAAGAAGGCCCTGACGCCATCGAGGCCCACTATGGGACCGAAATGGGTCGCCGGGTGGTCGCGCTTTCTGGCGGTGTCGGCGATCTGGTATTCGGATTGATTGCGCGGCACGGTATCGCTTGCGATCCGCGCCGTCCCGGCTGGATACGTGCCTCTCATTCATCCAAGTCGCAGGCAGCACTGGCCCGCATCGGGGCGCAGTGGCGTGCGCGTGGTGCCGATGTTGACGAAGTTGTGTCGAACGAATTGCGCGATCTTTTGGGAACTGACGCCTACCGTTCTGGCTTGATCGACCGGCGTGGCGGTAGCCTGCATCCGCTCAACTATGCACTTGGGCTTGCCGCTGCTGCGGAGCGGGCAGGCGCCAAAGTCTACGGGCAAAGTCCAGTGTCCAAGATATTGTCCGCTGACGACAGTGTTGTCGTGACCACTCTTGCGGGTCGGGTCACTGCTCATCATGCGCTGGTCTGTACCAATGCCTATACAGGCGATCTTGCAGAACCCCTTGGGCGTTCGGTCATGCCCGTCACTTCCGTTCAGGTCGCGACCGCGCCTTTGTCCGACAATATCGCCCGATCCATCCTGCCTGAAGGTCATGCAGTGTCAGACACGAAACGGCTTCTGCTCTATTTCCGCAAGGATGTAGACGGGCGTTTCATTATGGGCGGACGCGGGGCGACGTCCGAGCGATCGATCCGCGCGTGTCAGCAAGACTTGCGCGCGCAATCGATGCGGCTTTTCCCGCAACTGGCGAATGCGACCTGGGAGTATGCCTGGGGAGGTGATGTCGCGTTGACCCGGGACCATCTGCCGGGCCTGCACCGCGTTGCGCCGCGTATCATGGCTGGGCTTGGCTACAACGGACGCGGTGTCGGCATGGCGACCGCAATGGGTAAAGTCTTGGCTGATTGGGTGACGGGCCATCCGGAGGCGTCGCTGGAGTTTCCAGTCACCCGCGCATCGCCGATCCCTTTTCAACGCTTTCGCCGCGTCGGCATGGCCGCCACCGTCGCAGCCTTTCGCGTCCTCGACAGGGTGGAGCAATAAATGAGGCCAATCCGTTTCACACCCCGTCCCAATAGCAAGGCAAACAGACGATGACCCCTCTTCCCCAACAGGCCCGCGTGGTCATTATCGGTGGCGGCGTATCTGGCTGTTCCGTCGCCTACCATCTGGCGAAACTGGGCTGGAAAGACATTGTGCTCTTGGAGCGCAAGAAGCTGACCAGCGGCACAACATGGCATGCAGCAGGCCTTGTCGGCCAGTTGCGCGGCAGCCAGAACATGACGCGGCTGGCCAAGTATTCGACCGATCTGTATGGGCGGCTTGAGGCGGAAACGGGACTGTCGACAGGCTTTCGCGAAACAGGATCGATCACTGTCGCCTTGACAGAGCATCGTCGCGAGGAGTTGCTGCGCTCTGCCGGATTGGCCCGCGTCTATGGTGTCGAGGTAGAGGAGTTGTCCCCAACCGAGGTCAAGGCACGCTATCCCCATATCAACATCGACGGTGTCGTATCGGGCGTATACCTGCCGCACGACGGACAGGCAGACCCCAGCAATGTGGCACTGTCCATGGCGAAGGGTGCTCGCAATCTGGGCGCCTTGATAGCAGAGGATGTGAAGGTAACCGATGTGACCAAGGCCGATGGTCGCGTAACCGGCGTAAACTGGCAAAGCTGTACAGAGCAGGGCCATATCGCCGCCGATCTGGTGGTCAACTGTGCCGGCATGTGGGCTCGCGATATGGGTGCAATAGCAGGGGTGAACGTGCCACTGCATGCCTGCGAGCATTTCTATATAGTTACCGAAGGCATTAAGGGCCTGACACCGCAGCCGGTCCTGCGGGTGCCGGATGAATGTGCCTACTACAAAGAAGACGCCGGTAAAATCCTGCTGGGTGCCTTTGAACCCAAGTCCAAACCATGGGGCATGGACGGGATCCCGGAAGATTTCTGCTTTGACCAATTGCCAGAGGACTTTGATCACTTCGAGCCGATCCTCGCGGCCGCCTGCGAACGGATGCCGATGCTGGCAGAGGCGGGCATTCATACGTTCTTCAATGGCCCTGAGTCCTTTACCCCTGATGATCGCTACTATCTCGGTGAGGCGCCGGAACTGGGTGGTTACTGGGTCGCGGCGGGGTATAATTCCATCGGGATTGTCTCTTCAGGTGGGGCGGGCATGGCGCTCGCACAATGGATGCATGATGGCGAGCCTCCGTTCGATCTGTGGGAGGTCGACATTCGCCGGATGCAGCCTTTCCAGCGAAACCGCCGCTACCTTCGTGAACGTGTGACCGAGACGCTGGGCCTGCTCTATGCCGATCACTACCCTTTCCGCCAGCCCGTCACTGCACGCGGTGTCCGCCGTTCGCCTTTGCATGAACACCTCAAATCCCGTGGTGCGGTGTTTGGTGAAACTGCAGGGTGGGAGCGCGCGAACTGGTTTGCCGATGAGGGACAGGAGCGCGAATATCGTTATGACTGGGGCGGGCAGAACTGGTTTGCCAACCAGTATGCGGAGCATATGGCGCTGCGCACCGGGGTCGGCCTTCTTGACATGTCGTCATTTGGCAAGATCCGGGTTGAGGGACGCGATGCCTGCGCCTTTCTACAAAAGATGTGCGGCGCGCAAATGGACGTGCCCCCTGGACGCATTGTCTACACGCAAATGCTCAATAGTCGTGGCGGGATCGAATGTGATCTGACCGTGACACGCCTTTCAGAGACTGCCTATTTCCTTGTCGTACCCGGAGCCACATTGCAGCGCGATCTAGCTTGGCTGCGTAAACATCAAGGAGATGCTTCGGTCGTCATTCTGGATGTTAGCGCATCAGAGGCAGTTCTGCCGCTTATGGGGCCACTCGCACGTGAAGTTCTTGCGGGCTGTTCGCCCGATGATTTCTCGAACGACCACCATCCCTTCGGTCTCGCGCGCGAGATCGAGATCGGAATGGGCACTGCGCGTGCCCACCGCGTGACTTATGTGGGCGAATTGGGATGGGAGCTTTACATCAGTGCCGATCAGGCCGCCCATGTTTTTGAAGAGATCCTCGCGGCTGGTGCACCGCATGGGCTGAAGCTGTGCGGGTTGCATGCCATGGACAGTTGTCGACTTGAAAAAGGTTTCCGGCATTTCGGCCACGACATTACCGACGAGGATCACGTTCTGGAGGCGGGTCTGGGCTTTGCGGTCAAAACCGATAAGCTCAATGGCGGCGATTTTCTCGGGCGTGAGGCGGTCTTGCGCAAGCGTGAATCCGGTCTTGAGAAGCGCCTGATACAGTTCAAACTAGCCGATCCATCTGCTCATCTGCACCATAACGAACCGCTTCTGCGTGACGGCAAGATTGTCGGCTTCCTGACTTCAGGTGGCTATGGGCATGCGCTGGGCGCGGCAGTCGGGCTTGGCTATGTGCCCTGCACCCATCCCGGCGAGCCCGCTGCCCAGATGTTGGCCGCCACTTATCAAATCGAAGTCGCGGGCCGCCTCTATGACGCCAAGGCAAGCCTCGCTCCGATGTATGACCCTAAGGCTTTGCGCCCCAGGGCGGATCAGGAAACCTTTGCCCATGCGGCGCAATAATTGAACGGGAGAAGAAGATGAACGCCTATAACTCTATCGCGAATACGCTGAAATTGCCTACCGGTGTCTTTATTGACGGGTCGTTCCGTTCTGCGGTCAATGGCGGCACCTTCGAAACCAAGAACCCCTATTCAGGTGAAGTCATCGCAACACTTCCTGCCTGCGATCAGGCCGACGTGGATGTCGCTGTCGCCTCTGCCAAAGCTGCATTTGAAAGCGGCGTCTGGTCTGATTTGCACCCTAGTGCCCGCAAGGCAGTACTGGCCAGACTGGCTGATCTGATCATGGAAAACCGCGAGGAACTGGCAGTGATGGAGGCACTTGATGCCGGCAAACCGGTGACGGATTGTCTGGAGATCGACGTGCCGGAAACGGCGAAGTGCATCCGCTGGCATGGCGAGGTTCAGGACAAGCTCTATGACCAGATCGCTCCGACGTCCCCCGATGCTGTTGCATTGATCGTGCGCGAACCTGTCGGCGTCGTGGCGGCGGTGCTGCCTTGGAATTTCCCCTTGATGATGATGGCGTGGAAGATCGGGCCGGCCTTGGCCACTGGCAATTCGGTTGTGGTGAAACCGGCTGAGGATACCAGCCTGACGTCACTTCGCCTCGC
The DNA here is from genome assembly GCF_030731595.1 of Yoonia sp. Taxonomy (GTDB): domain Bacteria; phylum Pseudomonadota; class Alphaproteobacteria; order Rhodobacterales; family Rhodobacteraceae; genus Yoonia. The sequence continues at coordinate 16,317 of NZ_JANQTS010000051.1, forward strand.
TGAACTTGCTGTCGAAGCTGGCGTGCCGCCTGGCGTTCTGAATGTGGTAACAGGCATGGGACCGGATGTGGGTGAACCTTTGGGTCGCCACATGGATGTGGATGCGCTCACTTTTACTGGGTCTACTGCGACGGGGCGCCGGTTTCTCGAGTATGCCGCACAAAGCAACATGAAAGAGGTCTGCCTCGAGATGGGTGGCAAGTCTGCAGCAGTTGTTCTGAGCGACGCCAAAGACATCGAAAGGATCGCTGGTATTCAGGCCAACGCGATCTTTTGGAATATGGGCGAGAACTGCACCGCCAACAGCCGGATCATCGCGCATAAAGACGTCTATGATGATCTGGTTGCGGCTATGGCAGCGCAAATCGCGGATTGGAAGTTGGGTGATCAGCTTGATCCCGAGACACGCAACGGTCCGCTGGTCAGTGAGACACATTATGCAAAGGTGGCGGGCCTAGTGGAAACCGGCAAAGCGCAGGGTGCGCGTGTTGTGGCCGGCGGATCCGGGGCCGGGGGGTTAATGTTCCAGCCGACGATTTTCGCTGAAGTGACCGCGGATATGGACATCTTCCAGAAGGAAATCTTTGGTCCCGTCGTGGGCGTCACCCGCGCTGAAAGCGATGAAGAAGCCATCGCACTTGCCAATGCCACCGAATACGGGCTGGCGGCAACGCTATACACGTCCGACATCAGTAAGGCCCACCGCTATGCGCGCAAGCTGAAGGCGGGAACGGTTGGCGTGAACACTTACTCCGAAGGCGAGATTTCGACGCCATTCGGGGGTTTCAAGGCATCCGGCTTTGGTGGCCGCGACAACGGCATTCATGCCCACGAGCAGTACACCGAGCTGAAAACGATCTGGATCGATCTGACCGCCTGATCCGGGGGAAAGGAACGGTGGCGTGCCGGTTGCACCCGACACGCCGTCGTTAGGTCATGAACCTTTTGAGAAGCAACACAAACCAACGAAACGAGGACTTATCATGCGGACTCTCTACGCGACAACAACTACTTTGGCAGCCTTGGCGGTTGCAGCACCAACGGCCGGTACGGCACAGGAATTCGGCGTCAATGCTGGCTTTGCTGTCGTCTCAGAATATGTATCACAAGGCTTGAAATTCTCTGATGGACCTGCTGTGCAGCCTTATGTCGAGCTTAGCTATGGCGGTCTCTATGGGGGTGTGTGGGCCACAAATGGTGACGAGAACCTGCTATTTGCTGACAGCGAAGTAGACTACTACATTGGCTATCGTGGAGAGGTCGATGCCTTCTATTACGATTTCGCTGTTGCCTACTATACATTCCAAGACAGCACCTTCCCGCCACCTGACGACACAATTTCCTATGAAGAGTATCTGATCAGCGCCGGATATGCCGTCAATTTGCAACTGTATGTCACTGGCAACGTCGCCTATGCGCCCGAATTCGAAACCACCGATCTATCAGTCGATGTGGATTATTTCACCAATCTGCCAGGCCTAGCAATTGCGGCCTCTTATGGATCGGTCTCTTCTGCAATCGATGGTGCTGATGAATGGAACTATTGGTCGTTCGGCGGCACCTATGCGCTGACCGACAATATCACCCTAGATCTAACCTATCACGACTCTGATGAAACTGGTGATTTCATCGAGGGCGCGGACGGTTTGATCGTCGCGATGCTGTCTTTCGACTACTAAGCGGTCCTTCATGGTGTGGCCAGCCTTGGCCGCATCATGCGTAAGGCTCACAAGACATTGAGGAGAAAAACCATGACAAAACCCCAGACAAACTGGTCTTTGCCAGTTGCCGGATTAAGCCTGTTGCTGTTTGCAGCGCCTGCAACGGCGCAACAACTAACCGGACAGGAATTTATTGATACCCATGCCGGAAAGTGCCTGACCTACACCGGCCCCACGGACGGCACGCAATGCTACAATGCCGATGGAACAACTTCTTACCAAGACGAAGTCTATGGCACCGATACTGGCCAATGGCTGATCCGCGGTGACAATGTTTGCGTGCGATATACCAAAGAGCCAGCCCTTGATTGTGGCCCAGTATCCAGTGTTGGCGACGGATCATATACCGACGGATCGTATACATGGACGATTGACTGATTTCTTCGCAATTAGACAGACTAGATCCCTTACAATTGTGGCGGGCTATTTGGCCTGCCACTGAGCCAGAATGAATAGACGAAAGGGCAAAATCGTGCCTATAGCTTCCGTAATTCGCTAAGTTCAAGAGCAATGGTTGATGGGTTGTAGTAGGGGCAAAAGCGATCGACTAGCGAGCAAGTTTATAACCCTTTTTTGTCACCGACGTTAGCCTGTCTTCACCTTTCGGGGAGCGATATGCCCAAATTGTTGTGAAGCAAAAGTGCGACATGGCCGCACAAATCAGATCGCGGACCATTCGAGATACAGGAATATCCAACAACGCAGCTATTGCGACAGCGAGCTTCTTCTTCGCATCTATCGACGCATAAACAGAAGGGCACGACAACCAAACATTTGTATTCTGCGTGTGTGCAATCCATGGGCACTTTT
>NZ_JANQTS010000052.1 GCF_030731595.1 Yoonia sp.
ATGATCCCGACACTGCACACCGAGCGGCTGACGCTGCGCCCCTACCAGCGGGCCGACTTTGATGCCTATGCAAAGTTCATGGCCAGCGACCGTGCTGTTCACATGGATGGCCCGCTTGACCGCGATAAGGCTTGGACCTGGTTTACAAACGACGTGGCGACTTGGGCGCTTTATGGCTTTGGTACACTCGCAATTGAATTGGATGGCGCATTGGCCGGTGGTGTGGGCCTTGTACATCCGCCCCATTTTCCAGAGCCTGAATGTGGCTGGTTTGTCTTTGACGCTTTCACCGGACAGGGGTTTGCGGTCGAAGCCGGACGCGCCATGCTCGATTACACCTTCGCCACGACGGAACTGACAACAATCGTCAGTTATATCAGCGCCGAGAATGTGGCGTCGATCCGCGTTGCTGAAGCTTTGGGTGCAATCCCAGACCCGACTGCTGCACGACCACCAGCGGATGATTGCGTTGTCTACCGCCATACCCACCCCGGCAACAGGAGTGTCTCATGACTGACGCCACCACACGCGCCGCCGAGATCCTCAAGGGTCACCGCGAAAGCATCGACCGGCTTGATGCCATCCTCGTCTATACCTTGGGCGAGCGGTTCAAACACACTCAGGCCGTGGGCAAGCTGAAGGCTGAACACGACCTGCCCCCATCCGACCCCGCGCGTGAAGAAGCCCAGATCGCGCGGCTCACCGACCTTGCAAGACGGGCCGATCTGGACCCTGAATTTGCCAAGAAATTTCTGAATTTCATTATTCAGGAAGTCATCCAACACCACAAACAACACCAATCCTAGGGTGGGTGAAACCCACACTAACAACCATCTTTAAGGAGAAAATCTGATGGCTATGAAAATCCGACTGGCCCGTGGCGGCTCTAAGAAACGTCCTCACTATGCAATCGTGGCTGCCGACAGCCGCATGCCACGTGACGGCCGCTTTATCGAAAAGCTGGGCACATACGCACCGATGCTGCCAAAAGACAGCGAAGAGCGCGTGAAAATGGACATGGAGCGCGTGCAGCACTGGCTGGGCCAAGGCGCTCAGCCCACCGACCGTGTGGCCCGTATGCTGGAAGCCGCTGGCGTTATGCCAAAGAAAGACCGTGTCAACCTCAAGAAGGGCACACCTGGCAAAGCTGCGAAAGCGCGCGCTGAAGAAAAGGCGGCCAAAGCGGCTGCGGCAGCGGAAGCGGCAGCTGCGCCAGCAGAAGCACCTGTTGAGGAAGCACCTGCAGCCGAAGAAGCCGCTGCAGAGTAAGCACTGCACTTTGATGGGTTGTCCGGCGTATCACGCCCGGGCAACCCCGACCCCGCTTTAGGGAAACCCCATGTTCCGCTTGTTGCGCACGTTCATTCTTGTGCTGTTTGCTTTTGTGGCAGGCATGCTGTTTGAACGTGAAAGCAGGCAAGAAACCTGCGAAGCTGGCGGTGGACTATGGATCGAGAATATCTGTGTTGGAGTGGAACTGACCAATGACTGACCGTGTCATCGTCGGCGCTATTGGCGGGTCCTTCGGGGTACACGGCGAAGTGCGGCTGAAATCCTTCTGCGCCGACCCCCAGGCCATTGCCGACTACACCCCGCTTTATACCGAAGAGGGCCGTGCCTTTGCCCAAGTGGTTCTGACGGGCCAGCTCAAGAACGGCTTTACCGCGCGTCTTGATGGCGTTGTCACAAAGGAAGATGCGGACGCCCTGCGCAATGTCAGCCTTTATGCCGAACGCGCTACGATGCCGTCACTGCCGGATGATGAATACTACTATGCCGACCTGATCGGCCTGACCGTACTCGATACAGGCGGCGCAACGCTTGGCACCGTCAAGAACGTGATGGACCACGGCGCGGGCGATCTGCTTGAACTGATTGTCCCCGGCCAGTCCGAGACGGTTCTGTTGCCCTTCACCCAAGCCGCTGTGCCGACCGTCGATCTGGCCGCAAAGCGCATCATCGCCGACCCGCCCGACGGGCTGTTTGCTTCCGATGACAGATAAGCCGTCCCGATCCGCTGGCCGCATCGCGGTCCGCCCGACGCTTAAACCGCGCGAGTTGATGACCGACACGCCCGATATTGCCGGATCATGGACAGCACAGTTGATCACCCTGTTCCCGCAAGCCTTTCCGGGCGTCTTGGGCGAAAGCCTGACAGGCAAAGCCCTGCAAGATGGGCTGTGGCAGTTGCAAACCTACAACCTGCGCGACTACGGCATCGGCAAACATCGCAACGTCGATGATACGCCTGCGGGCGGCGGCGCGGGCATGGTGTTGCGCGCCGATGTGCTGGAGGCCGCGATTATGGATGCGCGGCGTGGGGCGAAGGGGATCGTACCGCTGGTCTATCTGTCGCCGCGCGGCAAGCGTTTCGATCAGGCCATGGCGCGCAACTGGGCGCGGATGGATGGGGTCACCATGCTTTGCGGCCGCTTTGAGGGCGTGGACGAGCGGGTGTTGGAGCACTTCAACATCCAAGAGGTCAGCCTTGGGGATTTTGTCCTGACCGGTGGCGAGATTGCAGCGCAAGCGATGATCGACGCAACCGTGCGGCTGCTACCGGGTGTTTTGGGCAATGCCGAAAGTGCTGTTGAGGAAAGCTTTTCAACGGGACTGTTGGAGCATCCGCAGTATACCAAACCCGCCGATTGGCAGGGACGCGCGATCCCTGATGTGCTGTTGTCAGGCAACCACGCCAAGATCGCGGAATGGCGGCGTCAGATGGCGGAAAAGATTACGCGGGAAAAAAGACCCGATTTGTGGGCGGCCTTCGGCGAAAACAAAACGCACAAGCAGGATCAGTGATAGTGCGACCGGTGTTAGCGCACCAAGCCTGGCAACCCGATTTGCTGTTCCAAATCACCACTTCACCGCCCCCCATCTTGACACTTGTGCAGCAGTCATGCCTCCTCTCTCCCAGCCGCCTAGGAGCCCCTTCATGAACCAGTTCAACGCCGCGCTTACAGCGCGTCTTCTGCGCTACTGCGCCATCGACAGCCAATCGGATATGGACAGCAAATCCGCCCCGTCTACGCCCAGCCAACACGGCATGCTGGACCTAATGGTCGAAGAATTGGCGGCGATTGGGGCAACGGACGTCACAAAGACCAGCTATGGCACTGTGATCGCAACGATCCCGGGAACCGTCGAAGGGCCGACCCTTGGCTTTCTGGCGCATGTCGACACAGCGCCGCAATTCAATGCATCAGGTGTCAAGCCAAGGCTGATCGCAGGTTACAACGGCGGCACGATCACCTTTCCTGACGACCCGAACCTAAGCCTTTCGCCAGAGGAGTTTCCCTATCTGGCCAAAAAGGTCGGCGATGACATTGTCACAGCGTCCGGCTTGACCCTTCTGGGGGCTGACGACAAGGCAGGGATCGCGATCATCATGACCGCCATGCAGCATCTTTTGGAGAATTCGCAAATCCAACGGCCAACGATCCGCGTGGCCTTTACACCGGACGAAGAGATCGGGCGCGGCGTAGATGCAAGATTGCCCGAAGATCTGGGTGTAGATTTCGCTTATACTTTTGACGGCGAAGAACTGGGTGAAGTGATTTATGAGACTTTCTCGGCCGATTTTGCGGTCGTAACAGTCAAGGGTGTGTCCATTCACCCCGGCAACGCAAAAGATCGGCTGGTCAACGCAATCCACCTCGCGTCAAAGATTGTCGACACGCTGCCGCAGTCGCGCCTCACGCCCGAGACGACTGACGGCCATCAAGGGTTTATCCATGTGGTCGATATGAAGGGCAGTGCGGCAGAGATGGTGGTGCGGTTCATTCTGCGCGACTTCGAATTGGCGGGGCTTGAAGCCAAAGGTACGCTCTTGCGTCAGGTTTGCGAAACGATCGCGGCCACCGAACCGCGTGCCCAGATCAATTGCGAGATCACGCCGCAATACCGCAACATGCGGTACTGGCTGGAAAACGACATGACGCCGGTTGACCTTGCGCGCAGGGCGCTTGCCGATCTGGAGATACCAGAGAAATCCGTGCCGATCCGTGGCGGCACAGATGGATCGCGCCTGACGGAAATGGGCGTGCCTTGCCCCAATCTGTTCACCGGGATGCAGAACATTCACGGGCCGCTGGAGTGGGTTTCGGTGCAGGACATGGCACAGGCCACGGCTTTGTGCCTTCGGATCGCCGAACTTGCAGCAAAACCCAAGCCAGCGGTGTGAGGCTGGGGCGTCGTCATACCGCCCCAGGTCGGTCACATGATCTGTCCAGCCATGCCCCCGCTTAGCGCGCAGCCCAACTGCCCCCTTGATCACAACATGGCTTTCGCCTATTGAGCGGCATTCTCGGGCAGCATCGCTGATTCCGGGTGTTGGTTTATGGAACCACTGGATATTGAACGGGTCTTCGTTGATCCATCTTCACCAGACAGGCCGGACAACCACAAAAAACAAAGATGACGCATCTCTGGCGGGCGGCAGGACCGGACCCGATAACGACACAGAGCTCTACGGCACAAAGAAACGCTGCGGGACAACCCGTACCAGATAAAGGAGCGTGTCAGATGGACCTGATCGCACAAATCGAAGCGGAGCAAATCGCTGCGCTGGGGAAAGAAATCCCCGATTTCAAAGCGGGTGACACCATCCGCGTCGGTTACAAAGTGACCGAAGGCACACGCAGCCGTGTGCAGAACTACGAAGGCGTCTGCATCGCCCGCAAGAACGGCAAAGGCATCGCCG
>NZ_JANQTS010000053.1 GCF_030731595.1 Yoonia sp.
AACAGGCCATCGTCGATTTCAAGGATCGTGACGTCGAATGTACCGCCGCCAAGGTCATAGACCGCGATGGTCTTGCTGTCTTTCTTGTCGAGGCCATACGCCAGCGCTGCCGCTGTCGGCTCGTTGATGATGCGCAGCACTTCGAGGCCGGCAATCTTGCCTGCGTCTTTGGTAGCCTGACGCTGGGCGTCGTTGAAGTAGGCAGGCACGGTGATGACCGCTTGTGTCACTTCTTCGCCGAGGTAGGTCTCGGCGGTTTCTTTCATCTTGCCAAGGATGAAGGCAGAGATCTGGCTTGGCGAGTATTTCTCACCCTTGGCTTCGACCCATGCGTCGCCGTTGCCGCCATTGACGATCTCGAACGGCATGTTCTTTTTCTCTTTGGCAAGGTCTTTGTCATCGAACCGGCGACCGATCAGACGCTTTACAGCAAAGATTGTGTTTTCAGGGTTGGTGACCGCCTGCCGCTTGGCGGGCTGACCGACAAGACGTTCGTCGTCGGTGAATGCGACGATAGATGGCGTTGTGCGCGCACCTTCGGCGTTTTCGATCACGCGGGGTTTAGAGCCATCCATGATGGCGATACAGGAGTTGGTCGTTCCCAGGTCGATACCAATAACTTTAGCCATTTTTCAAATCCCTCTACTTTAGGCGGTTTGAGCAGCGCGAACCCATTTTAGGCACCCGCGCCAGTTTCACGAGTCAGTTCATGAGAGTGTCGATGAACTTTGATCTTGGCGTATATAGGGTTCAGCGCTAGCGCCTGCAACCTCGGGCGATGCAGCAAAATGCTTAATTGAATGGATTCTGGGGGCTGGCAGTGAAGATGACGTGCTAGCGCCCGGCAAACCAGCTGATCGAGACATGCTTTCTGGCAAAAAACTCGCCCATAAGTCCGATCATGATCAAAGCCAGCGACAGGTAGATCGGATAGCTGATGTTGGTGAACTGTGGATTGTAATGCAGGAATACTGCCCCGCGCATCTGGTCGATATTATGAAAAAGCGGGTTCCAGTCGAACATGGCCATCGTGGACGCAGGGAGCGTATTGACGACAAACATCTTGCCCGAGGCGATCATATTGACGCGGGTATAGATCGTCTTGGCGATTCCAGTGAACCTTGGGAACCAAGGCTTAAGTGCCAAGAATATCATCCCCACTGCGCAGCCGGAAAACCATGCTAGCAGGAATAAACCCATGGCAGCGATCGGATCATGGATTGTGATCGGATTGAATCCGATGTGATAGATCGAAAGGATGACCAAGAGCGTGATGAACTGGGAATAAAGCGTTGACACCGCCGCCGCTAGAATTGCGACAATCGTGTTCATGGGCCGGTGCAGCATCATGGACGATGTCGGCCCCGCTGCACTCATCACGGCGCTCAATGCCTTGATATGCGTCATATAGACGAAAACCCCGCTCATGATAAAGAGCATCATATCGCCGCGAATGGGTGAACTACGAAGTCCGAGAATCTGAAAGAAGATCAGAAACGCGACAACCATTGTCAGACCTTGGACCATATTGAGGACCATGCCGATCACCGCATTGCGGTGTCCGCCCCGTGCACTGCGGACGATCGTGTGATAAGTCACCTCGAGCATGCCCAAAAGGCCACTTGTTCGCGTTCGATAGACAGGGGTTTGGAACATGCTTTGCCTGATTTTTGGTGCCAAAAGCTTTGGTCTGGCGGGTCATTTATCTTTGCACGATAACCTTGCTGATCGTTTGATGAAACACCATAAGCGGGACAACGCCCGATTTTGAGTGAAAGGACATGGCCGTGGACCATAAGCGACTCGCTCTTGTGATGCGTGACCTTGCGCTGCTGGCTGGTGACAAGATCATGGAAATCTATGCGGCGGATGACTTCGAAGTACGCTCCAAGAGCGATGAAAGCCCTGTAACAGTCGCGGACGAAGCGGCAGATGCCATTATTAGTGCGGGCTTGCGCGCGGCCTTTCCGGGTGTCCCGCTTGTGACCGAAGAGCAGGCGGAATCTCATTTACAATCATCCAGCACATTCCTGATCGTTGATCCATTGGATGGGACAAAAGAGTTCATCAACCGGCGCGGCGATTTTACCGTCAACATTGCTTATGTCGAAGACGGGATACCTTTGCGCGGCATTGTCTATGCCCCTGCCAGGAAAAGACTTTTCTACACAGACTCCGAAGGTCGGGCGGTCGAAGAGACGGGACCATTTGCAAAAGAACAGACAGGACCCACGCAGACCATCACTGTGTCTTCTCCCGATAACAGCGCACTGATGGTGGTTGCCTCCAAGTCCCACCGCGATCAGGCAACAGATGACTACATCAACAGATACGCCGTAGCCGACATGAAGAGCGCCGGATCTTCGCTGAAGTTCTGCCTTGTCGCAACGGGAGAGGCGGACATCTATCCGCGATTGGGCCGCACCATGGAGTGGGATACCGCCGCAGGCGATGCTGTGTTGCGCGGTGCGGGCGGCCATGTTGTCCGCTTCGAGGATCACAGTCCTCTGACATATGGCAAACCGGGTTTTGAGAACCCGTTTTTCATTGCACATGCCCCCGGAGTTGCGTTGGAGAAAGCCTGATGTCTGTTCTTATCGTCATTCCCGCCCGCTACGCCTCTACCCGCTATCCCGGAAAACCTTTGGTCGAACTGCGTGGCGCGACGGGAGAGGCCAAGAGCCTGATCCGCCGTTCTTGGGACGCAGCCTGCGCTGTGCAAGGCATTGATCGGGTCGTGGTCGCCACCGATGATGACAGGATTTGTGAGGTTGCAACCGGCTTTGGCGCAGAGGTTATACTGACATCGACCACTTGCCAGAATGGCACAGAGCGCTGCGCCGAAACGCTCGACAAGCTTGACCAAAAATACGATATTATCGTTAATTTACAAGGTGATGCACCGCTGACGCCAGCGTGGTTTGTTGAAGACCTTGTGCAGGGTCTACGCGATCATCCGAACGCGCAGGTCGCGACACCGGTTTTGCGCACCGAAGGGCGCGCGCTTAACGGACTTCTGCAGGATCGCCGCGAGGGGCGTGTCGGGGGCACAACGGCAGTCTTTGGGGCAGATCACAATGCACTTTACTTCTCGAAAGAGGTTATTCCCTACACTGGCAAGGTTTTCAGTGATCAGGATGACACCCCCGTCTTTCATCATGTCGGTGTCTATGCTTACCGTCCAGAGGCGCTGATGGCCTATCCGCAGTGGCAATCAGGACCTCTGGAGCAACTTGAAGGGCTCGAGCAGTTGCGCTTCCTCGAGCGAGGTGTGCCGATGCTCTGCGTAGAGGTCGCGGCCAAGGGCCGGCAGTTTTGGGAATTGAACAACCCTGAAGATGTGCCGCGCATTGAGGCAATGCTGAAAGATATGCAGCATCCATAGGCCAATAACCGATAAAGCGGAGCTAAATTTGCTGGGGGGCTACAGTATTTGCTCATTTTGTCTTATTGTCGCCGTGTTGGCTCATTACATCTGAACATCATGAGTAAAAAGGGGCTAAGTTATGAATAGAAAAGTTTCAAAGGCAATCTTTCCTGTCGCAGGACTGGGGACGCGTTTCTTGCCTGCGACAAAGTCGGTCCCGAAAGAGATTATGACGCTGGTTGACCGGCCATTGATCCAATACGCGATTGATGAGGCGCGGGCTGCTGGTATCGAGGATTTCATCTTTGTGACCTCTCGCGGTAAGTCCGCTTTGGAGGACTATTTCGACTGTGCGCCCGACCTTGAGGCTGCACTCGAAGCGTCCGGCAAGACGGAACTGCTCAAAATTTTGCGCAGCACCAATATGGAAAGCGGAACGATTGCCTATCTGCGGCAACACAAAGCGCTGGGCCTTGGTCATGCGGTGTCGTGCGCGCGCAAATTGATCGGCGATGAACCCTTCGCCGTCATCTTGCCCGACGATGTAATTGCGGGTGAAACCCCGTGCTTGCAGCAAATGGTCGAAGCCTACCAAGAGACCGGCGGCGCCATGGTTGCCACGATGGAAGTTTCTCCGGCGCAAACATCTTCATACGGTGTGTTGGATATCAAGAGCCAAGATGGGCCAATTGTTTCGGTCAAGGGTATGGTTGAAAAGCCGGCACCCGGCACGGCCCCTTCCAATCTGGCGGTGATCGGGCGCTATATCCTGACCCCACAAGTCTTGGCCAATCTGGACACGATCGAACGTGGCGCGGGCGGTGAAATCCAGTTGACCGACGCGATCGCAGAAGAAATCCGGACAGGGCGCGATGTGTTTGGCTATCGCTTCACCGGGCAGCGCTATGATTGCGGTTCAAAGGCTGGGTTCTTGCAGGCAACAGTTGCCTTTGCCCTTGCGCGCGATGAATTGCGTGAAGAGTTTGCAGACTTTCTTGCTGAAATGCATGCAGTCAGGCAAGCCGCACAATAAAGGCCAAAGATGATGCCTGTTTCTGGCGGAAAAAGGGTGCGCAGCCTTTGGCTCGCCTACCGTTTACGCTGGAAACGGCGGCGGTTCCTTTTTCGGATCTGGCGCAAACGCAAGCAAATCAGCGTGAAAGTCGATCGCACTGGCGGGATTGGCAAGACCGCAATTCTTGCCTTTGTGACCGTCCGGAATGAGGTAGAGCGCCTGCCATACTTTCTTGCGCACTATCGCAAGCTGGGCGTGGATCACTTCTTGTTTGTCGACAATGGGAGTGATGATGGGACGGCGGCCTATCTTGCCGACCAACCTGATGTTTCGGTTTGGACGACGGCGCATAGCTATCGGCTCGCTCGGTTTGGAATGGACTGGTTGGGATGGCTTTTATGGCGATATGGCAGCGGTCACTGGTGTTTGACTGTCGATGCCGATGAATTGCTGGTCTATCCCGAATGTGAAACGCGCGACCTGAAGGTGTTGACGACATGGCTGGACGAGCAAGGCTGTCCCTCTTTTGGGGCCATCATGCTTGACCTTTATCCAAAAGGCGCGCTGGAAGACGTGAAATACGAACCTGGCGATGATCCGCGCGACGTGCTCGCATGGTTTGACGCCGACAACTATCGCCATCGCTGGCACCACTACTATGGCAATCTTTGGATCCAGGGCGGTGTCCGCGAAAGAGTATTTTTTGCCCAAGACCCCGGTCGCGCGCCGACGCTGAACAAGACCCCTTTGGTCAAGTGGCATTGGCGGTATGCCTATGTCAGTTCGACCCATCAAGCCTTGCCCACGCGCTTGCATGATGTCTTTGATCTAGAGGCAGGCACCAAAGCGAGCGGTGTCTTGCTGCACACCAAGTTTCTGCCGATGATCGGGTCAAAGACCAAAGAAGAGATGGTGCGCCGCCAGCACTTTGAGAATTCTTCACTATATACGGCGTATCATCAGAAACTTAGCCAGAACCCTGTTCTTTGGCACCAAGGATCCTGCCGCTATCAGAGCACGGAGCAGCTGGTAAAATTGGGGTTGATGTCAAAAGGCGGTTGGGTCTGATATGTATCAACCAAAGCATGGACGAAGGCACTGAAAACCTTGGGGATCTGGACATCATATCGGCTTAGATGGCAGCGCAAGCACTGGCGGCTTCGTGCGCTCTACAAGAGCCGTCAACTCGTGCCAGTCGCCGACAGGACCAAGCAGATTGCCAGTGATGACATTTTGCTTTTCTGTACCTTTCGCAACGAAGACGTTCGGCTGCCCTTTTTCCTGGACTACTACCGCAAGCTGGGCATCAATCATTTCCTGCTGGTTGATAACGATAGCGATGACGGCGGGCATGACTTTGTAAAGGAACAGCCTGATGTCTCGCTTTGGAAGACCAAGGGCGCATATGGCGAAGCGCGATATGGCGTTGATTGGCTGACCTACCTGCAAGGGAAATATGCAGATGGGCACTGGGCGCTCACCGTCGATGTGGATGAATTCTTCGTTTACCCGTTCTGTGACACTCGGCCCATTCGTGCGCTGGCAGACTGGCTGGATGCATCGCAAGTCAGATCATTTGGTGCGATGCTTCTGGATATGTATCCAAAGGGTCCTGTCGGGCAGGCGCATTACCAGCGTGGGTCTGATCCATTTGAAGCGGCCAACTGGTTTGATCCCGGCAACTATATCATGTCCAAGAACAAGCTGTTGAATAACCTCTGGATTCAGGGTGGCCCGCGGGCCCGCACCTTCTTTGCCAGCAAGCCGAAACAGGCGCCTGCCCTGAATAAAATTCCCTTTGTGAAGTGGCGCAAGCCTTACGCCTACGTCAGTTCGACCCATATGATGCTGCCGCGCGGCTTGAACCTTGTCTACGATCAGCAAGGTGGCGAAAAGACCTCTGGCATTTTGCTGCACGCCAAGTTTCTCAATACCTTCGAAGACCGCGTTGTCGAAGAGGCAGCACGCGGTGAACATTACAATGCAGGGCGCGAATACAAGACCTATGCAGAGCGTCACGGCACAGACCCTGACCTTTGGTGCCAATGGAGTGAACAATACATCAACTGGCGGCAACTGGAAATTCTGGGGCTCATGTCCAAGGGGAACTGGGCATGACCCTTGGTGTTGTCATGCTGGTGCACACCGGTTTTGATCGGGCGGCACAGATGGTCCGTCATTGGAGCGATGCCGGGTGTCCGGTGGTGGTACATGTTGATAGCAATGTAGGCAAAAAGGCTTACGATCAATTTGTGCAATCCTTGGCAGACTTGTCCGATGTGCGCTTTTGCGCGCGTCATCGCTGCGAGTGGGGTACTTGGGGGCTTGTTGCCGCCTCCCAAGAGGCGACGACCCTTCTGTTGGAAGAGTTCGCGCAGGTCCAGCATGTTTATCTTGCCTCTGGTGCCTGTTTGCCGCTTCGGCCAGTGCAGGAACTGCGCGCATATCTTGAAGCGCGACCTGATACGGATTTCATCGAAAGCGCTACAACGGCCGATGTTCCTTGGACGGTTGGTGGCCTGGACCGTGAAAGATTTACGCTGCATTTTCCCTTTGCTTGGAAAAAGCACCGGCGTCTGTTTGATCGGTTTGTCCAGTTGCAGCAAGCGGTGGGCTACAAACGAGCGATCCCTGACGGCCTTGTCCCGCATATGGGGTCACAATGGTGGTGCCTCACGCGGCAGACACTGGATGCCATCCTGCAGGATCCGAATCGTGCGACCTATGAAAAGTATTTTCGCAGGGTCTGGATTCCCGACGAAAGCTATTACCAGACACTTGCGCGGCTCCATTCCCGAAAGATCGAAAGCCGCTCACTCACCTTGGCCAAGTTCGATTTTCAAGGCAAACCGCATATTTTCTTTGATGACCATCTGGAGCTTTTGCAGCGCTCGCATTGTTTTGTTGCGCGCAAAATCTGGCATGATGCGAACCTGCTCTATCAGGTGTTTCCGCGCCCGAGTGACCCAAGTATTGCCTCGCAAGAGCCTAACTCGAGCACCATCGACCGGGTGTTTTCCCAGGCTGTAGAGCGCAGGACGCGCGGACGGCAGGGGCTGTTTATGCAAAGCCGGTTTCCCAGCACGGACCGGCAGAATTGCATTGCCGCAGCGCCCTATGCTGTGCTGCACGGCCTTGATGATGTCTTCCCGGATTTTCAGTCTTGGCTGACCAAACAGACGGGCGCACAAGTTCACGGGCATCTTTTTGCAAGGGACAGGGTACATTTTGCCGATGAAAGCACAACTTATCGTGGTGGCCTTTCCGACAGTGCGCGGCTGAGAGATTACAATGCCAAGATGTTTCTGACGAACCTGATCTGGAATGGCCGTGATGACTATCACTGCTTTCAGTTTGGCCCGTCTGACAGCCAGGACATCAGATGGACCCTGGCCAAGGATACGCAAGCAAGCATCTGGGTCGTGTCAGGTGCGTGGTCCATTCCGCTTTTCGCCTCTGGCCGCTCGGCAAGCGACGTGCGCGCAGAAGCGGCAAGATTGCAGCGGATCGAGGATTTGTTTCTCAAGAGACTGCGTTCGCCCCAAGCCTATGCCCGGATCAAGATCACGACCCTGGCAGAGTTTATCGAGGCCCCGATGGAAATGCTCCAGAGCATCATTGACGAGATTGCTGGCCACAAGGGCAACGCATTGACCGAAGTCCCAAAGATGGCGGATTTGAAGGGGTTCCCCGACTTTCTGCAAGACCTGAAAAATCAGGGGATGCACCCGTTCTTGACGGGAAACATCACTGTGGGGAACACAGGTAAATCATCATCTCCACAACGCCGGAAACCCTATGTGATCAGTCAAAAATGAAGAAGTTCGACTATTTCATTTTGCTGGCAGAGATGCGAACAGGTTCCAATTTCCTTGAGGCAAACCTTAACTTGCTTGAGGGGCTTTCCTGTCATGGCGAGGCATTCAATCCGTCTTTCATAGGCTACCCCAAAACGGATGCGCTGCTTGGCATGAGCCGCGAAGACCGTGAAAAAGACCCGCATGCCTTGCTCGCGCTGATCAAGGCAAGCGATACGCTAGGCGGGTTTCGTTTCTTCCACGACCACGATCCGCGCGTGCTTGGGACCTGTCTGGATGATCCGCGGTGTGCCAAGGTCATCCTGACCCGCAATCCTTTGGACAGTTTTGTCAGCTGGAAGATCGCGCAAGCGACGGGCCAGTGGAAATTGACGAATGCAACCCATGCCAAATCCGTCCCGATCTGTTTCAGCCCATCGGACTTTGAAGCCCACCTCGAAGCGATCCAAGCTTTTCAAACTCGTATTCAACGCACACTTCAAACGACGGGCCAAACCGCGTTCTATCTACGGTATGAAGATCTGCGCGATGTCGAAGTGATCAATGGTTTGGCGCAGTTTCTTGGTGTCCCGGGCCAGTTGCCCAACATCAACAAGAAGTTGAAAAAGCAAAACCCGGAACCGATGGATCAAAAAGTCAGCAATTATGATGAAATGGTTGCTGCCGTTGCACGGCTTGACCGGTTTGATCTGGGGCGCACGCCGCATTTCGAACCCACAAGAGGCCCGGCAATTCCAACATATGTCGCGGCACCCGAGGCAGGGCTTTTGTATATTCCGCTCCGATCCGGTCCTGACGCGGCTGTGCAAAAATGGCTGGCGGATGTGGATCAAGCGACGACAGATGCTTTGCTGACGCAGTTCTCGCAAAAGTCTCTGCGGAACTGGCAGGAAACACACAAACCGCATCGCCGCTTTGCGGTTTTGCGCCACCCCGTTGCCCGCGCCCATGCAGCGTTTTGCGACCACATTCTTTACGACGGCCCTGGCAGCTTTCCCGAGATCAGGGCGAACCTGCGGAAAGTTCACGGATTGCCCATTCCTGAACAAGCGCCTGGTCGTGATGATCCGCATGCATTCGATTCTGCTGCGCACAAGGCTGGTTTCCTGGGTTTCCTGAAGTTCCTCAAAAACAACCTGGCGGGACAAACCAGTATCCGCGTTGATCCGGCTTGGGCCAGCCAATTGACGCTCTTGCAGGGGATTGCGCAGTTTGGCCTGCCTGACGCGATCCTGCGCGAGGAGACTCTGGCCCAAGATTTGCCAGCATTGGCAGTTCAGGTCGGCAAGGACGCACAATCGATTGGCAACACAAAGCACGGGATGCAGTGGCGACTTGATGCGATCTATGACGAAGCTATCGAAACTGCCGCCCGTGAAGCCTATGCGCGTGACTATCTGACCTTTGGCTTTGAGGATTGGGCCTAGGCTGCTTGCGAAGCCTGCACTTCTGTCAGGATCGTATGTAAAGTGCTTGGGTCACTGTTCGCGCGCAGTTTGGCGCAGGTCGCAGGATCACGCAACGTGCGCGAAACCAGCGCCAACGCCTTGAGGTGGTCGACACCCGCATGCTCTGGCGCGATCAGTGCGAAGACAAGATCAACAGGTTGGCGATCAACCGCGTCGAAATTCAACGGTTTTTCCAAACGCAGGAATAACCCGATGACCTGATCAATATTTGCAATCCGTGCATGAGGCAGCGCTATTCCTTGTCCGACCCCGGTCGGGCCAAGCCCTTCGCGTTCAAGCAAGGCCTCGATCACGGTCGTCGATTTCAAGCCATGGCTCGCCTCAGCCAACTCGCCCAGATCATGGAAGAGACGCTTTTTGCTTGTGCATGACGAAATAGACTTCACGGCATTGGGCTGAAGGATAGTGCCAATCTGCATTAATCGTATCTCTTACCAAGTTTGCCGACTTAACCCGATGTGCGTGGGTCGATCCAGCCAATGTTTCCGTCGTCACGCCGATAGACGACATTTATTCCCTTGTGCTTCTCGTTCCGGAAAACCAGAACCGGCGCACTCGAGATTTCCATTTGCATCACCGCTTCACCGACTGACAGCGATGGGATCTTCGTCTCCATCTCTGCGACAATCATCGCGTTCACCGAGTCTTGTTCGGTCTCTTCGGACTCTTCCCTTGATTCGAGGATATATGATCCCGCATCCGAAAGTTCAACTGGCTGTGATCTTTCCTTATGATGGTCCTTCAGTCGGCGCTTGTAGCGCCGCAACTGTTTATCCATTTTTTCGGAACTTGCGTCGAAAGCTGCGTAAATTTCAGTCGCCTTGCCTGTCGCCTGCGCGGTAAGCCCTGTCGACAGATGCACAACCGCTTCGCATGAAAACTCGTGCGCGGACTTTGAAAAAACCACATATGCTTCGGTGGGTCGTCCGGCATACTTGCTGAGGATTTCGCTCAACTCAGTCTTCACATGTGTCTGGAGGGCTTCGCCAATGTCGATCTGCTTTCCGCTGATTTGGTAACGCATCGTAGCTCCTTTTTTAGTGGCAGACGTGCCATTCGGGGGGCTCTAGGAGCCGCTAAACCATATGCACATCAATAGAGTGGATCACGATAACACCCGGATTTTCCTAAGCCTATCCACATCCCCCGGCGTCGAGCCGGCAAGAAAGCAGGGAAAGAAAACGGCTTTGTCATCAAAGGTATTTGGCGATGAATCCCATCGTCTTGTCAATGAGTAGTCGCTTGCGCCCCAAAAAGAATCAGTTCACGCGAAAGTTGTTACCAAGGTAAACACGGCGGACATTCTCGTCTGCGACAACTTCTTTCGTAGTGCCACTCATCAAGACTTTGCCATCGTGCAGAATATAGGCACGGTCCACGATTTGAAGTGTCTCTTGCACGTTGTGATCAGTGATCAGTACGCCGATCCCGCGGTTCTTGAGATCTGCAACAAGATGCCGGATTTCACCGACTGCAATAGGGTCGACGCCGGCAAACGGTTCGTCAAGCAGGACATACTTGGGACCAGCGGCAAGACAGCGTGCAATTTCCACGCGTCGCCGTTCGCCACCCGAAAGTGCCAAAGCAGACGCACGGCGCAAATGTTCTATCGAGAATTCAGAAAGCAGTTCTTCAAGGCGCTCTCTGCGTCGATGCCGGTCAGACACTGCGATCTCGAGAATCGACATGATATTGTCTTCAACGGTCATGCCGCGAAAAATGGACATTTCCTGTGGCAGATAACCGATCCCAAGCTGAGCGCGCCGATACATAGGCAGTGTTGTAACATCACGTCCGTCGATAATGACTTGCCCGCCTTCCGGCATGACGAGACCCGCAATCGCATAGAAACAAGTTGTCTTGCCGGATCCGTTTGGCCCCAATAGTGCGACAACCTCGCCACGGCCCAGATCAATGCTCACATCACGAATGACAGGTCGTTTGCGATAGCTCTTGCGCAAATTGACCACGTGAAGGCCGACATCGCCATCTTGCACTGTCAGGCGTGGTGCATCGGCCATCAGTTGTCGCCTTGTTGCAGGAGAGTGCGCACGCGACCGTCCATTGTTGCTGTGCCATCGGTAACATTGATCGTCATCTGCTCTGCCGAAATGGCACTTGCGCCCTGGGTCAGTAAGACTTCCCCTGTGAGCAGCAGCAGGCCAGAGGTGACATCATAGTCGGCCTGCTCAGCCTCTGCTGCCTCTTCGGCCGTTACAAATGTCACCCCGCCTGATGCAAGCAAGCGCGAAATCTGCGAGTTGGATGTGCCGTAGACAATCTCGACGCGGCTTGCCGTGAGCCGCAAATCACCCTGCAAAATGACGACGCCACCTTCAAAAACGGCCTCTCCGGTTTCCTGATCGACCGAAAGGCTGTCTGCAGTCACTTCGATTGCGGCCGAGGTATCAACGGTGATCCCACCCAGGTTCACATTGGTTTGCGCCGCCGCGATTCCGCTCGTGACAAAGTACAAAGACGCGCAAAATGCGATCTGTTTGAACATCTTGGCACTATCCTTGGTCATTGGGTCTGAGGCATATATAGCAGGCGAACCCCATTGGTGAATAGAATGTGCTGCGCGGTCTGGTCTGATGCAACCTGAAAGGTGACATTCCCGGCCGTGAGTTGGCCAAATGGCGCCCGAATCTCCAAAAGGCCATCAGACGTGACCAAACCTGTATCCAATTCTGCGATCAGACCGTTTGTTTCCATCTGATATCCGGTAGAAGTTTCAAGTCGGGCAAGCCCCGAGAAACGGGCAATCCGTGCACGACCGTCAAACTCACCTGATATTGCCGTCACGTCCAACTGGCTTCCATCGGGATTGTCCATCCTCATCTGTATACTGTCCATCATCACAGTATCGGGGTGGATCGCGTCTGGCCTTGCCGTCTTGGCCGAGATGACCATGATTGCGCCGTCCTCAGTCACCCCAGAGAACTCTGGCGCTGAAATGCGTTGTTCACGTGCGATCTCTTCGACCTCCGCAAGCGCTATTTCAGGAGGTTCATTCGTTCCCCGCGCAAAAAGAAAGAGGGTCGACAGAAGCGCGAGCGCGCAAAGTGGCAGGATGATCTTGGCCCAGCCAACCAGTAGCGAGTGGAGGTTATCCGCGCCCGACACGCCTAAACAATGCCCGCGCGCAAGCAATCATGGATGTGCAGGAAACCTGCAACCTCGCCCGATCCAACTGGGTCGACCGCAAAAAGGCAGGTTATCTTCCGGTCGTTCATTAATGCTACGGCTTCTTCGGCCAATGCATTCGGGCCGATTGTTGCCGGTCGCGCGGTCATCACCTCGCCTGCGCTGTGTTCCAAAAGACCGGTCATATGGCGACGCAAATCACCATCTGTGACAATTCCAATCAGGCAGTTTTTGTCATCAGTCACGCCGACAACACCGAACCCCTTTTGGCTGATTACCAACAGTGTTTCGCTCATCGGGGACTCCGCGTGAACCAAAGGTATAGCGGCAGCGGTATGCATCAGGTCAGAAACCTTCGAAAGCCGTGCCCCTAGCTTACCGCCGGGGTGGAATTCCCGAAAGTTTTCAGGAGTGAAATCGCGCACTTCCATGAGTGCCACTGCCAAAGCGTCCCCCAAGGCAAGTGTCATCGTTGTCGAGGTGGTCGGCACAACACCGGTGCCGCATGCTTCGCCCAGATCGGGCAAGACAATACTCACGTCCGCCCTTTGCAGCAGTGTGCTTTGGGGTTTGCTTGCAACCCCGATCATCGGGATGCCAAAGCGGCGGGTATATGCAACGAGGTCCGCCAGTTCGGGCGTCTCGCCGGAATTTGAAAGGACCAAGACTACATCGCCCCGCGTCATCATCCCCAGATCGCCGTGGCTCGCCTCGGCTGGGTGAACAAAGTGTGCAGGGGTGCCTGTGCTTGCAAAAGTTGCAGCAATTTTGCGGGCAATATGCCCTGATTTGCCCATGCCGCTCACGATCACGCGGCCTTTGGCATTCAGCAAGAGTTCGACGGCTTGGGAAAAGCTCTCGCCAAGTTGCTCTGACAGCACGTAGAGCGCGGCGGCCTCTTGAGTGATGACTCGCCGCGCGGCATTCAGGTATTTTGCGTGATCTGTCATCAGTGCGCGAAGATGTCTGTTTCGGGCCAGCCTATCAGATCCAGCTTGGCGCGGGTTGGCAGGAATTCGAAACAGGAGTCTGCGAGCGCTGTCCGGCCTTCACGGGCCAGCAGAACATCAAATTTTTCCTTCAACTGGTGCAGATAAAGAACGTCAGAGGCCGCATAGTCCAGCTGGGCAGGGGTCAATTCTAGCGCCCCCCAGTCACTTTGTTGCTGATGCTTTGAGATATCAACATTCAGCATATCCTGCAGCAAGACCTTGAGGCCATGACGGTCTGTGTAGGTCCTGACCAGTTTGGACGCGATTTTCGTACAGTATACAGGTGCAGTGATTGCGCCGAAGGCATTTAAAAGGGCAGCAATATCAAACCGGCCAAAATGGAAGAGTTTCAGGACATCAGGGTTTTCCAGCATCGCACAGAGGTTCGGTGCTTTGGTCTGACCAGGCGTGACCTGAACGAGGTGACAGTCTCCATCGCCAGCGGACATCTGGATGAGGCACAAACGGTCGCGATGCGGGTTCAGGCCCATCGTTTCACAGTCAATTGCCACAACCGGCCCAAGGTCGAGCCCGTCCGGCAGATCATTCTGATAGAGGTGGTTTGCCATCGGATGCCCTTTTTTGCGTGCCTTATGGGTTCCAGATACGGCTTGTCAGGCTGATCCTCAAGTGGGCTGGGCGGATCAGGCGATTTTCGGACTTGCTTGCAAGGTGTTTTGTGCATTGGCCGCAAGCCAAGCCCCAAATTCTTTGGGTGGCATTGGCTTGCCGAATCCATAGCCTTGGCCAAAGCCACAGCCGCGCTCGCTAAGGTGCGTTGCCTGTTCGATCTGCTCAACTCCCTCTGCAACGACATGCAGCCCAAGTTCTGTCGCAAGCGCAAGGATCGCGCGGACGACACTATCGGCGGCCTGATCTGGGAGTGGGGCAATCAAGGAGCGGTCGAGTTTGATGCCGGCAATTGGCAATTGAGTCAATTTCGACAGAGACGCATAACCAGTGCCAAAATCGTCAAGCTCCAGCGCAATGCCGCATTCTGCGAGGCTATCGATGTTGATTGCAGCCATATCGTCTTTGCCATTAATCAGCGTGGTTTCAAGTACTTCGACGATCACCTGATTGGCTTCAAGCCCGGATTTTTGTAATGTCAGCAGGAAACGCTCGAGCAGGTACGGGTCAGCAATGGTGTCGGGTGCCGCATTGAGCGAGATTGATGGACGCCAGATATTTCTATCCTGCCACTGCCACGCATAATTCATCGCGGATTTCCAGATAGAATGGTCAAGGTCAACCATCAGACCAGCGCGTTCCGCGGCCGGCAGAAACAAGTCAGGCGTGAGTAGCCCGCGTGTTGGGTGCCGCCAACGCGCAAGGACTTCGGCACCGTGTAGTCGCCCGTCAACAAGACGTACCTGGGGCTGAAACCAGGGCTCGATTTCACCATTGAGAATGGCATCCCTAAGCTCCAGTTGAAGTTTTTGCATCAGGCGCAAATCATCGCGCAAATGTTCGGTAAAGGCCTGTGCGCGGTTTCCGCCGGCATTTTTTGCAAACTGCAGCGCAATTTCCGCATCGGCGACGATGTTGAGCGGCTGGCTGACTTCATTTCCGATATGCAAGTGACCAATGCTTGCATTGATCGGGATTCGCCGCCCCTTGATTGCGAAGGGTTCGTCTAGGGCGTCCATAACCCTGCGCACAAGGAAAGCTGTCGGTTCTGTTGAAATCAGTACGAATTCATCGCCACCTACGCGGGCGACAAAACTGTCGTAATCCACACAACTTTGCAGGGCATGGCTCACGGCAATAAGAAGGGCATCACCATAATCGTGGCCGATCATGTCGTTGACTGACTTGAAATCATCCAGACCCACAAGAAGAAGACTCCAATCGTTGGGTCGTTTGGCATCAAGAATGTCAGTCAGATAACTGGTCAATGATGCCCGATTGGGCAATCCGGTCAGTTGATCATGTTTGACGATCTTTTCGAGCTGCGCATTCATTCTCCGCAGTTGAGTCTGAGACGTGCGCAGCACGCTCGTCTGTTCTTGCATCTTGCGAATTGTTGATTGGACTGCGCGCTGGGCGGGCCAAAAGATAAAGACCGCCTCTGCCAAAAGAACAATTCCCGAGGCAGCGAGGATCGACAATTGCATCGTTCTGAAGGAGGCGGCATCGGTTTCCATCTGTTGTGCAAACAGCGTCGCGGCCTTCAGCAGCCCGTCGTGCAGCCCTCTGTCATGATAGATTTCTTCCAGTCGCAGTCGCGTTGCCAACCGCAGCTCTGGGGCCATTTTTGGCAAACGCTTTGCCAGTATAAGAAAGTTTCTGATATTTGCATGAAGAGATGCGTTGCCTTCAAAGTAGTGGTTCTGAAGCGCGATAGAGCGGATCTCTGACGTGATCAAAGTCCGATGGATTGCTTCCATCTGTTGGACAGACTTCTCAAACTTGCTGAAGTCTGGCGCATTTTGGCTGTCTAGTGCTCTTGCCCGCATGACGATGTCTTGGGCGATCAGCACCTGTTCGTTGCTTTTCTTGATCCCTTCCGCGGCAGCGAGTCCGCGTTCGATGATCGTGCGATTCAAGAGATGGGTTGCGATGACAAGACACAGGATCAGAAACAGGGCAAAGCAATAATGCTGCCACAACCGCTCTGGCTTGCGCAGCGCAAGACGTGCCAAAGCGCGGGCGGCCTGTCTTTTGATTGTTTGCATAACTCGCTCCCCGCGACGGCATACTTGGGGTTATGCGCCCTGATTCGTTAATGGAGCGTTGCTTTGGGGCCGCAAAATGGCTGCCGGAGGATCGCGAGATCACGCCATCACAGTGTTTTGGACAAGGCGTGGTATCGCGCGGTGTAGTCATCGCGCACTTCGACCGGTGCGCGCAGCTTGATTGCAAGGGTCCTGATCAAGGCAGGGTCTTGCTTGCCAAAAAACTTGTCTGCTTCTGTCTGCGTGAAACCCGCAATCTGGATCGCTTCGAGCCACGCCGAAAGCTTGTCTGCCTTCTTGATCTGCTTTTTCACTGCGAGAGGGATTTGTGCAGGCAGTCCGAACCGCAGATGGATCGCCGCTGTCAGCCTGTCATCAAGTGCGCCATAGCCCGGTCCAACAGCCGCCTTTACGGGGCTGATCATATCGCCAATCACATATTCCGGTGCGTCATGCAGCAAAGCTGCCAAATGCCACTTCACAGGTGCACTGGGGTTCTGACGTGCAAAGATATCGGTCACGAGCAAGGAATGTTCAGCGACTGAATAGGCGAAATCACCTTTCGTCTGGCCATTCCAGCGGGCGACAAAGGCAAGTCCGTGGGCGATATCCTCGATTTCGATATCCACGGGTGTCGGATCAAGCAGATCAAGCCTGCGC
The DNA here is from genome assembly GCF_030731595.1 of Yoonia sp. Taxonomy (GTDB): domain Bacteria; phylum Pseudomonadota; class Alphaproteobacteria; order Rhodobacterales; family Rhodobacteraceae; genus Yoonia. Next base: position 17,147 of record NZ_JANQTS010000053.1, read on the forward strand.
CCAGACAGCATCCGCTGCCATGCTCTGGGTTGTGCTTTGGGCATCTGCGCTCCGTTCATGATCTTTTCACCAACACATAAATTGGCTTGGCGCAGGGGTAAACCAGGTCTTGCGCATCATTCTTTGCCAGAGGTTACGTCCGATTAAGGAGTGTGGGCTATTGGCATTTGGTGAAGCGGGACCCTGCGGGCTCATAAGACGCGACAACGCAACCATTGTCGGCCAAGCCTTGCCCTGCTATCAGCCCCATAATTCAGATAAACGCGCCGCAGGAGGCAGCAATGCAAGATTACATCGTCAAGGATATCAGCCTCGCCGCATATGGCCGCAAAGAGTTGGACATCGCAGAAACGGAAATGCCGGGCCTGATGGCACTGCGTGAAGAGTTCGGAGAAAAGAAGCCGCTGAAAGGCGCGCGCATCGTTGGCTCTTTGCACATGACGATCCAGACCGCCGTGCTGATTGAAACACTCACAGCACTCGGCGCAGATGTGCGCTGGGCGTCCTGCAACATCTTCTCGACCCAGGATCATGCAGCGGCGGCGATTGCGGCAGGCGGCACGCCGGTTTTCGCGATCAAGGGCCAGTCTCTGGAAGAGCATTGGGATTACCTTGATAAATCCTTCATGTTCCCTGAAGGACCCAACATGATCCTTGATGATGGCGGCGATGCGACCCTTTACGTTCTGCTGGGTGCGCGTGCCGAAGCGGGCGAAGAGATTATTCCTGTCCCGCAATCCGAAGAAGAAGCCGTGATCAAGGCGCAGATCGCCAAGCGGATGGCGGCAAGCCCCGGTTGGTTCACCAAGACACGCGATGCGATCAAGGGCGTGTCAGAGGAAACGACAACTGGCGTGCACCGTCTTTACGATCTGCACAAGAATGGCCAACTGCCTTTCCCCGCGATCAACGTGAATGACAGTGTTACGAAGTCGAAGTTCGACAACAAATACGGCTGCAAGGAATCGCTGGTTGACGGTATTCGCCGTGCGACCGACACGATGATGGCGGGCAAAGTAGCTGTGGTCTGTGGCTATGGCGACG
>NZ_JANQTS010000054.1 GCF_030731595.1 Yoonia sp.
GAAGCGTTGGCGTCCAGAATTTGTTGGGCGTGGATGGGATGGCAGGTTTGAGCCCTTAGCAGCAAAGCAAAATCTTGATAAGATTGGCCTATGGAAGCAACAAGACAGTATATTTTTCGCAAAGCGACGATGGATGATCTGTCATTGCTGACGGGTTGGCAATCCCAACCGCATGTCCGTGAATGGTGGGGCGAAACCGAGCCTTACGACGAAGAAGAAATCGCTGACATCCGCGTTGCCAGATGGATCGTTGAGACGGACGGTAAACCTTTCGCGTTCATGCAGGATTACACTGTCCACGGGTGGGTCGAGCATCATTTCGCCAGGCTTCCGAAGGGGTCAAGGGGGATTGACCAGTATATCGGCGAACCTGACATGATCGGTCTTGGCCACGGATCGGCATTTATCCGGGCAAGGGTGCGGTCCTTGTTTGAGGCAGGTGCGCCGGTCGTTGCTACCGATCCACATCCCGACAACGAACGTGCGATTGCGGTCTACAAGAAGATCGGCTTTGAGGTCGCCGGTCCTCCGCAGGACAGCAGGTGGGGACTGATCTTGCCAATGCAGGCAAAACGCAAAATTCTCTGACAGCTTCGTCGCGCAAAACAGACGTCAAGTCTCCACCATCTCAACCAGCTTCCTAAACGTGTTCAAGTTCCGCGCTGTGGCCTCGCCCCCGATCAATGCGCGACATGCAGGCGCAGGGACCAAAGCGCCAGTCGCCCAATAGCTGATGCACGCACGACTGACTTGAACGCCACCGTCGGGCAGACTAGCGTCAAAGCTCTGCGATTCTGCTTAGGGCGTATTCTTTGGATCTTGTTGTTTTTCATTGGTTTAATCAGTTTAACGGCAAGTACGAGTTACTGAATGACGCGATCCGTTTTGCGCAAGTGTCCCATATCAAGGCGCTGCCTTTCATGGCCGTGGTCTGGCTTCTTTGGTTTTTGCCCAGCAACGCGGCAGCGCGCACCCAGATCAGGGAAAAGCTGCTGGCGGCCCTTCTTTGCACCATTCCGATCATTCTCATCACCCGAGTGCTGGCAGATCGTCTGCCGATGAGTTTGCGCCCCATTCACACGCCGGGGCTGGACATGAACGATATGGGCGGTGAATTCCGCGGCGTTCTGGATGGCTGGAGTTCCATGCCCTCTGACCATGCCTCGCTCTTTATCGGATTTGCGGTCGCGATCCTGACAGTCAACCGCCGCTTTGGCCTGCTGCTTTTGGTCTGGGCGGTTTTCGTTGTGGCCATCCCCCGTATTGTGGTCGGCCTCCATTGGCCTTCCGATATCGTCGTGGGCGCGTTGATCGGCAGCCTTTGCGCCCTTGTCCTGATGAAACCCCTCACAGCGCTCTTGCGCCGGATCGGGATCATTCCGTTCTTTGAAACAAGGGAGGCAATCGGCTATCCCCTGCTTTTCTTCTTCACCTACGAGATTACGACATTGTTTGAATTGTCGCGATATCTGATGAAAGCCGTTGCGAGCTGATCAAGAATTATCAGGCAGAGTTGGCCGGTAGCTCACCACCTCGAATTCAATGCCATCGGCATCGTGAAAGTAGAAACGCTTGCCGGGTTCATAGTCGGCATGGCTATGGGACGCATAGCCAAGCGCTTTGACCCTCGCTTCGACTGCAGCCAGATCATCAACCACAACGCCGATGTGATTTAGCCCGCCGCGCGTTTGATAACTGGCATCGGCCTTTGGAATTGTTTGTGCCGGATCATATCCAGAATAGATCGCAATATAGTGGTCGTCCGTGCCCACATGCACCGTGTAGCCCTCACCATTCAGCACAGACCCTTCCCAGCGTGTCTGCCAACCAAAAAGATCACGCAGCATTGCCGCCGTTTTCTGGGGATCTGATACAGTAATGTTGACGTGTTCGAGTTGTGCCATCTTCAGGTTCTCCGCTTCAGTGATCTGATAAAAAGGACAAGGCCCGCATGTCTTGAAGCTTGAGCGACACCATGAAAGGTGCTGCGCAATTGCGCCTTGTGGTGACCTTTGGCATGTTTTCTCTCCTCTTTGCAAAACAACGCGAATCTGTTGTCATTCCTCAAGTTAACTTGAGATCAAGGAGTTTCTGCATGGCGCAGGGATTGACCATCGGCGATCTTGCCGCGCGCACAGGGCTCGCGGTCTCTGCCATCCGCTTTTACGAGACTCATGACATTGTGAAACCCCTGCGCAATCAAGGCGGGCACCGGCGGTACGGGCGGTCTGATATCAGGCGGTTGTCCTTTGTTATCGCTGCGCAAAAGCTGGGGTTTGCCCTTTCGGATATTGCCCCGCACCTGCGCAACCTGCCCGATCACAAAGCGCCCACAAAGGCCGACTGGACCCGCATCAGCACATCATTTCGCAAGGATATCGACCAACGGATCATGGCATTGGAAGACCTGCGCGACAAACTGGACGGCTGTATCGGTTGCGGTTGTCTGAGCCTGAAATCCTGCGCGCTCTACAACCCTGCCGATATAAAGGGCCAAGACGGGAGCGGTCCGCGCAATCTGTCGGGGCAGCGCCCTTGACTTCGCCCTGACTTCGCCGTTTCCCTGCGCGTCATGAAACTCTCGCATCGCATCACAAACATCACCGGCGGCGGCTCTGACGGCTGGGACGTGTTTTATCGCGCCCGCCGCATGATTGCCGACGGCATTCCCGTCACCGAACTGACCATCGGAGAGCACGATATCCGAACGCATCCCGATATCCTGCGTGCCATGGATCAGGCGGCCGTCGGGGGGCATACGGGCTATGCGACCATCCCCGGCACCCCGCAGCTGCGCGAAAGCGTCGCCGCGCGGATAGAAGCGCGCACAGGCGTGCCGACAACCTCTGAAAACATCCTGATCACGCCGGGGGGGCAAGCCGCACTTTTTGCCGCCTATATCGCGGTTTGCGATCCCGGAGACACCGCGCTTTTCATCGACCCCTTTTATGTCACCTACCCCGGCACCATCCGTGGTGCGGGCGCTGTGCCAAAGGCCATCGCGACATCGCCCGAGACTGCGTTCCAACCGACCAAAGCGGCGCTCGACGCTGCGGCAGCGGGTGCAAAATCGCTCCTGGTCAACACCCCCAACAATCCAACCGGCGTCGTCTATTCTGCCGAAACCCTGCAAACCATCGCCGATGTTTGCATCGCCCATGATCTGTGGCTGATTTCGGACGAGGTTTACGACACGCAGGTCTGGGAAGGCCGCCATATCAGCCCGCGCAGCCTGCCCGGCATGGCCGAACGCACGCTGGTCGTGGGGTCCATGTCCAAAAGCCATGCCATGACAGGCAGCCGGATCGGCTGGGTCTGTGGTCCGAAGGAGGTGATCAGCGAGATGATCAACCTTTCAACCCATACCAACTATGGTGTTGCGGGATTTGTTCAGGACGCAGCCCATTTCGCACTTGGTCAGGGTGACGCGGTGGAAGAGACCGTCGCGGCCCCGTTCCGGCGGCGACGCGACCTGACCATGCAAGCCTTGGCAGGGCAAAACGTCGTGCGTGCCGTGCCCGCACAGGGGGCGATGTATGTGATGCTGGATATCCGCGCGACGGGGATGGATGGGGAAGGTTTTGCCAATGCCTTGCTGGACGCCGAGCAGATCGCTGTGATGCCCGGCGAAAGCTTTGGACAGGCTGCCGCAGGGCATGTGCGGGTCGCGATGACCATCGCCGATGACAAATACCTTGACGCGCTGTCGCGTCTTCTGGCCTTTGCCAGCGCCCTCGCGGCAGAATAAACGCCCGATTTCCGGCGGCACGACGATCCAGAATCGGCTAGTGTCGGGACATGTTGTTTGACCTGCCTGATGATACCACGCTCTATGACGCCCTGCTGGCCCGCGATGCGGGCTATGACGGACGCGCCTATGTCGGTGTGACCTCGACCGGCATCTTTTGCCGCCTGACCTGCCCCGCACGCAAGCCCAAACGTGAAAACTGTATTTTTTACAAAGATATAGCCGACTGTATTCACGCGGGATTTCGCCCCTGCAAGCGTTGCCATCCGCTGGCGCCCGCGGCGCAGACGGACCCCGCGATTGGCGCCTTGCTCGCAGCACTGGAGGCACAGCCGGATTATCGCTGGTCGGAAACGGATGTCGCGCGGATGGGGTTTGACCCATCCACGGTCAGGCGCGCCTTCAAGCGGCATCTTGGCATGACATTTCTGGAACTCGCGCGCAGCAGGCGACTGGCAAACGGGTTTACGGCCCTCGAAGCTGGATCGGTGATTGACGCCCAACTTGATGCGGGCTTTGAAAGCCCTTCGGCCTTTCGGGCCGCATTTGCCAAGATGATGGGAACAGCGCCGGGACATTTCCAGCCGGATGCGATGCTCAGGGCTGCGCATATCATGACGCCTTTGGGGGATATGATCGCGATCTGCGACAAGACCCGGCTGCATCTGCTGGAATTCGCAGACCGCAAGGCGCTGCCCGCAGAGATCAAGCGCCTGCGCAAGCTTTCCAAAGACAGCATCGGGATCGGCAGATTTGACACCACCGACCGCGTCGCCGCTGAACTGGACGCCTATTTCAACAAGCAAAGCGACCGGTTCACCGTCCCGCTGGCCTTGCACGGGTCAGCCTTTGCGCGCGCGGTCTGGACTGCGCTGCAAACGATTCCGGCAGGCGAAACCCGCAGCTACGGGGCTTTGGCCAAGCAGATCGGTGCGCCTCATGCCACGCGCGCCGTAGCGCAGGCGAATGGTGCCAATCAGATCGCCCTGATCATTCCCTGCCACAGGGTGATCGGCGCAGACGGAACCCTGACCGGCTATGGCGGCGGTCTTTGGCGCAAGCAACAGCTGATCGACCTTGAAAAACACTATGCAAAAAGGTGCACCCCATGACCCACCCCGCCGAGATTTTTCGCGCACTCCATGTCAAGGGCAATCCCTTGCTGATGATCAATGTCTGGGATCGCGGCTCTGCCAGAATGATGCAGGGGATGGGGGCCAAAGCCCTGGCCACATCATCTGCGGCCCATGCCTTTACCATGGGCCGTCCCGATGGCGGGACAGTGTCGCGCGATGAGGCGCTTGCCCATGCTGCCGAAATTGTCAGCGCTGTCACGATCCCGGTGCAGGGTGATTTCGAAAACGGTTTTGGCGATGATCCGGACACCTGCGCCGAAACGGTCCGTCTGGCCGCAGAAGTCGGGCTTGCCGGTATCTGTATCGAGGACACGGCCCTGCCTGCACAAACCGCTTATGATTTCGAACTTGCGGTCGCACGGATCAAGGCGGCGGCCGCCGCGGCCCGTGCTCTACCGGATGACTTTGTGCTGACCGCGCGGGCGGATGGGATACTGACGGGGGCCTATGATACGGATGAAGCGATCCGCAGGTTGCAAGCCTTTGACGCGGCAGGGGCGGATTGCCTCTATGCGCCTTTGCCACCCGATATGGCGGCACTGGCAAAGATCTGTGCGGCAACCACTGCGCCGGTAAATGCGCTGGTCGCCGGGCAATTCGCGGGCCATAGCCTCGCGGATTATGCCAAGATCGGGGTCGGGCGCATCTCGCTTGGCTCTTCTTTGGCGCGGATCACCCATCGTGCGATCCATGATGCGGCACATGAAATGCTGGGCGCAGGCACCTTCGATGCGCTGCAACACGGGATCAGCAGCGACAGGATCGACGCGCTGCTTGCATAAAAAGAGGCCCGCTGTTTTACCAGCGGGCCTCAGTCAAGCATCCAAAGCGACAGTAGCTTGGGGGAAGGGACAGTGCGTCGGGATGCTTATCTTGGGCAGTCTGCCTTAGAACTTGAAAGACGCACGCAGCGAAAGTGTGGTGGCATCGACATCGACACCGGCTGCATCGGCAACATCTTCAAACTGGTGCTGCAGCACTTCGCCGCCCAGAATGACCGAGTCGCTCATCATGTAAGACATACCCAGACCGGCAAAGTTGCCATCGGTGTCGCCATCAAGCGCACCAGAAGTCTGAAGCCGTGCGACGCCAGCGGTCAGATAAGGCATGAACTGCCCTGCATCATAACCCAGTTTGACTTTGGCACGTGCCACGGTATCCACATCAACCGCTGGGGTGTCCGAGGAAATGCTTGTACCGTCCACATCCAGCTCGCCACCCAATACAAGGCTGCCGAGGTCATAGTTATAGCCAGCATGCACACCATAAGTGGCGCCTGTTGGATCATCGGCATCGGTGATGCTGTCAGAACTGATGCGCCCATAACCAAGCTGGCCACCGGCATAAAAGCCAGTCCAGTCTGCGCCGCGCATCACCGGGGCCGGTGCGACCATGACGGGAGCGGGTGCTGCCGCGATCACTGGCTCGGAAAGTCCGCCTGCAGAGGCCATGCCGGCAACCAGTGCCAAAGGTGCTGCAAACATGCTCGTGCGAACGATATTCATTGTCGTTTTCATTTTATTCTCCGTTTATCGGTTTGTTGTGCTCGACACACATGACCACTCTCGCTGCGGGTTCAATGAGTCGCCGAACGATGAGGAGTCGATCGGCCAAAACCTGCGGAGTCAGCCGGTAGGCATCGGCCATAAGTGGCCGATTTTTCGAGAAAAACCCCGGGATTAACCTATATCAGACGCACGTTTTCGTGAGGCTGTATAATGGGGGGTTTTATTTACCGCGCGAGCTGCCCACCTGACAGCGGTGCGCCTACTCCGGTGGTTTGCGGGCTGGACAGTGGCAGGCCACGCGCCACTCTGACCGCCAGATAGGCAAAGGCCTGTGCCTCGAGCATATCGCCGTCCAGGCCGACAGCTTCCACAGGGATTACCGCACATTCCAGCGCCCGCGACAACCCTGTCATGACTGTCGCATTGCGCCGCCCGCCCCCTGTGACCAGCACCTGTGTCGGTACGCTGGGGCATATTGCGACCGCTTTCTTGACGCTTTGCACCACAGCTTCGGCCAGTGTGGCCATTGCGTCCGCCTCTGCAAGCCCTGCAACCGACGTGATCAACCCCGCAAAGGCATCGCGGTCCAGCGACTTGGGGGCGGTGCGTTCAAAATAGGGATGCGCCAGAAAATCCGCGATAATGGCGTGATCCGCCAGACCCTGGCCCGCCAGTGCCCCGTCCGCATCATAGTCCACGCCCCGTCGTGCCTGCATCAGATCATTCATCGGAGCGTTTGCAGGGCCTGTGTCAAACGCCAGTAGCGCATCAGGCTCGGACGGATCACCGGCCTGCGGGTTCACCCAGGTGATATTACCGACGCCACCCAGATTTAAGAAGGCGACAGGCGCTTTTGCCCCGATCCACTTGGCCAAGGCAAAGTGATAGAACGGGGCCAAAGGCGCGCCCTGCCCGCCTGCGGCCACATCATTGCTGCGAAAATCCCAAGCCACGGGATAGCCCAAGGCCTGCGCCAGCACGGTCCCGTCGCCGCATTGGTGTGTGCCGCGTCCTCCGGGATCATGGGCCAGGGTTTGACCGTGAAAACCCGCCAGATCGACCGCACCAAAGGGTTTCATGACATCAAGATGGGCCGCTTCGACAATCTGTTGCGCAGGCCCGATCACGTCATCCGGCCAAAGACCCAATGCGCTGCGCAAGACTGCCCGCTCTTGAGCGGTATAGGCCCGATAGGCCACAGGGCCGAACCCGTGAATTGTCACCCCGTCGGTGTCGACAATAGCGGCATCGACCCCGTCCAAAGACGTGCCCGACATCGTCCCCAAGGCTCGCATTACACCTGTCTGCAACATCCACTTTCCCTCGGCCTTGCTCCTGACTATAGAGTGCCCCGAGATCACGTCAGGAACAAGCATATGACCTACCATCCCAAATCCGAATTCATGACAGTCATGATCGCGCGCGGCTTTCTGGCCGACTGCACGGATTATCAGGGCCTTGACGAGGCGCTGAGCAAAGGGGTGGTGCCTGCCTATATCGGTTTCGATGCGACGGCGAAGTCGCTGCATGTGGGATCGCTGATCCAGATCATGATGCTGCGCTGGCTGCAAAAGACCGGCCACAAGCCGATCACCCTGATGGGGGGTGGGACGACCAAAGTGGGCGATCCGTCATTCCGCGCGGATGAACGCCCGCTGCTGGGACCGGAGCAGATCGACGCGAATATTGCGGGGATCAAGCAGGTCTTTGCAGCCTACCTGTCCTATGGCGATGCCCCCACCGATGCGCTGATGATCAACAACGCCGAATGGCTGGACGGCTTGAACTACCTCGATTTTCTGCGCGACATCGGGCGGCATTTCTCGATCAACCGGATGCTGTCATTTGAAAGCGTGAAATCACGTCTGGACCGCGAGCAGTCGCTGTCTTTCCTTGAATTCAACTACATGATCCTGCAAGCCTATGATTTCCTTGAACTGAACCGTCGCTATGGGTGCCTGCTGCAAATGGGTGGCTCGGATCAATGGGGCAATATCGTGAACGGGATCGACCTGACCCGCCGCGTGCTGGATCACGAGATTTACGGGCTGACCTCGCCCTTGCTCACGACCAGCGATGGCAAGAAGATGGGCAAGTCCCAATCTGGAGCGGTCTGGCTCAATGCGGATATGCTCAGCCCCTATGAGTTCTGGCAGTTCTGGCGCAACACAACGGATGCCGATACTGGGCGTTTCCTCAAGCTTTACACCGAATTGCCGGTGGAGGAATGCGACCGCTTGGGGGCGCTGCAAGGTGCGGACATCAACGCCGCAAAAATCATCCTCGCCAATGAGGTCACGACGCTTTTGCATGGGGCAGAGGCGGCAAAGACCGCAGAGGCCACGGCGCGCGAAGTCTTTGAAAAGGGCGGTGTCGGGGATGATCTGCCCACGCTGACCTTGTCTGCCGACGAGCTTGGCGAAGGGATTTCCATCGTGCAACTGATCGTCCGCTCTGGCCTTGCGACCACTGGTAAGGAAGCGAAACGCCTGATTGCCGAAAACGGGGCACGTTTGAACGATGACCCGCTGACAAATGCCGGTCTCATCATTGATGCGAAAGCTTTGGGGCAACCGATCAAACTGAGCGCGGGCAAGAAACGCCACGCGCTGGTGCAGCTGGGTGACTAGTCCGGACCTGTCGTCGCTGGCAACGCGCGGCGTCTGGTGCTAAGCCAAGGCAACACCGCCTAAGGCCCTGCCCATGACACTCCTGCAAATCACATCCCTTCTGATCGTCCTTGCGGGCGCATTTGGGGCGATCAACTACCTTTTTCTAAAGCTTCCTTCCGCGATCGGCATTCTGGTTGTGTCGCTGGTGGCATCCTTGGTCGTGATGCTTCTGGATATCACCGTCCCCAGCCTTGGCGTGGCGGATGTCGTCCGCGCGACTGTGCTGGAGATCGAATTCTCCGAGGCTTTGCTGGAGGGCATGTTGGGCCTCTTGCTCTTTGCCGGAGCCTTGCATGTCAAACTCACTGATCTGCGGCGCGAATGGGTTGTCGTGGCCTTGATGGCCACCATCGGGATCGGCTTGTCGACGGCGATTGTTGGCTATGGGTTCTCTTGGCTGACCGGGATGCCGATCCTTGTGGCGCTGGTGTTCGGGGCCTTGATATCACCCACCGATCCGGTCGCGGTCTTGGGCGTCTTGCGTCAAGCGAACCTGCAAAAATCGCTGGAGACCAAGATCGCGGGCGAAAGCCTGTTTAATGACGGCGTGGCTTACGTGGTGTTCCTTGTGCTGATCGGGCTTGCTTTTCCGCATGGCGATGCGCATGGCAGCGGGCTTGCCGATGCGGCCACGCTATTCTTGCAAGAGGCCGTCGGCGGTGCCGTTTTGGGCCTTGTGCTGGGCTGGCTCACGTTTCGGGTGATGCGCCGGATAGATGATTATTCGCTTGAGGTACTGATAACCCTCGGACTGGCTTTTGGCGGCTATGAACTGGCGGTTTACCTGCATGTCTCGGCCCCGATCATGGCCGTTTGCGCAGGGCTGCTGATTGGCGATGTGGGCACAAAATACGGGATGTCCGAGGAAACCCGCAAATATGTGGATGCCTTTTGGAAACTGATCGACGAAATCCTTAACGCGGTCCTGTTCCTGCTGATCGGGGTCGAGGTCTTTGCGGTGGCCTTCAACTTTGAATACCTGACAGCGGGTGTCGCGGCCATCGCCTTGGCGCTTCTGGCGCGTTTGGCGGCGGTTGCCGTGCCGATCCTGATCCTGCGCCCGTTCCGCGATTTCTCGACCGGCGTGATCCCGATCATGACATGGGGCGGGCTGAAGGGCGGGATTTCGGTGGCGCTGGCCCTGTCCTTGCCCGAAGGCGAATGGAAGCCGGTGATTTTGACGGCCACCTATATGGTCGTGATCTTCTCGATTATCGTACAAGGATTGACCGTCGCGCAGCTTGCGCAGCGGTTGAACAAAACAGAAAGCGCCAAACCATGACCCCCTATTTTGTCTATGACGTGTTTTCAGCCGTACCCTTTGGCGGCAACCCACTCGCGGTAATCCCCGATGCCACAGGGATCGCCGAGGATCGGTTGCAAAAGATCGCACGGGAATTCAATTTTTCCGAGACAACCTTTGTTTATCCGCCCGATGATCCGAACCATACGGCGCGCGTGCGTATCTTTACACCAACGATGGAAATTCCCTTTGCGGGGCACCCTACGATCGGCACCGCTATTGCGCTGCGCGACGAAGGTCGCCCGGGTCCGATGGTGCTAGAGCTTGGGGTCGGCCCGATCCCTTGTGCCTTTGATGGCGATTTGGCCTCCTTTACGACCTCGGCCCCGCTCAGCCGGCGCGCGGCGCTTGAACCCGCTTTGCTTGCCGCCTGTCTTGGACTTGATCCTTCTGCTGTGAAAACCGATACGCATGGGCCGGTCTATGCCGGTGTCGGGCTGGAATTTGCGATTGTAGAGCTGGCAGACCAGGACCAGCTGGCCGCCTGCGCCCCGGTGACGGATCAGTTCAAACGTGCCGCCGCCCTTTACCCAGCCAGCATCGACTTTCCCCTCTTTGCCTATGTCCGCGATGGCATGGAGATCAAGGCGCGCATGTTTGCCCCGCTCGACAATATCCCCGAAGATCCAGCCACCGGCAGCGCCTGTGCCGCTTTGGCCGCTCTTTTGACCGAAGAATTGCAAATGGATCTGACCCTGGACATTCTTCAGGGCGAAACCATGGGGCGGCCATCGTATATCACGGCCTCCACACAACTGGCGCACCCCGTTCCGGTGACCGTCAGCGGACAGGCCGTGCGGACCATGCAGGGTCTGCTGGTTATATGACTGTCGGCGCCAGCACTCTACCGCAGCCGCTTTGCGCTTTTGATATCCGTTCTGACGGGCAAGTGCTGATCGTCGCCGACATCGCGTCTCCAATCGATCAGCAGGATGTGGTTTATCGGTGGCTGCATTTTGACCTTGCCACAGCTGGACTGGAAGAATGGTGTCATGTCACGCTCCCACCGCTGGCTGCACGTGCGCTGCTTGCTGCGAAAACCCGCCCCCATGTCGAGAACCATGAGGAAGGGCTGTTTGCCACCTTTCGCGGCGTGAACTTCAACGAAGGGGCCGAGTTGGAGGACATGGTGTCGCTGCGTTTGTGGATGACCGACAGGTTGGTGGTCACGGTCCGCCGCGAACGGGTTTTCGCAATGGAGGACCTTGCCAACCAGATGCGAAGCCATGATGCACCGCCCACCCCTGCGCGGCTTGTGGCACGTGTCACCGAACATCTTGTCGCGCGGATCGAACAGATCTCGCTTGATCTGGAACTGCGCACAGACCAGTTGGAAGAGGCCGTCTATGACAACGACAGCCGCGATGTGACCACTCTGGCCCCCCTGCGCCGCAGTGTCATCAAACTGCGGCGGCATATCGGGCCGATGACGGATGCGTTGAAATCCCTTGCGACCATCGAAACCGTGCTGATCCCCAAGAAGCTGCGGCACAGGCTGCGGGATACGGCCAACCGCGCCACCCGATCTGTGGAAGAAGTGCATGAGGTGACGGATCGGCTGATCGCGCTGAGCCAGCATGTGGATCTGAACAATGACACCCGACTGGCCCATAACGGCTATGTCCTTTCGGTGATTGCCGCGATTTTCCTGCCTTTGGGTTTCCTGACGGGTCTTTTTGGCGTCAATGTCGGCGGCATGCCCGGGGTTGATAGCGATCTGGGCTTTGTGATCCTCTGTGTGGCGATGGTGGTGATCGGGGCGTTCGGCTATGTGATCTTGCGCTGGCTGCGGTGGTTCTAGGGCGGTGAACACTAGAAACCGCGCCAAAGGCCCGTTATCACCGGATCAAGACAACACGAGGCCGCGATGACGACCACCATTCTGGAACGCTGCGAAGCAAACGGGCTGCGGATGACCGAGCAGCGCCGCACGATAGCGGGCGTTTTGCAGGATGCCGACGATCACCCGGATGTCGAAGAGCTTTACAACCGCGCCTCTGCCGTTGATCCGCGTATTTCGCTGGCGACGGTGTATCGCACGGTCAAACTTTTCGAAGAGACCGGTATTCTGGAAAAACACGAATTCGGCGATGGGCGCGCCCGTTATGAAGCGGCCGACCGCGACCACCACGACCACCTGATCGACGTACACTCGGGCGAGGTGATCGAATTTGTCGATCCCGAAATCGAAGCGCTGCAAGAAAAGATCGCGGCAAAACTCGGCTATCGGCTGATGGGGCATCGGTTGGAACTTTACGCGGTCCCGCTCACAGACAAGGACGACTAAATCTTGGAAAACCTGCGCGGTGCGGCCTTTATGGTCTTTGCGATGTTATGTTTCGCGATCGAAGACGCGCTGATCAAATTTCTGGCCCGCGATATGCCCGTGGGACAGGTTCTGGTGGTCATGGCTTTGGGCGGTCTGCTGGGGTTTCTGGGCTTGGCGAAACTGAACGGCAAGCCGCTGTGGCAAGCCGAGTATCTTAACCGCAAAGTGCTGATGCGCAGCGCCTGCGATGCGACAGGCACCGTCCTTTTTGCCACTGCCTTGACGCTGATCCCGCTGACCACAGCCTCGGCTGTTATTCAGGCCACACCGCTTGTTGTCGCACTGGGAGCCGCGCTTTTTCTGGGGCAACCGATTGGATGGCGGCGCTGGATTGCGATCCTTTTCGGCTTTATCGGCGTGCTGATTATCATCCGCCCCGGACTGGAGGGATTTACCCCTGCCACGCTTTTGGCGGTTGCAGGCATGTTGGCGCTGGCCTCACGCGATCTGTTGACCCGCAGTCTGACGGTCAGCCTCTCGGGGGCGCAACTGGCCACACATACCTTTTCGGTCGTCGTTCCGGCCAGTATGGCGCTGATGGCCCTGCAAGGGCAAAGGCCCGTTATGCCCGATACGGCAGGGCTGCTTTTGTTGGTTGCAGCCGTCGTCGTCGGGATGATCGCCTATCTTGCCATTGTCACAGCCACGCGCCACGGCAACGCGGGGATCATTTCTTCATTCCGTTACAGTCGTATGGTTTTTGCGCTGGTGATCGGCTACATCGTCTTTGCCGAACGGCCCGATCTTTTGACCTTGCTGGGGGTGGCGATCATTATCACCTCTGGCATCTACACACTCGTCCGCGAGGCCCGCTTGCACCGCGCTTCACTTACACTAAAACCGGCGCTATAGAGGCGCTGATACCGCTAACATTCTCCCAAAGGAGCACGCCTATGAGCACGATCATCGACATCCACGCCCGCGAAATTCTGGACAGCCGGGGCAACCCCACGGTCGAGGTCGACGTGATTTTGGAAGACGGCACCATGGGCCGCGCGGCGGTGCCATCGGGTGCCTCGACCGGCGCGCATGAGGCCGTGGAAAAGCGCGATGGCGACAAAAGCCGTTATATGGGCAAAGGTGTGCTTGAAGCTGTCGCCGCCGTGAACGGCGAAATCGCGCAAGAAATCCTTGGCTTTGATGCGACCGAACAGGTGGGCATCGATATGGCGATGATCGAACTGGACGGCACAGCCAACAAAGGCCGGCTTGGCGCCAATGCGATCCTTGGCGTGTCGATGGCCGTCGCCAAAGCCGCTGCCGATTTCACCGCGCAGCCGCTGTTCCGCTATATCGGCGGCACATCGGCCCGCACTCTGCCGGTGCCGATGATGAACATCATCAATGGCGGCGAACATGCGGACAACCCGATTGATATTCAGGAATTCATGATCATGCCGGTCGCTGCCGAGAATATCAAAGAGGCCGTGCGCATGGGCTCTGAAGTGTTCCACACGCTGAAAAAGGAACTCTCTGCCGCCGGCCACAACACCGGCATCGGCGATGAGGGTGGCTTTGCTCCCAATCTGGCCAGCACCCGCGTCGCACTTGATTTCATCATGACGTCGATCGACAAGGCTGGATACAAGCCGGGCGAGGATATCTATCTGGCGCTCGATTGTGCGGCGACCGAATATTACAAGGGCGGCAAATACGAGATGGTGGGCGAAGGGATTTCGCTGACATCGCAAGAGAACGCGGAATATCTCGCGAAACTCGCCGCAGATTACCCCATCATCAGCATCGAGGACGGTATGTCCGAAGATGACTGGGAAGGCTGGAAGGTCCTGACCGATATGATCGGCGACAAGGTGCAACTGGTGGGCGACGATCTGTTCGTGACCAACCCTGCCCGACTGGCCGAAGGGATCGCCAAAGGCTGTGCCAACTCCATGCTGGTCAAGGTCAACCAGATCGGATCACTGACCGAGACTTTGCAGGCTGTCGAAATGGCCCACCGTGCGCGGTACACCAACGTGATGTCGCACCGGTCCGGTGAGACCGAGGACACCACCATCGCCGATCTTGCCGTGGCCACGAACTGCGGTCAGATCAAGACCGGGTCACTGTCGCGCTCTGACCGGTTGGCCAAGTATAACCAGTTGATCCGTATCGAGGAAATGCTGGGTGAAACCGCTGTCTATGCGGGGCGGAGCATTCTGAAAGGATGATGCTGAAGGAAGGCGAATATGCCGTTCCCAAAGGCCATTTGGCGGCGGTTGTCACCCATCTGGAGATGACAGCCCCCGCGATGACGGCCCCAAAGCCGTTTCCACAAGATGTGACAGCCACATGCGAAACGCCGGATATTGCCAGCTATCGCGCGCTGTTCCGTGCGGTGGGTGATCCCTGGCTCTGGACATCGCGGCATCTGGTACCGGACGACGCGCTTTCGGCGATCCTGACGGACCGCGCTGTTGAAATCTGGATCATCCGGCAAGGTGACGCGATGATTGGTTTTGTCGAACTGGATTTCCGGACCGCAGGGGAATGTGCGCTGGCCTATTTCGGTCTGATCCCCGCAGCCACAGGCCAAGGATTGGGCGGGCCCATGATGGCTCTTGCCCAGCGTCAGGCCTTCAGCCGTGAGATCAGCCGCTTTCACGTGCATACCTGTTCGCTGGACGCTCCCGGCGCGCTGGCGTTCTACCAGCGCACGGGCTTTGTGCCCTATAAGGCCGAAGTCGATATCTTTCCTGACCCGCGACTACGCGGCGTTATCCACCCCACACAAGCAAAGCATGTGCCATGTCTGCCTTGACCGCCGATCAAATCATCGCCCAACTGGACCTCGCCCCGCATCCCGAAGGCGGTTACTACCGCCAGACATGGGTGGCCGAAAACGAGGGCCGCGCCACAGGCACCTGCATCTATTTTCTGCTGAAAGCCGGCCAAGCCAGCCATTGGCATGCGGTCGATGCCGTTGAAATCTGGCACTATTATGCAGGTGCGCCGCTGGTGCTGTCGCTGGCACCCAGCATTGAGGGGCCTGCTGAGGACCTTCTTCTCGGGCCCGACTTGGCCGCAGGCGAAATCCCCCAAGTCATCGTGCCGGAACGCCACTGGCAGATGGCGGCAACGACAGGCGACTGGACGCTTGTCGGCTGCACCGTGTCACCCGGTTTCCAGTTTGAAGGCTTCACGCTGGCGGAACCCGGGGTCGATATCCCGCGCTAGCGCCCTACCCGTCCGGTCCTGCGGGTTTCGGCTCTTCTACCGGCATCTCGCCGGTTTCCAGAATATGCATCATCTGCCCATGCAGTTCCGCCTCGCGCGGGCCCAATACTTCTTGCACGCGGGCAATATAGGTTTCGTTTTCCATGACGGGAATATTCGGGTCGTAGGCATCCGCCAAAGCAATCATGGAAGCACGATCCAGTGTGTTGAAGGCATCCACCATCATCTGTGCGCGATCCTTGGGAATATTGAGCGCCTCCAGCGACGAGCGCCCCATACGCAAGGCGCTGTCATAATTTTCACGGATGATGTCCCGGCATCCTGCCGCCCAAAGCTCGTAGACATGATGCCGGTCGACGGCGCGGGCAATCACATGCACATGCGGCGCGGTCTTGACGACATAGCGCACAAGTTCTGTGATCTTCTCGCGGTCATCAATGGCGGCCACAAAAACCCGCGCATGGTGCAG
Organism: Yoonia sp.; assembly: GCF_030731595.1. Taxonomy (GTDB): domain Bacteria; phylum Pseudomonadota; class Alphaproteobacteria; order Rhodobacterales; family Rhodobacteraceae; genus Yoonia. Next base: position 16,343 of record NZ_JANQTS010000054.1, read on the forward strand.
GCCCGCTGCGTGCAGCAAATCAGGGCGGGTGGCGTCGCCATAGTAGATTCGCGCCCCGAAGCGGCGCATATTTTCTAGATGTGCGGCGTTGTAGTCGATGACAGTCAGATGATAGCCCGCCGCACTCAGGATGCGACGGACAAGCCCACCAATACGGCCACCGCCCGCGATGATGACCTCGCCCTGCTCTTCGATCTGGTCGGCCTCGCCCGCATCAACCCTGCTGTAACGCGGAGCGATGACACGTTCGTAAAAGATGAACAGTGGCGGCGTCAGCATCATGGACAGCGCCACGACCAGCAGAAGCTGATCGGCCAGTCCCTGTGGCAAAATCGCGCTCGCGACCGAGAACGACAGCAAGACAAAGCCAAATTCGCCCGCTTGTGCCAATGACAGCGCCAAAAGCCAGCGATCCGACCCGCGGATCCGGAAGATGAAACTCAGGCCGACCAGAACCAAGGCTTTGACGACCATCAACAAAACCGTAAGACCGATGATCAAAGCGAGATTGTCCGCCAGCAGACCAAAGTTGATGGCCGCACCGACAGTCATAAAGAAAAGCCCCAAGAGCAGGCCCTTGAACGGATCAATGTCCGATTCCAGCTCGTGGCGGTATTCGCTGTTGGCCAGCACCACCCCCGCCAGAAAGGTCCCCAGTGCCGGCGACAGGCCGACCAGCGACATCAAGAGGGCAATGCCGATGACCATCATCAACGCTGTGGCGGTGAACAATTCGCGCAGATTGGCCCCAGCCACAAAGCGAAAAATCGGACGGGTCAGGTAGCTGCCAGCCCCCACAACGGCCGCGATGGCAACCACGTTAACGATGGCTGTCTGCCAGCCGTTCAGCCCTGCCACGAGGCTCAGCGCAGCACTATGACCGTCACTCTCTGCGCCGTGGGCCGTCTCTGCGGCATGTGCGATATCCAGCAGTTCAGGCAGCGCCAAGAGCGGCATCAGCGCCAGCATCGGGATCACGGCGATGTCTTGCGCCAGCAGGACCGAAAAGCTGGACTGCCCTCCATCACTTTTCATCAAGCCTTTTTCATTCAATGTTTGCAGAACGATAGCTGTCGAACTTAAGGCTGCAATCAAGCCAACCGCGAGGGCGACTGTCCAGCCCAGACCAAAGAAAAGACCGATTGCCATAATGACGGCTGCCGTCAGTCCGACCTGACCACCGCCCAGCCCAAGCAACTGGCCGCGCATGGCCCAGAGCCGTTTCGGTTCCAGCTCGAGCCCTACCAAAAAGAGCATCATCACGACGCCAAACTCTGCAAAATGCTGGATCGAGATGACATCGACGTCCAACACGGTCAGGATCGGGCTAATCACAATCCCCGCAATCAGGTAGCCCAGCACCGACCCCAGACCCAAGCGGGCGGCGATGGGTACCGCAATGACCCCTGCAATCAGGAAAATGAAGGCCAGTAGCAGAAAATCGGTCATGGTCTTGTCCTCATGTCGCTCGCAATGATGCGCATGCAGGCGGTGCTTTGGGAAGAGCCAAGACAGGATAAAGGGACGGACAATCGCCAATCACGGAGTCCGCCTCACCCCTCGCGCTCCATAAAAAAGGGAGGACCGAA
>NZ_JANQTS010000055.1 GCF_030731595.1 Yoonia sp.
ATCGACTGTCATACTGAGCTTTCAGCCTCGCGTAGGGATTGGATCCAGATGATCATAAAGGCCGCGATCCACAAGGCCCCGACCAGATTTGTTTGCGGCCCGGGTCCGACAAAACCAGCAGCCAGCCCATACAACAGCAAAAGCGGCGTTGTCGCCAGCAGGCTCCAGAAAAGCGCAAGCCGTGCGCCGTAGAAGTCGCCTTTGCCTCCGACCACTTTGGCAACCAGATGCGTAAAGCCTGCCAGAAAATAAAGCAATAATGGCCAGACCATGAGCCATGCAAAGAACTCGTAAGTCATCAGCCGGTCCAGCTCTGGCACCTCTGCGCCGGGCGGCAATTCAAAGCCCGCAGCCTGACGCGACAGGCGCGGCCATTGCGCCACGAAGATCAGAAAGCAACTGATCATCAGATAGGCAATGGCGCGGTCCTCGCGTTTGCCCTGCGCCAGCAGATCACGCATGACCGCACGCGGCCGGCGCCATGTCCGGACAATGTCGTTGGTGACTGCCATCAGCTATGCCGTGACAACCAGCCTTCCAGCCGGTCGCGCAATTCATCAGCCAGCGTGTCGTCTGCGATTTCTTCAAGCGCCTCCGCGACAAATGACAGGGTCAGCAAATTGCGCGCCTCATTGTGTGACACGCCGCGCGAGCGCAGATAGAACAGGGCTGTTTCGTCAATCGCCCCAGAGGTCGAACCGTGCGAGCAGGCCACGTCATCGGCGTAGATTTCAAGCTCGGGCTTGGCAAGAAACTGGCTGTCATCATCCAGCAAAAGCGCTTGGCTGATCTGATAGCCATCGGTCTTTTGCGCGCCCGGCTTGACCAGGATCTTGCCTTGGAACACGCCTGTCGCCCCGTTGCGCAAGACCTTCTTAAAGACTTGTCGGCTTTCGCAATTCACCGCGTCATGCGTGACAAAGACCGTATCGTCGTGATGGAAATCCTTCCCGTCACCGACGCAAGCGCCCGCGACATGGGCCACGGCATCATTGCCCACGATCTCGAGGATGCATTCGTTGCGGGTCAGTACCCCGTTGAAGGTCAGGGTAAAGGATTTGAACGTCGCTGCCGCACCGAGGCGCGCAAAACAATGGGTCACCGCGCGCCGTTCGTGGTCGCGGCCTTGGGCGCGCACGTGGTGAAACGTGCCGCCATCTGCGATGTCGACTTCGAGTGCCTTGGAAAAGCGCGCCGCAGCGGGGCCGGTTTCGAGCAACGTCACCTCTGCACCCGCCTCGACCTTGACCACATTGTGCAAGATCGCATCCGAGTTTTCATCCTGATGCAGGTAGATCAGATTGACCGGCTTTGACGCTTTGCCTGTCACACGGATCACAACACCATCAGTGGCAAGTGCCGTGTTCAGCGCCGCCAAAGGCCGCGCCACAGGGGTCTGCCCGCGCGTTTCAAGCACGCCATAGACGTCCTTGGCCCAATGGATATCGGTCTTCATGGCATCGGACAGCCGTTCAATCTCTAGCCCTTCGGCGCGCAGATCGTCCGAAGCATCGGCATCAAACACACCATCCACAAAAACGACGCGTACCCGATCCACAGCTGTGAACAAAGGGCCTTCGTCATTGTGAAAAAGCGCAGCTTTCGGGGCGTCATGTGCCACCAGCGAAGCCGGATCAGTGTATTTCCAATACTCGTCCCGCTTGGTCGGCAATCCCATCGCCTGCACCCGCGCCAAAGCATCCGCACGCGCCGCATTGCCCCAAGCCGCGCCATCCGGCAGCACCACATCGGCCAGACGCGCCTGTGTTGCGTCCATTTTCAGTTTTGCCAATGCCATCAGGCGACCTCTGCCAGAATATCGGCATAGCCGTTGTTTTCGACTTCCAGTGCCAGATCAGGGCCGCCTGTTTTGACGATCCGGCCATCGGCCATGATATGGACGACATCGGGTTTGATGTGATCCAGCAGGCGCTGATAGTGGGTGATGACCAGGAAAGACCGACCCGTCGAGCGCAGGGCATTCACCCCTTCAGAAACCAGTTTCATCGCATCCACATCAAGGCCGGAATCGGTCTCGTCCAGAATGCACATCTTTGGTTCCAGCATCGCCATCTGTAGGATTTCATTACGCTTTTTCTCACCACCCGAGAATCCGACATTGACCGGACGCTTGAGCATTTCCGCGTCGATCTTGAGGTCCTTGGCCTTGGCACGGACCTCTTTGAGGAAATCACCCGCACTCAGTTCGTCTTCGCCACGCGCTTTGCGCTGAGCGTTCACGGCAGTCCGCAAAAAGGTCATGTTGCCCACACCGGGGATTTCGACAGGATACTGGAAGGCAAGAAAAAGACCCGCAGCCGCGCGGTCTTCGGGCTCCATCGCGAGCAGGTCCGCGCCTTCAAGCGTGGCCGAACCACCGGTCACTTCGTAGCCGCCTTTGCCCGACAGCACATAAGACAAAGTCGATTTGCCAGACCCGTTCGGCCCCATGATCGCATGGACCATGCCGGGCGCAATGCTCAGATCAACACCCTTCAGGATCTGCTTGTCTTCTTCTGCAAGTTTGACCTTCAGGCCCTTGATTTCCAGCATTTTATTCTCCTACATCCAGATGCATTTCAGACAAGGCAATAGCCCCCGCGCAGCGTAACCCGCGCAGGGCAAAACCTTGAAAATTGTGTGTATTTACAGACCGTAAACCGAACCGCGCACGACGACCGAATGCTGGGTCGTCGTTTCGAGCACTTGTTCGACGTGGGCCGGCGTATAGATGATCGCCAGCTGATCCGGCCACCGCCAGATAATATTGTGCCCCGCGACCATCATGACCGCGACGCCGACGACTTGCGCGATCCGTTCCGAGGTCTTGCGCCGATCCATCAGGGCCGCCAACATCACCACTGCCCAGAAAGCGATGAACAGCTCCAGATACAAGACCAGGTTGCTGGGTTCTGTCAGGCCAAAGTACCGGATTCGCACGACCTGCGCGAACATCAAGCCAAGACCGCCCAGAATCACCGATACGAGCAACGTGGACAGCACCGAGGGTTTTTTGTTCTTCTTTTTGATTTCCTTGTGCGACACGCGCTTGGGGATCTCCATCCCCAGATCGCGATCGTAATAGGACGTGTTGCGCGGGTTCCCGATGCGCTTTACGCGATCGCGAAAGTCGTTGATATCTTGCTTTGCAGTGGGCATCGGCCCCAACCCCATGATCTGTACGTTGCGTACCGGCTAGCACTGAAGTTGGGCAAAAAGTTGACGGGGCCGCAAAAGAATAGCGCCCAGCAAGACCAAAACTCATGTCATAATCCCCGCCCGGGCAGACATCATCTGCACGGCACGACCAGCAAAGTGGTTTCGCACGGTACTGCGCCAAAAAAGGATCGCGGGGATCGTTCACGTCAGCTTCCTTTGATGTGCCGACACTCAGCCGACAGAACCTTCCAGCGAGATCGCCACGAGCGCCTGCGCTTCCATCGCAAATTCCATCGGGAGCGCCTGAAGCACCTCTTTGCAGAACCCGTTCACAACAAGCGCCACGGCCTCTTCCTCGTCCATCCCGCGCGAGCGGCAATAGAACAGCTGATCATCATCCACTTTCGATGTCGTCGCCTCGTGTTCGACCCGCGAAGAGTTGTTGCGCACTTCGATGTAAGGCACTGTATGCGCACCACATTTGTCGCCGATCAGCAAGCTGTCGCATTGCGTATAGTTGCGTGATTCCTTGGCTTTGGGGTGCATCGACACCAGCCCGCGATAGGTGTTCTGCGCTTTGCCCGCCGAAATCCCCTTGGACACGATCCGCGACTTCGTGCGCTTGCCCAGATGGACCATCTTCGTGCCTGTGTCGGCCTGCTGCATATTGTTGGCGATGGCGATGGAATAAAATTCGCCCTGGCTGTCATCCCCGCGCAGAATGCAGCTTGGATACTTCCAAGTCACAGCCGAACCGGTTTCCACCTGGGTCCACATCACCTTGGCGCGGTCACCGCGACAGTCGGCGCGTTTGGTGACAAAGTTATAGATACCGCCCACCCCGTTCTCGTCACCGGGATACCAGTTCTGCACGGTGGAATATTTCACTTCGGCATCTTCTTCGATGATGATCTCGACCACCGCCGCATGAAGCTGGGCCACATCGCGCTTGGGTGCGGTGCAGCCTTCAAGGTAGGACACATATGACCCCTTGTCGGCGATGATCAGAGTCCGCTCGAACTGGCCTGTATTCTCGGCATTGATGCGGAAATAGGTGCTCAGTTCCATCGGGCAGCGCACCCCCGGCGGAATATAGACAAACGACCCGTCCGAAAAGACAGCAGAATTCAGCGTGGCATAGAAGTTATCCGAGGCAGGCACGACCGTCCCAAGGTACTTCTTGACCAGTTCGGGATGCTCGCGGATCGCTTCCGAGATCGAACAGAAAATCACGCCAGCCTTTTTCAGTTCCGCCTGAAAGGTCGTGCCAACCGAGACACTATCAAAAACCGCATCCACGGCGACCTTGCGGCCTTCCGCCGGGATATCCTCGGCGCCTTCGACACCGGCCAAAATCGCCTGCTCTTTCAAAGGGATACCCAGCTTGGCGTAAGTCGCCAACAGCTTGGGATCGACATCATCCAGCGATTTCGGCTTCACTTCCATGCTCTTGGGGCGGGCATAGTAATAGATGTCCTGAAAATCGATATCGGGGTAGTTGACCATGGCCCACGTGGGTTCCTTGATCTTTTCCCAGCGCGCGAATGCCGACAAACGCCACTCTGTCATCCACTCCGGCTCTTCGTTCTTGGAAGAGATCAGGCGCACGATATCGGGGTTCACGCCCTTGGGGGCGTAGTCCATCTCGATCTCGGTTTCCCAGCCGTATTTGTAATTGCCCGAGAGTTCCTTGACCGCATCCACGGTCTCCTGATCAACGCCTTCTTTGACTTCCGTCACATCCAAAGCAGTCATCTCATCATCCTCTCAAGCGGCCCGTCTGCGGGCGCGTTTCTCGGTCCAAGCCTGCACAAAGCGCATGACTTCGTCTTCTGTCGTCTCGATGCCCAGCGACACGCGCAATGCACCTGCCGCCGCTTCATCATCCAGGCCAAGAGCCTGCAAAACCCGGCTGACCTTGACCTTGCCGCTCGAACAGGCCGAACCCGCAGAGACAGCGAAACCAGCCAGATCCATCGCCATCACCTGCGTCTCGCCTTTCCATCCCGGAGTGACAAAACAACTGGTGTTAGGCAGGCGCTGCAACCCTTTCCCGACAAAAATAGTATTCTTTTCGGAAGCCTCAATGGCCTTTTCTAGAATATTTCTAAGTTTGGCAACCCGCTCCCACTTGCCCGCGGCCAGATCAGCCTGTGCCGCGACCGCAGCAGCACCCATCCCCGCAATCGCAATCACGTTTTCAGTGCCGGAACGGCGGCCCATTTCCTGCCCGCCACCTTTGATCTGGGCCGCAACATCGGTGCCCGCCGGAAAAATCAGCGCGCCAGCACCTTTGGGCCCCCCAAACTTATGGGCCGACAGAAACACCATCTGCACACCGGACCACGAAAAGGCAAAAGGCACCTTGCCAAAGCCTTGGGTGATGTCGCTGACCGCAAGGCCCTGCGGCAGGTCCTGCACAATCCCCGTTTCGGAATTGGCCAGTTGCACCACCGATCCCGCCGGATCATCCACCTGCACCGCACCATCCAGCAAAGGCAGACACGGATCAATCCAGGCATGGACCGCGTCATGCTCGATGGGGGCCGCCTTCAGCCCGCGCCCCGCGAGCGCCAAAGCGGCGGCCTCGGTCGCGCCAGAGGTAAACACGACATCCGCGCCAGAGGCACCCACAGCATCGGCCACTTGCGCACGCGCTGTCTCGATGATCCCCTTGGCCGCCCGCCCTTCGGCATGGACCGACGACGGATTGCCCACCACATCCATGGCCGCCAGCATCGCCTGACGGGCCTCGGCCCGCAGCGGTGTGGTCGCATTATGATCCAGATAGGTTCTCATCATCTTCTTTTGTTCAAAAATACCTCGGGGGAGGCCGCAGGCCGGGGGCAGCGCCCCCTGCTACGCCTCATCCACAACCTCAAACAAGGCAGGCACCGCCGGACAGGGGGCCAATTCGTTGCTCACCACATCCGACAGACGGGCCTGATGCAAAAACACATATACATGCGCGCTCAGCCCCTCCCACAGCCGGTTGGTCATGGATTGGGCACGCGATCCAGACGCACCACCCGATGCGCCCGCACCTTTGTGCATGGCCGACACGGTCTCATCCACCGCACCCAGAATTTCTGACACGCGGATGTCGGATGCCGCACGGGCCAAACGATACCCGCCGCCGGGGCCACGCACGGATTCCACCAGTCCCGCGCGGCGCAGCTTGACAAACAACTGCTCCAGATAGGGCAATGAGATATCCTGCCGCTTGGAAATCTCGGTCAGATTGACCAGCCCTGCGTCCTTTTGCAGGGCAAGATCAGCAAGAGCGACCATCGCATAGCGGCCTTTGGTGCTTAACTTCATCCCATGTCCCCCTGCGCGCCCGGCGCAATATCATTGACGGCGCTGCCCTGCTTCATTACTTGACCGAGATCACGACAACGCGGGCGGTACCGCCTAGTTTAGAATCTTTCTAAGGTGTCCGAGCATTTTCGTCAAGAATGCCGAAGGCACCCACAGCAGCGACGGAACACCTATGCCCGAAGTCATCTTTCCCGGACCCGAAGGTCGCCTCGAGGGACGCTATCACCCGCAAAAAGACCGTGACGCACCGATTGCGATCGTCTTGCATCCGCACCCGCAGTTCGGCGGCACAATGAACAACCGGGTCGTCTATAATTTGCACTATGCCTTCTACAACATGGGGTTCACCGTCTTGCGGTTCAACTTCCGCGGGGTCGGGCGCAGCCAGGGCGAATACGATCAGGGCGTGGGCGAATTGTCCGATGCGGCCTCCGCGCTCGATTATCTGCAATCGATGAACAGCAACGCCAAACATTGCTGGGTGGCCGGTTTTTCCTTCGGCGCATGGATCGGCATGCAGCTTTTGATGCGGCGGCCGGAAATCACCGGGTTCATCTCGGTCAGCCCTCCGGCCAATATGTATGACTTCAGCTTTCTGGCCCCCTGCCCGGCCTCCGGTCTGATCATCAACGGATCAAACGACCGCGTGGCACCGCCCGCCGATACGGTCAGCCTTGTGAACAAACTGCACGAGCAAAAGGGCATCACCGTGACCCATGACGAAATGAAGGGCGCGGGCCACTTCTTTGAAGACCCTTATATGGACCCGATGATTGACACCGTGCGCACCTATGTCCGGCGGCGCCTGACAGAGAACACGAGGTAAACCATGGCCGACTCCTATGTGGAGAAAGTTGCGGGTGAATTGGCAGATCTTGCGCTCGCGGACCAAGAAGCCTCTGGTGATATCGCGATTGTCGATATGATCGGTGAAGTGCTGGGTGCCTCGTCGCAGACCCTGCAGGAAAGCTATCTGACGGCGGTGCGGGTGCGGCGCGCCGAAGCGCGGGCGCGGGGCATCCTCGCACAGCGCCAAGCCACCAATTACGCCGAGGCGCCAAAACCACCGCCAGCCCCCCTGCAAGGCCTGACCGAAGAGCCCGAAACCGAAGATCTGCCCGCCTCTGTGGCGGAGGTGCCAGAGATCGGCGAACCCCCAACGGAAAGTTCCGCCAACGGCGCACCGCGTCGCGTCACCCGCTAGATGACCACGCGCCTTGATGGGCAGCTTGGCTTCCTGATCGAAGCGGACAAGCTGAAATCCGTCCTGCGGGGCACCACGCTTTGCGATGGCTCACGCCGCGAGAACGCGGGCGAACACAGTTGGCACATCGCGCTTTATGCCATGGTCATGGCCGAACATGCGATCAGGCCCGTCAATATCGACCGTGTCATCAAGATGCTCTTGATCCACGATCTTGTCGAAATTGACGCAGGCGACACGCCGATCCACGCGAACCACGATCCGGTGGCCATAGACCGCATCGAAAAGGCCGCAGCGGACCGTCTCTTCGGGCTTCTGCCCAGCGATCAGGCGCAGGCCTTCCGCGCGCTCTGGGATGAATTCGAAGCCGCTGAAACCGATGATGCGATTTTCGCCAAATCCATCGACCGTGTGCAGCCTGTGATTTCCAATCTGGAAACCGGTGGCGGCACCTGGCCGGAATACAAGGTGACCGCCGCACAACTGCAATCCCGCGTCGGTGTCAAAGTCGAAAAAGGGGCGCCCGCGATCTGGGCGGCCCTCAAAGCGCGGATCGACGCATGGTTCACGGCCAATCCATCTTCTTTTGAGTAAAAATATCCCGGGGTCTGGGGCAGCGCCCCAGTCCCACAATCGCCAAGAAACGCTTACATCCCCCCTATACAAACCGCCCCGCTGGGCGTAGTGCGCGTGACTTATCCGCCTTAGAAAGCCCGACCCTATGATCACGACCCTCGCCGATGCCCTCGCCAAACAAGGCTATACCGAACTGACACCTGTTCAGATCGCAGTCACAGACGAGGCACTGGAAGGCCAGGACCTGCTGGTCTCGGCACAAACCGGATCGGGCAAAACAGTCGGCTTCGGCCTCGCCATCGGCCCGACCATCCTGACCGAGGACGGCACATTCGGCCCCGCCGGCCGGCCGTTGGCCTTGGTCATCGCTCCGACCCGCGAACTGGCCCTGCAGGTGAAACGCGAACTCCAGTGGCTCTATGCCGCAGCCGGAGTGACCATGGCATCCTGTGTGGGCGGCATGGACATGCGCGACGAACGCCGCGCGCTGGAACGGGGCGCGCATATTGTTGTGGCCACACCGGGCCGCCTGAAAGACCACATCATGCGCGGCAGCCTTGATATGTCCGACATCCGCGCGATCGTCCTGGACGAAGCCGACGAGATGCTGGATCTGGGTTTCCGCGAAGACCTGGAATTCATCTTGGGCGAAGCGCCCGAAACGCGCCGCACGCTGATGTTCTCGGCCACGGTCCCTGCCGCCATCGTGAAGCTGGCCAAATCCTATCAAAAAGACGCCGTGCGCGTGGCCACCACCGCCAAGGAAAGCCAGCACGCCGATATCGAATACCGCGCGCTGAGCGTTGCCAACCACGATATCGACGCGGCGATCATCAACCTTTTGCGCTTTTACGATGCACCCAACGCGATCGTTTTCTGCAACACCCGCGCCTCGGTCACCCGACTGACGACACGTTTGGCAAACCGCGGTTTCGCGACGGTCGCGCTGTCAGGCGAGTTATCGCAAGCCGAACGCTCGCACGCGCTGCAAGCCATGCGTGACGGTCGCGCGCGGGTCTGTGTGGCGACCGACGTGGCCGCACGCGGGATCGACCTTCCCAACCTTGAACTGGTCATTCACGCCGAACTGCCCACCAATGCCGAAACGCTCCTGCACCGCTCTGGCCGCACAGGCCGTGCCGGACGCAAAGGGATTTCGGCGATGATCGCGCCGGCCAAAATGAAGCGTCGCGCGGAAAACCTGCTGACCTGGGGCAAGCTTGACGCGACATGGGCCAGCCCGCCGACAGCCGAAGACATCAAAGCCAAAGATGAAGAGCGTCTGTTGAATGATCCGGTCTGGACCGAAGACTTCAGCGAAAGCGAACAGGAATTTGCAACGCGCCTTTTGGCCGAACACACCCCCGAAAAGATCGCCGCCGCCTACCTGCGCCTTTACGCCGGCAAGCAATCCGCGCCCGAGCATCTGAGCGACTACAAGGACGGCCCCCAAACCAAGGAACGCAGCCCCCGCGAAGAGCGCGCACCGCGCGAACACAAGGCCTTTGGCCCGTCAAAATGGTTCAGCGTCGATGTGGGCCGCGAAGGCAAGGCCGAGGCCCGCTGGCTCTTGCCGATGATCTGCAAGGCCGGTGACATTACCAAGAACGAGATCGGCGCGATCCGCATTCAGCCCAACGAGACTTTCGTCGAGATAGCGGAACCCGCAGTTGCCGGTTTCCTCAAGGCCGTTGGCAGCGACATGAAGCTGGAAAACCAAGCGACGCTGACCGCCCTCGATGGCCCGCCCCAACTGGGCGAGCGTGGCCCGCGCAAAACAAAGAACGATTATGCCGACAAGCCCAAACGCGACGCGGGCGACAAGCCAAAGCGCGACTATGGGGACAAACCCAAGCGTGATTTCGGCGATAAACCAAAGCGCGACTATGCCGACAAACCCAAGCGGCATGCACCGCGCGATATGGCCCCGCCGCCACCGTCCCAGCAGGATCATGTGGCTGCAATCCAGCCCATTCCGGGCGCTGCCGATGACTACAAGGCCCGCAAACCGCGCCACAAGCCGGAACGCCGCGATCACGGCGATGCACTTGTCGAAAAACGCAGCAAGCCGCCTTACAAGGCCAAATCCGATGGGTCAAAACCCGCCGGAAAAGGTAAACCACGTTTCAATGCTGACACAAAACCCCGCAAGCCCGGTGGCGACAAACCCGCTGGCAAACCCGCCGGTAACGCAAAAGACACCTCCAAGCGGTTCGTCCCTCCGGGCGGAAAAGCCAAGCCGCGCAAGAGCTTAGGCAAGGGTGGCGGTGCGGCACCAAAGCGCGGAAAACCCTAAAACCCGGACCATTGGTCACAAATATGTCACGTCACAACCTCGTTGAAGACACAGCCATGTAGTCAGAACGGCGTTATGCTGCGTAAAGTTAACCCACGAGCAAGCTAAAGGACCAACAAAATGGCCGCTGCAAACACCCCCGCACCGCAACCCGGTGCAAACCATCAGGCCCCTTCCCAGAGCCAGCAGACGCTGGACACTGCCCAGCAAATGCAAGGCGCAACACCGCCACAGCAGATGCAAACCGCACCCGGTGCGCCGCTTTATACGGACTTCGCCAGTATCTAGGCACAGGTCTTCAGGCCGGTGAGGCCGCTGTCAACGGATTGTCCTCCCCGATCCGCCCCAAACCTCACTGGCCTTTTTTCCCTGCCGCGATAAAGTCGCGTCATGGCAGAGCTTACCTCCATCAAAAACATCGGTCCGGCCTTCGCGGCGCAGATGACAGCCGTGGGCATCACCACGGCAGAGCAATTGCACGCCTTGGGCGCCGACGCGGCCTATGCCAAGATGCTCGAAGGCGGCACCAAACCCCATTTCATCGGCTATTACGTGCTGCATATGGCGCTGCAAGGGCGGCCATGGAACGACTGCAAGGGCGAGGAGAAAAAAGCGCTCCGCCGCCAGTTCGACAAGATCAAAGCCGGCAGTTTCGACGAAGGGCGATCAGAGCTGGAACGGTTCCTGAACCAGATCGGTGTGGTCCAAGCCCGAAAATGAAAAAGCCGCCCGCACCATCCGGTGCGCGCGGCTTTCACGATATGACTGTAGGTCGGGGTTAACCCCGACTTACCAATGACTTACCCGACCAGTTCAAGACCGGAGAAGAAGAATGCGATCTCTTCGGCAGCCGTTTCCGGCGCGTCGGACCCGTGGACCGAGTTTTCACCGATGGACAGTGCGAATTCCTTGCGGATGGTGCCGGGTGCGGCGTCTGCGGGGTTGGTTGCACCCATGACTTCACGGTTCTTTGCAATCGCGTCTTCGCCTTCCAGAACCTGCACCACAATAGGTTCAGAGATCATGAACTCGCAAAGTTCGCCAAAGAATGGACGGTCCTTGTGCACACCGTAGAACTGCTGCGCCTGTGCCAAAGTCAGATGGATGCGCTTGGAAGCGACGATCCGCAGACCGGCCTCTTCGAATTTGGCCACGATTGCGCCCGTCAGGTTACGCTTGGTGGCATCGGGTTTGATGATGGAAAAAGTACGCTGGATCGCCATGTTGAGCCTCTTACATATGCTGCGGGGAAACCCCGTTGAATGGATGGCTGCGCCCTAGCATGCGGCCTCGGCCATGAAAAGCCGTGATTTACACTTGCCCCCGCGACAGGCTACACCCGCATGATGTGGCAGCTGCTTTTTCATCCCGTCTTTGGCAGGCTCTTTGCGGCGCAGGTTGTCGCACTGACAGGGACAGGATTGCTGACTGTGGCTCTTGGCCTGCTGGCCTATGATCTTGCGGGGACGGGGGCGAGCACCGTTCTGGGCACGGCCTATGCCATCAAGATGGTCGCCTATGTCGGGCTGTCCCCGGTTGCGGGCGCGCTGGTTGCGACCCTGCCCCGCCGACCGGTTCTGATTGCCGCCGATCTGGTGCGGGCGGGTGTTGCCCTGTCCCTGCCCTTTATCACCGAGGTCTGGCAGATTTATCTGGCGATTTTCCTGCTTCAATCCGCATCGGCGACCTTTACGCCCACGTTTCAGGCCACAATCCCCGATGTTCTGGAGGACGAAGACGACTATTCCCGCGCGCTGTCCATGTCCCGCCTGGCTTATGACCTTGAAAACCTGATCAGTCCCGCACTTGCAGGCGTCTTGCTTTTGGTGATGAGCTATCATTGGCTTTTTGGCGGCACTGTCGTTGGCTTTGTCATTTCGGCGCTGCTGATCTTCTCCGTCACACTGCCACACCGCCAGCCCACCAAAGACCGCCCGTTTCGCGCGCGTCTGACCCGCGGTGTGCGCATCTATCTGGCTACACCCCGCCTGCGCGGTCTTCTGGCGCTGACCCTGACCGCGGCTGCCGCCAGCGCCTTTGTCATCGTCAATACTGTCGTCGTCGTGCGCAGCGGCTTTGGCGGGACCGATGGCGATGTGGCCCTTGCGCTTGCGGCCTTCGGGGGTGGTTCGATGCTGGCGGCCCTTGCCCTGCCTGCCCTGCTCAAACAGCTGAGTGATCGGCCCGTGATGATGACCGGTGCGGCCCTGCTGACCGGCCTGATGGGGCTGCAAGCCTTTGTGACCGTCACATGGCCGGTCTTCTTGCTGTTCTGGGCGCTGACAGGGCTTGCCTATTCCGCCACGCTGACACCGCAAGGCAGGCTCTTGCGCAGGTCAGCCCATAGCGAAGACCGGCAGTCGGTCTTTACCGCACAATTTGCGCTTTCGCATGTGTGCTGGCTGGTAACCTATCCGCTGGCGGGCAATGCGATGGCCGCTTGGGGGATGGGGCCAACATTGGGGATCTTGGCGGTTGTTGGCGGGATCGGCTTGGTTGCGGCGCTGCGTCTCTGGCCCGAAGGCGATCCGGTTGTCGTGACCCACACCCACGACGACCTGCCCGACGATCACCCGCATCTGCAAGGCGGCGGCCATCGCCACGCCCACGCGCTTGTGATCGACGACGAACACCATGCCTGGCCGACAAACGGCTAGGGCAAGCGCCTTTTGCGCCGTGGCAGGAATTCCAGCACTCCGGCGATCAGCACCAAAGTCCCGCCCATCAACTCCGGCAGCGACAAAACCTCTCCGGCGATCAGCGCCGCCGAGGCAACGCTGACCAGCACCTCTGAAATCATCAAGATGCCAACCCGCGCCGGTTCCAGCTTGGTCGTGGCCCACAAAAGACCCACAATCGACAGCGCCCACCACAGCGCGCCGGTAAAGACAACCCAGACCACCACAGCACCGGGTGCCGGCAATGCGGCAAGGTCAGGCAAAGGCGCCATGAGCGGGGCCAGAATCAGCCCGCCCAGCAAGGCCCCGACCGCAAAGAGAAACGCACTCTCCGCAGGGCCCGCCGTGGCCTTGACCTTGATCCCGATCGAGGCGACCGCCCAGAGAAACCCGCTGGCAAGCCCCAGCCATTCCCCCAGTCCGCGCGGCACAGGCACCTCGCCATCAGCCCCCAGCATCAGCACAAGCCCTGCGACGCCCGCCAGCAAGGCCGCAATCCGCGCACCTGTAATTGGCCAGCCGAAAAGATAGCGGCCGATCAGCGTGCTCCAGATCGGGGTCAGGTAGAACAGGATCACAATAATCCCGACACGCCCGTAAAGCAGCCCCAGCGAGTAAAACAGCAACGAACCGCCGCCCAGAACAAGCGAGGCAATCGCCATCGGATGCGAGCCGCGCAGCGCATGCCGCCCGCGCCATCCCCAAGGCAGCAGCAAGCTGACAGCGACCACCATGATCGCCACCGTGCCCCAAGGCCCTGTCAGCCCCAGCGCATCGATCTGGCGCAAAGGCAGCCAGTAAAAGCCCCAAAGCATCCCAAAACCGATGATCACCAGACTGGCCCGCAAGATTGTGCGTTGTGTTTCCATTTCGGCTGCTTAGCAATCGGCGCCCTGCTGCACCATCCGCAACTATCGCATCACAAGCGAAAACGGGTGATTGACCCCATCACAGCGATCAAGCATAGCCCGCATATGCTCAAGATTTCAGATATCACATACTCCGTCGAAGGCCGTACGCTGGTCGAACACGCAACCGTCACCATCCCCACGGGGCATAAGGTGGGTCTTGTGGGGCGTAATGGCTCTGGCAAGACGACCCTGTTCCGGATCATCCGGGGCGAAATGGTGCTGGACACCGGCAATGTCTCGATTCCCAAAGGCTGGAAAATCGGCGGTGTCAGTCAAGAGGTCCCCGGTAACGAGGTCTCGCTGATCGACACCGTGCTGCGCGCCGATACCGAACGCGAGGCGCTGCTGGCCGAGGCGGAAACCGCCACCGACCCCTCCCGCATCGCCGAGGTGCAAACGCGGCTTGCCGATATCGAGGCCTGGTCTGCCGAAGCCCGCGCCGCAACGATCCTCAAGGGTCTGGGCTTTACACATGAAGAACAGCAAATGCCCTGTTCGGCCTTTTCCGGCGGCTGGCGCATGCGGGTGGCCCTTGCGGCGGTCCTCTTCTCCGAACCTGACCTCTTGCTGCTCGACGAGCCGACCAACTATCTCGACCTCGAAGGCGCGCTCTGGCTCGAGGCCTATCTGGTCAAATATCCCCATACCGTGCTGATCGTCAGCCACGACCGCGAACTTTTGAACCGCTCAGTGGGTGGTATTCTGCACCTCGAAGACAAGGGGCTGATCTACTATACCGGCACCTATGACATGTTCGCCAAGCAGCGGGCGCAAAAGCGCGCGCTGCTGGCCTCTGCGGCCAAAAAACAAGAGGCCAAGCGCGAGCATTTGCAGGCCTTTGTGGACCGCTTCAAAGCCAAGGCATCCAAGGCGAAACAGGCACAATCCCGCGTGAAAGCGCTGGAAAAAATGGAAACCATCCGCGCGCCCGAAGATGTGGCGCGCACGGTCTTTACCTTCCCCAAGCCCGAAGAACTCTCGCCGCCCATCATCGCCACCGAAGGGGCGGCTGTGGGCTATGGCAACAACATCATCCTGCACGACCTGAACCTGCGGATCGATCAGGACGACCGGATCGCCCTTCTGGGGCGCAATGGCGAAGGCAAATCGACCCTGTCCAAGATGCTGTCGGACCGGCTCCCCATCGCGCGGGGCAAGATGGTGACATCCAACAAGCTGCGGATCGGGTTCTTTGCCCAGCATCAGGTCGATGAACTCTATATCGATGAAACGCCACTGGAACACCTGATGCGCGAACGCGCGCATGAAGGACAGGCCAAACTGCGCGCGCGTCTGGCAGGGTTCGGACTGGGGGCAGATCAGGCCGATACGGTGGTGGGGCGTCTGTCGGGCGGACAAAAGGCGCGCCTGTCGCTGCTCTTGGCCACCCTGCCCGCGCCGCATCTGTTGATTCTCGACGAACCGACAAACCACCTTGATATCGAAAGCCGCGAAGCGCTGGTCGAGGCGCTGACCGCCTATTCGGGTGCCGTGATCCTTGTGAGCCACGACATGCACCTGTTGTCGATGGTCGCGGACCGTCTGTGGCTGGTCAAGGACGGGCATGTGACACCCTATGACGACGACCTGCAAGCCTATCGCAAGATGCTGCTGACGCCGGAAAAACCGGGCGAAAAAGACAAACCCAAACCCGCCAAAGCCGAAAAGCCCAGCCGCGAGGCCATTCAAGCGCTGCGCGGCGACGTGCGCAAGAACGAGGAAAGGGTAAAGAAAATCAACGAGATGCGGGACAAACTTGCCAAGAAACTGGCCGACCCGGCTCTTTACGAGGACGGCAAAGCAGGCGAGCTTGCCACATGGAACAAGAAATACGCCGAAGTCATGGACGGGCTGGAACGTGCCGAAACCATGTGGATGGCCGCCTTGGAAAAGCTCGAAAAAGCCGAGAAACTGTAACCGGCCCCGCCTTCTTTTGAGCCTAAATATCCCCGCCGGAGGCCTCAAATTTCTTGAAATTTGAGAGCGTCAAAGAGGACAGAGATGACCGAGATTCCCGCCCTGATCGCCGCTTTCACGACGATCTTCATTATCATCGACCCGCCGGGGCTGGCACCGGTCTTCATCGCGCTGACCCAAGGGATGACAGCCGCACAACGGCGCGCGATTGCGATACGGGCCTGTATTGTCTCGGCAGGCTTGATGCTGGTGTTCCTCTTTCTGGGCGAGGCCGTGCTGGGGTTCATCGGGATATCGATGGACGCCTTCCGCATCGCAGGCGGGATCCTGCTGTTCCTGACTGCACTTGATATGCTGTTTCAGCGCAGGCAGGCGCGGCGTGCGGACAGTGCAGCCGAAGGGCAAGCCGAACATCACGACGATCCATCGGTCTTTCCGCTGGCGCTGCCGCTGATCGTGGGGCCGGGTGCGATTACCACGATCATCCTGCTGGCTGGCGAAGCGCAAAGTGCAGCGGATTTCGGGGCGATTGCCGGCGTGCTGCTTGGCGTTTTGTTTATCGTCTTCGCGGCCTTCCTTGCGGCCCCCGCGATCGAGCGGGCCTTGGGCAAGACCGGATTGAACATCGTCACCCGCGTTCTGGGCATGTTGCTGGCCGCCTTGGCAGTTCAATTCGTTTTGGACGGGCTGAGGGGTTTCGGGATCGGGGGATAGCCCCTATATCTCGGTCATGAGCACCGATCAAATCATGCAACTGACCTATCTTGTGCTGCTGGCGGCCGCCATCGGCGGCTCTGCCATTGTGGCCGGTCGCAGCAATATGGGCAAAATGGCGCAACAGGCAGCAATCTGGGCGCTGATCTTTGTGGGCGTCATCGGGGCCTACGGGCTTTGGGAAGATATCAGCAGCGATGTGAACCCCCGCCAAGCCATGGTGGACGAGCGCACCATCGCGGTGCCGCGCGGCAACGACGGGCATTATCATCTCACGCTCGACATCAACGACACGCCGGTCCAGTTCGTGGTCGATACAGGAGCCAGCCAAGTGGTCCTCTCGCAGCGGGATGCGGCCCGGATCGGGCTTGATCTGGCCAGCCTGCAATACTCGGGGGCGGCCAATACCGCCAACGGGGTGGTGCGCACGGCACCGGTGCTGCTGGATGAGGTCCGGCTTGGCGATATCACCGATAGCGGTGTGCCCGCAGTCGTGAACCAGGGCGCAATGGATGCGTCTTTGCTGGGCATGACCTATCTGGGCCTTTACGACAGGATTGAAATCGCGAATGGCCAGTTGGTGTTGCGCAGATGATCCGGGTTATTGCACTCTTGTTGGTCCTGACCGCCTGCACACCGACAGTGGAACTGCCTGAAGACTTCGATTCAAGCTTTGCGTTCTAGGACCATGGGGCGCAACAGGTCAGGAGGATCATGATCCACCTGACTTCTCGGCTTTCTTGGTCCACCTGCCCGCCTCTTGCGCCCAATACTGGGCATGACACCCTGCATCGGTCAGCGCTTTCCACTGTCCACGCGCCAGATCGAGCGCCACGCCGTCATGGCCGTCAAACAGGATGCAGGTCCGCTCCAATGCGGCCACCTCTTCCGCCGACACCTCTGCGCCACCGACACTCATGACACAGCCAAACCCTGCACTCGGCACATCGCCCAGCAAGACCGGCTGGTCGGCATCATGCGGTCCCCCCGCCAGCCCGTGGGGTAAAAACCCGTCCTCCGGCCCCTGCCAAAGCACATCATCCAGCCGCTTGAGCAAATCCGCATCCTTCCCGCGCACCAGAACGCGCCAGCCCGCATCCCGCGCCTTGCCGATCAGCATCGGCAGTGTGGCCTCGAGCGGGCTGTCGGTCAGGTGATAGAAGAACGCGGCCCCCATTCTAGGTCTCGTATTTATCCGCAATCAACCGGTTGAGCGCCATCACGCCCCATCCGGTCGCCCCCGCAGGGGCCAGCGCTGTTTCTTTCTTCACACTTGCGGTGCCCGCGATATCAAGATGGCACCACGGCACGTCGTCCTTGACAAAGCGCTGCAAGAACTGCGCCGCGGTGATCGATCCCGCAAAGCGTCCGCCGACATTCTTCATATCGGCAATCCGCGACTTCAGCAGCTCGTCATAGGCCGGGCCCATTGGCATCCGCCATGCGCCTTCGCCTTCGGCGGCGGCCGCTTTGATGAAAGCAGTGCTGAGTTCATCGGAGTTTGAAAAGACACCTGCGTTTTCATGGCCCAAAGCCACCAGAATCGCCCCCGTCAATGTGGCCAGATTGATCATGCCCACAGGCTTGAACCGCTCTTGGGCGTACCACAGCACATCGGCCAGCACCAAACGCCCCTCGGCATCGGTGTTGATGATCTCGATCGTGTCGCCTTTCATGGATTTGACCACATCACCGGGGCGGGTTGCACTGCCAGAGGGCATGTTTTCCACAAGCCCCACCAGACCCACGACATTGGCCTTGGCCTTGCGCAGCGCCAGTGTGCGCATCACCCCGGCCACCACGCCTGCCCCGCCCATGTCCATCGTCATGTCTTCCATGCCGCCCGCTGGCTTGAGACTGATACCGCCGGTATCAAAGACCACGCCTTTGCCCACCAGCGCAAAGGGGGCTTCCTTGCCGCCGCCGTTCCATGACATGACAACCACTTTGGAGGGGCTGTCAGACCCTTGGCCCACACTCAGCAACGTCCGCATTCCGAGTTTGACAAGGTCGTCCTCTTCCAGAATCTCAACCTCCAGCCCCAGTTCCTGCATGGCCGCAAGACGGGCTGCAAAATCATCCGTCGTCAGCACATTCGCAGGCTCGTTCGTCAGATCGCGGGTGAAAAACACGCCTTCGGCAATCGCGGCCATTGGCGCAGCGGTTTTGGCCACCTCTTCGGGCTGTGCGACCATGAATGTCACGGCCCCTGCCGGTTTCGCCTCTTCGGTCTTGTGGGCATCGAAACTATAGCCACGCAGCGCCAGACCCAAGGCGATCTCGTCCGCGCGTGCGACACTGCCTGCGAGCACCAAAAGGTCTTTGCCGCCCTGCGCCTTGGCCAGTTGCGCGCCGGCCTTGCGGGCCTCCTGACTGCTGGGTCTGCGGCCCAGTTTGATGACGCAAACGGCCTCTGCCGCCATGCCAGCGGGATAGGCAAGCGTCGACAGATCGCCGGCGGCCATCTTTTCAAATGCGGCACTTTCCACGAAGCGCGCCAATGCCTTGCGCATCAGTGCGTTCACCTTGCGGGCCCCTGCGCTCAGCTTTCCCTCCAGATCCACGAATACGACGACCTTGCCCGTGGCATCGGCCACGGCATCAAGATCGACATCTTTGAATTGAATTTCTGCTGGCATTGTCATTGGCATTCCTCGGGACCGGATCTGATTGATGCGGCAATAGGTAGCCCGCAGCCCGCATAATGACCAGATAGCTGTTCAATCCGCCGCAGGGATCGGCTAGTTTGACCCCAATCAGGCGAGCGGCCACGGCAAAGGACAAAACATTGGCACGATTTGACAGATATTTCCTGTCGCAGTTGATGGTGCTGTTTGGCTTCTTCAGCCTCGTGCTGGTTTTGGTCTATTGGATCAACCGTGCGGTCGTCCTGTTTGACCAATTGATTGCCGACGGGCAATCGGCGGTTGTTTTCCTTGAGTTCACGGCGCTGTCCCTGCCTTCTGTCATCAGGCTCGCTTTGCCATTGGCGGCTTTTGCGGCGGCTGTCTATGTGACCAACCGCATGTCAACCGAAGCAGAGCTGACGGTGGTGCAAGCCACCGGCTATTCGCCCTTCCGTCTTGCGCGGCCTGTGCTTTATTTCGGTATTGTCGTGGCGCTCTTGATGTCGTTGCTGATGCACATCCTCGTTCCGCTCAGCAGTGCTCGGCTGGCCGAACGGCAAAGCGAGATTGCACAGAATATCACATCGCGGCTGTTGACCGAGGGGCAATTTCTCGAACCCATCAACGGTGTGATGTTCTATATCCGCGAGATCACGCCCGAGGGCGAATTGCGTGATATCTTTATCTCTGACACACGAGACACTGATGATCAGGTCACTTATACCGCCGCGCGGGCCTTTTTGGTCCGGGACGGTGACACAACGCAGCTGGTGCTGATTGACGGGCTGGTGCAGACATTGCGCATCGCCGATCAGCGGCTCTTTACGACCTCATTTGATGATTTCGCCTATAACGTCGGCAATCTTATTGCGCCTCTGCAATCGCGCGGGCGCAGGGATACGCATATTTCAACCTGGGAACTGCTCCATCCCACGCCAGAGCTTCAGGCGGAAACACGCCAGACTGCGGCAGATTTGCTCACAAGGGCCCATGACAGGTTCAGCCAGTCCATTCTTGGTGCGGTCGCAGCCCTATTGGGGTTTGCGGCACTGATGGTCGGCGGCTACAGCCGCTTTGGTGTCTGGAGGCAGATCATCGGTGCCATCATCTTGATTATCATCGTGAAGGCTGTTGAAACCACCGGTCTGCGACTTGCGCGCAGCGACCCGCACCTTTGGTTCGCGGCCTATCTGCAAAGCGTGGTCGGCCTTTTGATGATCTGGTTCCTGCTTTTCTGGGCAAGCCGCCCTTACCTGTTCAAACGCCGGATCAAGGAAACAGCCGCCCCATGATCCTGCATCGCTACTTTGCCCGGCGCTTTTTGACGACATTCCTTGGTGTCGCCGGCGTCTTCTTTTTGATCATGCTTTTCATTGATCTGGTCGATCAGGTGCGCCGCTATGCGTCAGCGGATGCCAGTCTTGCCGATTTGCTTGTGCTGAGCCTTTTGAACATCCCGCAAGGCATTTACGCCATCCTGCCCTTGATCATGATCCTTGCATCCATCGCACTTTTTCTCAGTCTGGCACGATCGTCCGAACTGGTGGTCACCCGTGCCGCAGGCCGATCGGCGTTGCGGGCCTTACTGGCACCATTGGCTGTTGCGCTGATGATCGGCGTTCTGGCGGTGGCCATCCTTAACCCGATCGTTGCAGGCACCTCGAAGGAATACGAAGCACGCGGTGACGCGCTGCGCGGGAATGCCTCGGTCTTGTCTATCGGCTCATCGGGGCTCTGGTTGCGCCAAGGCTCTGACGAAGGCCAAACCGTGATCCGGGCGCAAAGCGCCAATCTTGATGGCACACGGCTGACCGATGTGACATTCCTGACCTTCGGCCCTGCGGGTGGCCCGAATTTGCGGATCAG
Organism: Yoonia sp.; assembly: GCF_030731595.1. Lineage (GTDB taxonomy): Bacteria > Pseudomonadota > Alphaproteobacteria > Rhodobacterales > Rhodobacteraceae > Yoonia. Next base: position 21,270 of record NZ_JANQTS010000055.1, read on the forward strand.
CGCAGCATCGGCAGAGCTGATCACTGGCGCATGGCTGCTGCGCGATACAAAATCATGGGTGCTCGACGACGAGACAACGCCGGAAGCAAGCGCGACAAGCCGGCCCGAGTTGAACATTCCCTCAACCCTGACCCCCGACCAGATCAGAGACAGCTTTGGCACACCATCCTCGATCCCGATCTGGGAGTTGCCAGCCTTCATCGAACGCCTGCGCACTGCCGGTTTCTCGGCACAGCGCCATTTGGTATGGTTCCATACCGAACTTGCCATGCCTGTCTTTCTGGTTGCGATGGTCTTGATCGGAGCCGCCTTTACATTGCGGCATCAACGGGGGGGGCGCACGGGGTTGATGGTGATGTTGGCCATCATTCTTGCCTTTGTGGTCTATTTCATCCGGAATTTCGCGCAAGTGCTGGGTGAGAACGGGCAGTTGCCTGCCCTTTTGGCTGCTTGGGCGCCGCCTTTGGCCGCCATCGGCTTGTCGCTTGGCATCTTGCTGCACAACGAGGACGGCTGATGCGCCGACTGTTGCTTTTGCTCATGCTGTGGTTTCCCGGATCGGCTGGCGCCCAGGGGGCGGCGACTTTGGTCGCGGACACCGTGCAGCTGAACGGGGAGGACCAGTTGATCGCAAGTGGCAACGTCGAGGTTTTCTTTGAGGGAAACCAGCTGACGGCTTCGCAAATCATCTATGATCAAACCAGCGACACATTCGAGGTCACGGGCCCCATCTTTATCAAGGCTGCTGATGGGACGATCCTGACCGCGACAACAGCAACGCTCGACCCGCAGCTGGAAAACGGCATCTTGCAAGGTGCGCGGATCGTGCTGGACCAGCAACTTCAACTGGCGGCAAACCAGATCGACCGGCGTGCGGGCCGGTATTCGCAGCTTTACAAATCCTCTGCCACCTCTTGTCGCGTGTGCGGGACCGGGCCACCCTTGTGGGAAATCCGTGCCGAGCGTGTCGTACATGATCTGCAAGAAAAGCAGCTTTATTTCCGCAACGCGACATTCCATGTGCGCGGCGTGCCTTTGTTCTGGCTGCCAGCCATGCGCCTGCCCGACCCTACCCTGGACCGGGCGACAGGATTTCTGGTCCCGATGCAGCGGAACACCACCCAGTTGGGATTTGGGATCAAGCTGCCGTATTTCATCACACTTGGGGATTCCCGCGACCTGACCGTGACGCCCTATGTTTCGCCCGAAACAAGGACGTTGGAACTGACCTACCGCCAAGCATTCCTGCGCGGCTATATCGAAGCGAATGCCGCGATCAGCGACGACACACTACAGGAAGAGAACAGGTCTTACATTTTTGCCAGAGGCAACTTTGATCTGAATAGAGACTATAAGCTTGCCTTTGACATCGAGGCGGTCAGCGATCCCGCTTATCTGGCAGACTACGGTTATGCAGACAAAGACCGGCTGGACAGCGCTATTTCCCTGCTGCGCGTGGCCGACGCATCCCTTTTTCAAACGCGGTTCATCTACTACCAAACCTTGCGCGATGGTGAATCCAATGCGTCCCTGCCGCCAATCATCGCCGACATCAACTATGAAGAGCGCTTTGCGCCCACTTTCGGCGGGACCCTGAAATACAGGGCCAGTGCTGATCTGGCCCATCGCTACAGCAATACCGATGGTGCCGCCGGGCGGGATCTGGCGCGGGGCGGCGTTGCCGGGGCGTGGCAAAACAGCTGGGTGCTGCCGCAGGGTTTTGTGGCCGATGCCGAGATCGGTGTGCGCACGGATTTCTATGTTGTCCAAGATGACAGCGCTTTTGCGCAAAACGACCTGAGATTGGTGCCAAGCGCCGGTGTCACGCTGCGGTGGCCGATGGCGCGCCAAGGCGCAGAAGGCACAACGCACCTGCTCGAGCCGACAGTCAGCCTCGGTTGGGCCGAGCTTTACGGCGGCACCCCTCCCAATGAGGACAGCACACGCACGGAACTGGACCGCGCGAACCTCTACGCGATTTCGCGCTATGCTGGCGATGATGCCGTTGAAACCGGCGCGCAGGTCGCCGCCGGACTGACATGGACGCGGTATGGCGCTGCGGGGGTCACCTCGAGCCTGAGTTTTGGCCGGATCATGCGCGCTGACGCCGCCACAGGCTTTACACCGTCCTCTGGACTGGATGGGCAGCAATCCGATTGGCTTGTTGCCGGGCAACTGATTGCGCCAGGCGGGTTCTTGATAGATGCACGCAGCCTGTGGGACGAAACTGATGGTCTGCGTGTCGCGGACAGCCGTATCAACTGGCAAAATGACACGCTGACTTTGCGTGCGAACTTTTTGTGGCTGGGCCCAGATGCGCAAGAAGATCGGACCGGCACTAAATCGGAATGGACGCTGAGTGCAGAATCCAAGCTCAGTGAAACGTGGTCGCTGGATGTAGATGCGCGCTATGACTTGGTCACCGACAGACCCGTGCGCGCGGGCATCGGTTTGCGATGGCGAAACGAATGCGTGACCGTCGACGTTTCGGCCTCGCGCCGCTTTACGTCTTCGTCTACGGTTGAATCGTCCACCACATTTGGGCTAAGCGGCACTATCGGCGGCTTCTCGACGGGACGTGCCGCAGGCGGGATCGCAACAGGTTGTGGCAATTGAAACGAATGATGGGTCTTGGGATGCATAGAGGTTGGATCGCTGTTGCCTTGATCGCAATAGCCGCAGTGATGTCTGGCGGGCAGATGGTTGTGGCGCAGGGGCAGCTTGCACCGGCCATTACGGTCAATGATCGCGTCATCACACAATACGAACTGAACCAGCGTGAGCGCCTTCTTGAAGTGTTCCGCACCCCCGGAGACCTGAGGGAAGTGGCCCGGAACGGGCTGATCGAGGATCGTCTGAAGCAGCAAGAGATGGCGCGCTTCAACCTGCGACTGTCAGACGAGGCCCTGCAGCAAGAACTCGAAGCATTTGCCGGCCGTGCCGATCTGACCCTGCCGCAGTTTACCCAGATGCTGTCGCAGGAAGGGGTGGACATCAGTACGCTGCAAGACTTTGTCAGTATCGGCGTGCAATGGCGTGACTTTGTCCGTGGACGCTTTGGGCGCTCGGTGAACATCAGCGATGCGGATGTCGAACGGGCACAGGCGCGCCAAGGTGCGGGTACGACGCAGTTGGAAGTGCTCTTGACCGAAATCATCATCGCAGCCCCGCCAGAACGCGCCGCAGCAGCGCAGCAAGCCGCGGACCAGATCGCGCAGATGCGGTCCTTTGCCGCTTTCGAGGATGCCGCACGTCAGGTCTCTGCCCTGCCGTCGCGTGAAAATGGCGGGCGACTGGACTGGTTGCCGATTGACAACTACCCGCCGCAATTGCGCGGACTGATCCTGTCGCTTGAACCCGGCGAAGTCACAGCCCCCATCAATATTCCCAATGGGATTGCCCTGTTCCAACTGCGCGGACAGCGCGAAGCCGCGCGCCCCGTACAACCGCCCGTCAGCATTGACTATGCGATCTATGCGATTCCCGGTGGCCGCAGTGACGCCGGTTTGCGCCAAGCGGCGCAAGTGCGTGATCAGGTCGATACCTGTGATGACCTTTACGGCGTTGCCCGCAATCAGCCCGCAGAGGTGCTGGAGCGCGTCACAAGGGACCCTTCGGACATCTCCAGCGACGTCGCCATCGAACTCGCGCGTCTTGATCCGGGCGAGGTGTCAACGAACCTGACCCGCGATAACGGGGAAACGCTGGTGTTCTTGATGCTGTGCGCACGCAATAACGCCGGTGCGGGCAGCGCGGATCCGGAAACGATCCGTGGTCAACTGCGCAGCCAGCGGCTCACTGCTTTGTCGGATGCTTTGCTGGAAGACCTGCGCGCCTCGGCCATCATTCGTCCGTGACCAAACCGGTTGTCATCAGTTGTGGCGAACCTGCAGGCATCGGACCCGAGATTACTGTCGCCGCCTGGGCCGCGCTGAAAGGTGAAATTCCGCTTTTGTGGCTGGGCGACCCTCGGCACTTGCCCGCAGGCACAGCCTATCATGCAGCCACCGATCCGCAGGATATCCACCCCGGCAAACTGACGGTCTTGGCGCGCGACTTCGGCAGTCTGGCGGTTGCAGGCAAACCGAACCCCGCCCATGCCCAAGGGGTGATCGACGCGATTGCGGATGGTGTGGCGCTGGTCCAATCCGGTGCGGCGCGGGCGCTCTGTACCGCCCCCATCCACAAAGCGGCGCTGATTGACGGGGCTGCCTTTTCCTATCCCGGCCATACGGAATATCTTGCCGCTCTTGCGGGCACGGATCGGGTTGTCATGATGCTGGCTTGCGCGGCACTGCGGGTCGTGCCCACCACGATCCATATCCCGCTGGCCCGCGTGCCAGAGGCGCTGACCGCAAGTCTTCTGACCGACACGCTTTTGATCACCCATGCTGCCTTGCGCCGTGATTTCGGCATCGCCAAACCACGGATTGCGGTGGCCGGTCTGAACCCGCATGCGGGCGAAGGGGGCAAGATGGGCCAAGAAGAGATCGAGATGATCACGCCGGTCCTTGATGCCCTGCGCGCGCAGGGCATGGATATTTCCGGCCCTCTGTCCGCGGATACGATGTTCCATGCAGGGGCGCGCAAACACTATGACGTCGCGGTCTGCATGTACCATGACCAAGCCCTGATCCCGATCAAGACGCTGGATTTTTCCGGCGGCGTGAATGTGACATTGGGGCTGCCCTTTATCCGCACGTCCCCCGACCACGGCACCGCCTTTGATATCGCAGGCCAGGGGATCGCCGATGCGACATCAATGATTGCCGCAATCCGTATGGCCGCGCAAATGGCTGATGCACGGGAGGGCTGAGAGTATGGGAGCCTCCGGCGGGGATATTTATGCTCGGAAGAAACGATGAGCGGGATTGATGATCTGCCACCCTTGCGTGATGTGATCGCGACCTATGAACTGGCCGCGAAAAAGTCGCTGGGCCAGAATTTTCTGCTTGATCTGAATCTGACGGCCAAGATTGCACGGCTGGCCGGTGATCTGACCGGCGCGGACGTGCTGGAAATCGGGCCGGGTCCGGGGGGATTGACGCGCGGATTGCTGGCCGAAGGGGCGCGGCGCGTGCTGGCCATCGAAAAAGACCCCCGCTGCATGCCCGCTTTGGCCGAGATTGCAGCAGCCTATCCGGGGCGTTTGCAGGCCATCAACGGGGATGCGCTGACGGTAAACCCGCTGGAGCACCTGACCCCGCCCATCAAGATCGCGGCCAATCTGCCCTATAATGTGGGGACCGAACTGCTGGTGCGCTGGCTCACACCGCCGGAATGGCCGCCGTTCTGGGTGAGCCTGACGCTGATGTTCCAGCGCGAAGTGGCCCAAAGGATCGTCGCCACACCGGGGAGCAAGGCTTATGGGCGCTTGGCACTGCTGGCGCAGTGGCGCACGGACCCCAAGATCGTGATGGACCTACCGCCAGAGGCCTTTAGCCCGCCGCCCAAGGTCAATTCGGCCGTGGTGCATCTGACCGCCCTGCCCGCGCCGCGCTATCCGGCGGATCCCGCCGTGCTGAACATGGTGGTGGCCGCAGCTTTCAACCAGCGGCGCAAGATGCTGCGCTCTGCGCTCAAGTCGGTCAGCCCCCAGATTGAAGACCATTTGCACGCCGTGGGCATCAAGCCGACAGAACGGGCCGAGCAGGTGGGGCTAGAAGCCTTTTGTGCCTTGGCCCGCAGCCTCGCCACAGCAGGTTGACCCCAACAAAAAGCCCCCCGAAATCGGAGGGCTTGTCATTCACTCGGCTGCTTCCGGGGTGTTTCCCGCATCGGGCGCAGGGCGCGGTTTGCGCGGTGCCCGCGGTTTGCGCGGGCGCTGCGGCTTTTCTTCGGGTGTTTCGACCAGACCGCTGTCGCTCTCGTCCAGATCGCCCATGATATCGGGTGCACTGTCAGGCTGGTCCCCGCTTCCGGGCACATTCGACGCTGTCTCTTGCGCGCTGAAACGGTCCTGACGCTCGCGATCCCGCTCGGCCTGACGTTCGCGGTTCTGCATTTCCTGCTCATCACGCCGCTGGTCCACTTCGCGTTGCGCTTCGGCGAGCATGCGGGTGTAGTGTTCCGCGTGCTGGGCAAAGTTTTCTGCATTCACGCGGTCATTGGACAATTGCGCATCGCGGTGCAACTGGTTGTATTTCTCGATGATCTGTTGCGGCGTGCCGCGCACTTTGCCATCCGGGCCAGAGCTGTCAAACACCCGGTTGATGATGTTCCCGCCCGTAGGACGCGTATTGCGGTTTTTATTCCGCGACCGTGACTTCGATGATCTCATTGATGTGCTTTCAAGCCTTTGGCTGTCGTTGCGCTGGCTCATGTCGCGCCTTCATGCGCGTCTTGACTGTATGGCCCTGCGATATTTTGGCGACTAACCGGAGGAGAGGGTTGAAAGTGGCCCTCATCCCGTCCGATGGCTATGAATAAACACGCGTGCAGGTTCAAGACAAGCCCAAATTGCGCGAAGACGCGGAATTTGCATGATATCGCTGGGTTACGCCGCTGTTTTGGCGAAATATCCCGCCACAACCCGGTCGCGACCGTCCAGATCGGGGATGACACGGATATCCGCGAATCCCGCATCTTTCATCAAGGCTGTCACCGCTGCGCCCTGCGTCGGGCCGATTTCAAAGATCAACCGCCCGCCGGAGCCGAGATAGTCCGGCGCCGATTGCGTGATGACGCGGTAGGCGGTGAGCCCGTCTGCCTCGTCTGTCAATGCGATGCGCGGCTCGTAAAACTGGACCTCGGGTTGCAACGCCGCCATCTCTGCGGCGGCGATATAGGGCGGGTTCGAGACAATGAGATCGAAGGCCCCTGTGACTTTTTCAAACCAGTCCGATTGCACAAAATCCGCACGTTCTTCGAGTTGGAGAGCCGCACTGTTCTGCCGTGCAATATCCAGGGCGGCGGGCGAGATATCCGTGCCAACGCCCGTCGCCTGCCCTTGCGCATCCAGCAGCGACAGCAAAATGCATCCGCTGCCAGTACCAAGGTCGAGCACGCGCGCGAAGGGGTGCGCCAATGCCGCTTCGATCAGGGTTTCGGTATCGGGGCGCGGGTCCAGAACATCGCCTGTCACAATGAACCGGTGCTTGTAGAAATCGCGGTAGCCCAGAATATGCGACAGCGGCACGCGGCCTGCACGTTGTTCCACCTTCGCCAGAAAGGTTGGCCCGTCCTCGTCCGGTGTGGCACGCCACAACAGGCGCGCTTCGCGTTGGGGATCAGGGATTTGCGCCGCTGCCAGCAAAGCCGCCCCTTTGCGCAGCCAGTCGTCCGGTGTCACGCGCCCATTTCCGCCAGAAGCGTCGCCTGCGCATCGGACTGCAACGCGCTGATCACTTCTTCCAGATCGCCCTGCATGATCTGCCCCAGCGAATAGAGCGTCAGGTTGATCCGGTGATCCGTCATCCGCCCTTGCGGGAAGTTATAGGTCCGAATGCGTTCAGAGCGGTCCCCCGACCCTACCTGATTTTTGCGATCGGCAGAGCGTTCGCCGTCAATCCGCTGCCGCTCCAGATCAAAGAGCCGCGTTTTCAGCACCTGCATCGCGATCTCGCGGTTGCGGTGCTGGGATTTTTCGGCGCTGACGACGATCATGCCCGTGGGAATATGCAAAATCCGCACCGCACTATCAGTGGTGTTCACGTGCTGCCCGCCAGAGCCGCTGGCGCGCATCGTATCAATCCGCAGATCACCGGGATTGATCTGCACATCCACGTCCTCCGCCTCTGGCAGAACTGCCACCGTCGCCGCAGACGTGTGGATACGCCCGCCGCTTTCGGTTTCCGGCACGCGCTGCACACGGTGGACGCCGCTTTCGTACTTCAGCTTGGCAAAGACGCCTTCGCCCGCCACGCGCGCGACAACTTCTTTGATCCCGCCCAGTTCGGTCTGGCTTTCTTCCAGAATTTCGAATTTCCAGCCCTGCCCTTCGGCATAGCGCTGGTACATGCGCAGCAGATCACCGGCAAAAAGCGAGGCTTCATCGCCGCCGGTGCCGGGCCGGATCTCCAGCAGCGCGGGCCGGCCATCGGCGGAATCCTTGGGCAGCAGCGCCAGTTGCACCTCATGTTCGGACGCGGCCAGCTGGGCCTTGAGTTCAGGCAACTCTGCCTCGGCCAGTTCGCGCATTTCGGGGTCTTTGAGCATCGCTTGCGCGTCGGCAATCTGGGCGATCAGGTTTTTATAGGCCGTGACGGTTTCCACCACGGGGCGCAGGTCTGCATATTCCTTGCCCAGCGTCGCGATTTCAGCGCCAGCGGCACCATCAGCCATCTTCGCCTCCAGAAACTGGAAACGGTCGATGAGTTGTTCGATTTTGTCAGATGCGATCATAAGGCACCGATTGGCCGATCACAGAGGTTCGGTCAAGGGGCCAAGCGTTGAAAGCCACTCTTCGACCCGTGCGCGGTTTACACCAAGGTCGGACTGGCCAAAGCGCAAACGCCCATAAATCACCAGTAAATCGCCCTGCACACCGACGGTGGTGTGATCGGGAAAACCCCAGAACCGCGAGCGGGTTTGAAAGGTCAGCAGACCTTCGGCAGGGCTGCCCGCCAGCAAAACGGTGCGCGGTGTGGCCAGAGCGCGCGTTTCGACCGCAGCAAGGACCTGATCGGCGGGCGCTGTGATCCGCCGCGCGGCCAGAAAACTGCCATCCCCTGCGGTATCGCCGGGTTCTGTCACGTCAGGCAGGCTGTGCCATTGCGCCACATGCGTCGGCGCCAGACGGACATAGATCATCAGCCCCGCAATCAGGACCACGATCAAGGCGACAAGAAGGGCTGCGATACGCATCAGAAAAAAGACCTTTGGGTTATGTGTAAGGGGTATTTAGGCCGTCTTGCCGCGTGCTGCCAGCCCTAACGGTACGGCACACCGGGCAGGATCGAGAGCATTTCGAACATGATGTTGGCCCCCGTCAGCGCGGTATTGCCTGACGGATCATAAGGTGGGGACACCTCGACCAGATCGCACCCGACAATATTGAGCCCCCGCAAACCACGGATCAGTTCCATCGCTTGCGGCGTGGTCAGACCGCCGATTTCGGGCGTGCCTGTGCCGGGAGCATAGGCAGGATCAAGGCTGTCGATATCATAGGTGATATAGCAAGGCTGATCGCCGATTTTCGCTTTTATTTCAGCCGCTAAGGGGGTCAATGACTTGTGCCACAACTGCGGGGCAAGGAATTGGTTGAACCCCCATCCCGCCGCCTCGTTAAAGTCGTCGGCGGTATATCCTGTTCCGCGAAGACCGATCTGGAACACCTTGTCGGGGGTGATGATCCCTTCTTCATAAGCGCGGCGGAAGACCGTGCCATGGGTCTCGCGTTCGCCGAACATCTCGTCGTTCACATCGGCATGGGCATCCACATGCACCAGCGCCAAAGGTCCGTGCTTGGCCGCGACCGCCCGCAAGACCGGAAGGGTCAGCGTATGGTCGCCTCCAAGGGTCATAGGGATGAAATCATGCTTGAGGTGTGCCGCGTAAGTCTCTGTAATAATGCGGATACTGTCGCTGAGTGAAAACGTATTGATCGCCACATCCCCAAGGTCGGCGCATTGCAGCGCGTCAAAGGGTGCGGCCCCTGTCTGGATGTTGTAAGGCCGGATCATTGCCGATTGTTCGCGCAACTGCTTTGGCCCCATCCGTGTACCGGACCGCCAAGAGGTACCGATATCCATCGGGATGCCGATAAAACCCACATCAAGGCCCTCGGCCGATCCCACTTCGGGCAAACGCATAAAGCTTTGTGGGCCAGAGAAACGGGCCAGATCATTGCCGGAGATCGGTTGGTTCGGCATCATTTTGTCCTTTTATTCCAGAGTGCAAGACAGCAAAGCTCCATCGCGACATGGGCCCCTGCGATCGCTGTGGCCCCGGTGGTGTCATAAGGCGGCGAGACCTCGACGATATCCCCGCCCACCATATTGATCCCTGCCAGATCACGCAGGATCGCAGCGGTCTGCCAGCTTGCAAGTCCGCCCCAGACAGGCGTTCCCGTGCCCGGGGCAAAGGCGGGGTCAAGCGCGTCGATATCAAAGGTCACATAGGTCGGGTGATCGCCAACGCGGGTCTTGATCTGGTCGGTGACCCATGCGCTGCCCTTTTCGTGGCAGGTGCGGGCATCAATAAAGGGCATGCCCAGATAATCCGCGCAGTCTGTCCTGATTCCGATCTGGATCGAGCGGGTCACATCGACCAGCCCCAGCTTGACCGCCTTGTACATAAAGGTGCCATGGTCGATCCGGCTCATGTCGTCGTCTTGCCAAAGGTCGGAATGGGCATCGAACTGCACCACCGACAAAGGCCCGTATTTTTCGGCGTAGGCGCGCAGGATCGGCAGGGTGATAAAGTGATCCCCTCCCAGTGTGACCGTGCCACAACCCTGCGCCAGAATGCCCGCGATATGGGCCTGCACCAGCGCGGGCACGCCCGCAACATTGGCATAATCGAACGGCATGTCGCCATAGTCCGCGATGGCGCACTCACCCAAGGGGTCAAACCCGTCCCAGCCATAGGGCGGATCAAAGGGCTGCAAACTCGATGCCTCGCGGATGGCGCGCGGGCCAAAGCGGGTGCCGGGGCGGTGCGTGACCGCCTGATCAAAGGGAATCCCCGTGACGGCAAGGTCATAACCCGCCAGATCCTTGGTGTAATTGCGGCGCATGAAGGATGTGGCCCCGCCAAAGGCATTTTCAAAGGCCAACCCGCGCCGGTCCTCGCGGGTAAAGGCCGCATCCACCTCTGATTTTGCTTGATCCAGTGTCATCGGTCTATCCTCTTTCTTAGCCCGCGACAGGCAGGGCCCGCTCGACCAGCCGCGCAAAAAACGACGCCCCTGCCGGAGCGGCACCATCGTCAAAATCATAGGCGGGATGGTGCAGCCCGGCGCTGTCGCCATTCCCGACATAGAGATATGCACCGGGGCGCTTTTCCAGCATATAGGAAAAATCCTCTGCCCCCATGTCATACTGGCGGGCATCATCGACGAGGGGAGAGATCTCGCGCGCCACAGCGGCGGCAAAGGCGGTTTTCTCGGGGTCGTTGATTGTCGCGGGATAGCCGTATTCGTAAACCAGCTCGGCCTGCACATTATAGGCCGCCGCGTGGCCGGCTACGACCTCTTTCAGGCGCTTGTGGACCATGGCCTGTGTGTCCTTGTCCATCGTGCGGACCGTGCCGTTGATATAGGCCTTTTCCGGCACGATATTGTCCGCCGATCCGGTGTGGATCTGGGTGATCGAGATCACCAGATCGTTGTAGGGCTTGTGGTTGCGACTGACGATTGTCTGGATCGCATTCACGATGCCCACCGCAGCCACCACGGGATCAGCGGTCTCGTAAGGATAGGCACCGTGGCCACCAACCCCTGTGATATGGATGTGGATGGTATCGGCAGCCGCCATGATCGGCCCGGGCGTGGTGTAGAATGACCCGACAGCATCACCGGGGCCACTATGCAGCGCAAAGACCTCTGCAATATCGAAGCGGTCAAGAATACCCTCTTTGACCATAACCTCGCCCCCGCCGCCGCCTTCTTCGGCGGGCTGGAAGATCAGCGCCACGCGGCCGGCAAAGTTGCGCGTTTCCGCCAGATAGCGGGCGGCCCCCAAAAGCATCGTGGTATGTCCGTCGTGGCCGCAGGCATGCATCTTGCCGGGCACGGTCGAGGCATAGGGCAGACCTGTCATCTCCTGCATCGGCAGGGCGTCCATGTCTGCCCGCAAGCCGATTGTCGCACCCTCGCGCTGGCCATTGATAATCGCGACAACGCCGGAGGTTGCGATGCCTTCGTGGATTTCGTCGACACCGAATTCGCGCAGCCGCTCTACCACAAAGGCCGCCGTCCCGTGGCAGTCGAACCCCACTTCGGGATGTGCGTGCAGATGGCGGCGCCACGCGGTCATATCCTCGGCATAGTCTGCGATACGGTTGATGATTGGCATCTCTGGTGCTCCGGGCGCTCTGGCAATAGGGTTCCAGTTGACCGCAACAAGAGACCCTGTGCAATGGCTGATGATACCCTGATACACGATCCCGAAGGCGGGATGCCCCGTTTGCTGGAAATCATGCGCCGATTACGTGATCCAAAGACCGGCTGCCCTTGGGATATCGAACAGGATTTCGACAGTATCGCACCCTATACCATCGAAGAGGCTTATGAAGTGGCCGACGCCATCGCCCGCAGCGATTGGACCGAGTTGGAAGGCGAATTGGGCGATTTGTTGCTGCAGACCGTCTATCACACCCAGATGGGTGCCGAGGCCGGGCATTTTACCTTTGAAAGCGTCGTGAAAGCGATCAGCGACAAGATGGTCGCCCGCCACCCCCATGTCTTTGGCGACGAATCGCGCGAGAAATCCGCCGAACAGCAGGTGGCGGATTGGGAAAAGATCAAGGCGGCGGAACGGGCGGGCAAGGCACAGATGCGCACGCTGGATGGGGTGGCTGTCGGCCTGCCTGCCCTGACCCGCGCTGTAAAACTGCAAAAGCGGGCCGCCCGTGTGGGGTTCGACTGGCCCGATGTGAGCCATGTGATTGACAAGATCGTCGAAGAGGCCGGCGAACTGGTCGAGGCGCGCGACACCCTCACCCAGCGCGAGGTTGAAGAAGAGTTCGGCGATCTGCTGTTTGTCGTCGCCAATCTGGCGCGGCATCTGGAGATTGATCCCGAAGCCGCCCTGCGCGCCACCAATGCGAAATTCACACGGCGGTTTGAGGCGGTGGAGGATGCTTTGGCCGCCCGCGGCAAGACACCCGCGCAAAGTGATCTGGCCGAGATGGACGCCTTGTGGGATGCCGTGAAACAGGTGGAAAAAGGCCAGCGCTGAGGGGGCTGTCTGCCCCCGCCCTGACGGGCCCCCCGAAGGTATTTTTGAACAAAAGAAGCTGGATCAATCAGGCTGGCAAGTCTTGCGTTGGTTATCACGCGCTGCAATGAGTATCCCGTCGCTGAACGTGACATGGGCGAACTTCGCGCCAATCACTTCATCGTAAATATAGCTCTTGCAGATAATCGATGGATCGCTTGGCGAAGCTTCTTCAAATTGCGGCGCACCGATGGTCGCTTCGACCTGCGCAGGTGTCATCCCGAGTTGCAGACGATTTACTCCGCTGTCATTTGTTCCCTCAATAGGACCGAGAGGCGCACAGGCAGCAACCCCAATGGCAAGACAAATGGTGATCGTTCGATGAAGGGCAGGCATGAAAGGGCTTTCTGAAAGGTTGAATACAACCTTAGGTTATCCCGCCTTTTCTTCGAGCGTCAACCATTCTTCTTCGGCATCGGAGAGCGCGTTTTGCCGCGCGATCAGGGCATCTGTCGCCTTTTCGAATTTCAGCGGGTGTTTGGTGAAAAGCTCGGGATCGGCGAGCAGCTCTTCCAGTTTACTGATCTCGGCGGTCAGTTTGTCGATCACGCCGGGGAGTGCCTCTAGACGGTGCTTTTCTGTAAAAGACAGGCCGGCGTTCGTTTTCTTTTCAGGGGTTTTGTCTTTTTTGGCCAAGGGCTTGGAGGCTTCTTTGGATTCAAGGAAATCGCCGCCCCGTTGTGCGCGATAGTCGGTCCAGCCGCCGGCATAGACCACCGCCTGCCCGTTACCTTCCATCGCGATGGTCGTTGTGGCGACACGGTCGAGGAAGTCGCGGTCGTGGCTGACCAGCAGCACGGTGCCGTCATAATCGCCCAAGATGTCCTGCAACAGATCCAGCGTTTCGATGTCCAGATCGTTGGTCGGTTCGTCCAGCACCAGAAGGTTGCTTTCGCGCGCCATCAAGCGCGCCAGCAGAAGCCGTGCTTTTTCACCGCCAGAAAGGGACTTTACAGGGGCGCGGGCCTGCGCTTCGTTAAAGAGAAATTCCTTGAGGTAGCCCACAACGTGTTTGGGGGTGCCGCGCACCATGATCTGGTCGGATTTGCCCGACACGCCCAGTTCGGGATCATTGGCAAGGTTTTCCCACAGCGTCATATCGGCGTTCAGCGCCGCGCGGCTTTGGTCAAAGACCGCGATATCAAGGTTTGTGCCCAGTTTGACCGTGCCCGCATCAGGGGCCACCTGCCCCAGCAGCATTTTGATCAGTGTGGTCTTGCCCACGCCGTTGGGCCCGACAAAGGCGATCCTGTCGCCGCGCTGCACGGTCAGGTCCAGCCCCTGCACGATCTGTTTGCCGTCAAAGGATTTGGTCAGGCCTGTCGCCTCGACCACTTTCTTGCCCGAGGTGCTGCCGCCGTCAAAGGCCATGGCGGCCGTGCCTTGCCGCTTGATCTGACTTGCCTTTTCGGCCCGCAGGTCCTGCAACGCCCGCAACCGCCCTTGGTTTCGCGTCCGGCGGGCAGAGATGCCTTCGACCGCCCATCGCGCCTCGGCCTTGATCTTGCGGTTCAACTTGTGGCGCTGCTGGTCTTCTTCTTCCCAGATCTTGTCGCGCCATTCCTCGAACCCGTCAAAGCCCTGTTCGGCCCGGCGCACAGCGCCCCGGTCGATCCAGAGCGTGGCACGGGTGAGTGCGCGCAGGAATGCGCGGTCATGGGAAATCAGGACAAAGGCGGCGCGGGTTTGTTTCAGCTCTTGTTCCAGCCAGGCAATCGCCTCGATATCAAGGTGGTTGGTTGGTTCGTCGAGCAGCATCAGTTCGGGCGCTTCGGCCATCAGTTTGGCCAGTGCCGCACGGCGCCGTTCCCCGCCCGAGGCTGTGTTCACATCGCCCGCGGGATCGAATTTCAGCCCTTCGGCCACCATTTCGACCTTATAGGCCTCGTCCACGTCCAGCCCGCTGGCCGCATAATCGCCCAAAGTGGCAAAGCCCGCCATCGTGGGGTCTTGCTCCATATAGCCGACCTGCACGCCGGGTGAGGCCACGCGGGTGCCGCTGTCGGGCAGGACAAGCCCCGCCATGACCTTCATCAAGGTCGATTTTCCCGATCCGTTGCGGCCCACAAGGGCCACCCGGTCGCCGGGTTGAACAACCAGTGACAGGTCTTCGAATACGGGATCGCCGCCGAAGGTGAGGGCGATATCGGAAAGCTGGAGTAAGGGTGCGCGTGCCATATGCGCCTGCTATGACAGCGGCGCATCCTGCGCAAGAGCCCGCAGCGCGCGGGCGCGTGCTGGCGGAACTTTTGCGACCTCCAGACAGGTGAAAACATGCATGGTGTTCAGGCTGCGGTCGATCACCGCATGGTCCCCGACCCAGCCGCCCATCGCAAGGTAGGTGCGCAAGAGTGAGGGCATCGGCGTCGTGCCCGCGTGGTCCATCTGGGCAAACCGCACGGTCTCGCAGGCTTTCATGCCGGGGCGCAGCGTATCGGGGCCAAGATGACATCGCGCCAACTGTGCAAAGGCCTGCCCGTAGGGTGCGGCATCGGTCCCTGCAAAGCTGGTACACCCAAAGAGCAGCCCCACGTGCTGGCGATCAACCAATTGCGTCAGATGCCCCCATGCGACCCGCAGCACATCCGCATCCAGCACATCCGCCGCGACACAAAAGCGCCCGATCTCGATCATCGGACTACCGATAGCCGCCAGCCCGCGCAGATCATAGTATTGCGCCGCATAGCCACAGGACAGCGCCGCGCCGCTTGCCATTTCGAACAGGCGCACCGTGGCGACCAGCCTGCCTGCCTCATTCTCGATCATCAGATGCCGGCAAAGCAGGTCAAACCGGTCCGCATCAACGCCGGGGCGGCCAAAGAAACACTGGTGGCGCAAGCGCTGGCAGACACCGACATCCCTGGCGGACACGGCAAACCGTGCCGTATAGTGCCCTTTGTGAAACGGAATTGTCATCAACTCTTACCTTGGCGAACCTGACACCTCGTCCTAGGTTAACGACCAAGCGAGGAAAAGGAACACCAAACAGATGGACAAGATCGTCAAGACCGATGCCGAATGGCGCGCGCAACTGTCAGACATGGCTTACAAGGTCACCCGCAAGCACGGGACCGAACGCGCTGGAACCTACGAGGATTTCCCCAAAGACCCGGGCACCTATATGTGTGTCTGCTGCGGCGCGCCCTTGTTCGATCAGGATGCAAAGTTCGAGAGCGGCACAGGCTGGCCATCGTTCTATCAACCCATTGATCCTGAAATGGTGGGCGAAACCATCGACCGCAGTTTCTTTATGAAACGGACCGAAGTGCATTGTAACCGCTGCGACGCGCATCTGGGGCATGTCTTTCCCGATGGGCCACGCCCCACGGGGTTGCGCTATTGCATCAACGGGGTGGCGCTCACCTTCGAACCGGAGGGATAACGAACACCTCAACAGTTTCCGGGGCTTTTGCTGGCAGTGGGCTTGCCGCAATGGCCTGTCCAGAGCTTACGGGGCGCTCTCGACCGCAACGGTTTGCTCGTCTTGGCGCGCAATCGTCGGGCGAAGGTGCTGGCCCACAAGCATCTTGTTGTTCTTCAGGTGCCGGCCGACCAGTTTTCTTTGGGATTTGCCGGAAGGGATCAAGGCGGCAGACCTTGCCGCATAGTCCAAAGACTGCAATTCGGGAAACAACGTGAACAATTCTGCCCGTGCCGCGGGCGGAACAGACTGCAAGGCTTGCGGCCCTGTAAAGAGACTTTCACAGGTGGTGTTTTCGGCCCAGATGATTTCGTGGTTGTCAAAGAGGATATGGAAATACTCCACCTCTTCGACGCTGTCGTCGACATAAATGCCCGGCAGCGCGATCAGTTTGATTGCAGAAACCAGCACTTCGGATGTGCCGAACATGCGCGCGGCAATTTTCGAAGAGACCAGTATCCGGTGTTGCCGTGACACGCTCAGGTCGCGCGACGGCAAACCGTTTCCAAGCGCGCCTGCGGTAATGCGGATCGGGCGTAAGGCCGGTGTCTGCCGCAACTCTGCGCCGCTGACTTTGGTGGAACCGATCCATCGGATCGGTTGGGTTCCGCCGCCCATCACAGCGATCTGATCCCCCACCACAAGTTGTTCGACGCAGCGCAGACCGGTTGCGGTTTGGATCAGCGTGCCGCGCGCAAAGCAGATCACATCCAGTGTGTTGCCAAAAAGCGTTAATATCTCGGCCGGTGTAATCGCCGCATTTGAAGAACCGGTATAAAAATCCAGCGGAATTGTAGAGTAAAAGACATTCCCCGACCCCACCGGATAGGTAAAGGCGACGATATGGGTCGGATCGGATGTCGTCAAAAGCGCTGTCGATCCGGGAGGGAGCGAACTGAGTTCGACATAGCCGTGGTTGGAAAAATTACCGCCATCAAATGTCGCGTCGGTGATGACACCGTTTGCGCCATTGGTGAAGGCCGTTGGCGCACCGGCGGCAACGTTGATATCTGTCCCGCTCGCAAAATCGCGCACAGGGGTGATCGTAGAACCGCCGGGGAGAATGATATTCGCGTTGGTCACTGTGCGATCAAAAATGATCAGCTTCATGCCATTGTTGACGGCAGCCGAGATGTTTCCAAGGTTGGAAAGATACTCTGCACCAAAACCAGAATTGCTGGGGTTGACGACATAGAGCGCATCAAGCGAGGCAAGTTGCGCGGCATTCGGCACCGTGACGTTGACGGCAATATCGCCGTTGTTGGTAATCTCATTGACCTGAGACGCCAGACCTTGGCCGTTGGTCATGGAATAATAGCCGATGGTGGGCACTTCAGTCTCCGGGCAATCGCTAAATGCACGGGAAACGAATCCGGGCAATCTCTTCAAAAGTCAAGAAATCAACGTGTCAGGCTTTCAAAAGGACAAGGGGACTGTGACGCGGCAGCACCTGAGTGGTCGATCAAGCGAAGCCCCGATTACACAGACCTTCGCCCGTCGCAACGACATCTTGGCGTGATGGGATCAGTCCCAGCCCTTCGGAAACGGGTCTTTCTTGGCGGCAGAGCGGTCAACAAGCCAAGGTAGGCACAAACAAGCGTCTACTGATCGTCACCCAAGAACTGCCCCGCGTCGATCCGCCCGAACGAGCCCAGCAACTGCCCGAGGAAAGTCACGTCGTTAATGCCATCTTCGGTCACGCGGCGGTCGAGCACGACAACGCGGCCGTCTTCCAGCGTGTAACGCGAGATGTTACGGACACGGTCATTGCTGTCGAAATCAATGGCAAGCACCTGCCGGTCCACTTCTTCCGGCGCGAAAGGCCCGAAATAACGAAATTGGCTCGAGGCATAGTAGATCGTGTTGTTTTCCAACGCCCGTTCCGAGATCGGCGGCCCGAACCGGCTGACCACCTCGTCTTTGGTGGTCGTCCCCACATCCAGCGTGGACAGTTCCTCTGCTGGCGGGATGAAACCGTGAAACCGGTCCATCTGGGTACAGCCTGCTGCCACGGCCAGAAACGACACCAAACCCGCTGCCTTTACGGATTTGCGCAGTTTGCCTGTCATCGCGCCCATGTGATCGCCCTCTTGCCTTGGCCTGTCTGGCCTTTTATCCCCGATACAGCACACCCCGTCCCGGTTCAAGAATGGAAGCAGCTTTGGCCCAATTGCCCCGATCACAGATGCGTTTGGCCGATCTGCCGAACCGCAAGCCCACGACATTCGACCTGATCCCCACCGCCGATGAACGCAAGGCGGTTGCAGGCGAACTGGGAATCGTCGGGATCAAGAAACTGCGTTTTGCTGGCGAACTGGCCCCCATCGGGCGCAAGGACTGGGCGCTGACGGCCCAGTTGGGGGCAACAGTGGTCCAGGAATGCGTCGTCACGCTCGACCCGGTCACAACCCGGATCGACGAGGGGTTGCAGCGCTCTTACCTCGCTCAAATCCCTGAAATCGAGGCCGCCGAGATCGAGATGCCGGTGGATGACACGGTCGAGGCCCTGCCCGAGACACTGGATATCGCGCAGGTCATGATCGAGGCGCTGGCGCTGGCCTTGCCACTTTATCCGCGTGCGCCGGGCGCCGACCTGCCAACAAGCGTTTTCACCGAACCGGGTGTCGCCCCGATGACCGAAGACGACGCCAAGCCCTTTGCGGGCCTTGGGGCGCTGCGCGCAAGTCTTGAAAAGAAGGATAAATAATCCCCTTTGAAATAAGGGTAAAAAGGGGTTGCACATACAAGGAATCGCAGTATGTTCGCGACCTCTTTTAGATCGTGTCTCGACAGGGCTGCCGCAATGGCGTAGGACCCCGCAAGACGCAAAGAAATCTGGGCCACGGCCCTTTATATCATAGGGTTGAGACATGGCTGTCCAGCAGAATAAAGTATCCAAATCCCGCCGCAACAACCGGCGTGCACATGATTCACTCGTCGCGGCAAACCCCAACGAGTGTGACAACTGTGGTGAGCTCAAGCGCCCCCACCATGTGTGCCCGTCTTGCGGCCACTATGCGACACGTGAAGTGATCGCAAGCACCACAGAAATCGACCTCGACGAAGACGCTGCATAAAGCGACAAAAGGCACTTCGGCATGAAACCAGCCCAGACGGACACTGCTCCGACGCAGGGACATGCTGCAAATCGAGTGCTTTCGGTCGATGCGATGGGCGGAGACAAAGGGCCTGCAACTGTCGTTGCGGGCCTTTCGAAGTTCCTGAGCGCTGAACCACATGCCCGCGCCATTCTGCACGGTCCCAAAGCCGAACTTGATCCCTTGGTCGCTAAGCATGGCATCACGGGGCGCGTCGCCATCCATGACGCAGCGGATGTGGTCAAGATGACCGACAAGCCCAGCCATGTGTTGCGCAATGGCAAGACAACCTCCATGTGGTCGGCAATCGAGGCGGTGCGCAGCCACGAGGCTGCGGTGGCGATCAGTTGTGGCAACACAGGCGCGCTGATGGCGATGTCGATGTTGCGCCTGCGCAAGGCCGAAGGGGTGAACCGCCCTGCCATTGCCTGCCTTTGGCCCTCGCGCAATCCGGCGGGCTTTAATGTGATGCTGGATGCCGGTGCCGATATCCGCGCCGATCAGGACGATCTGCTGACCTATGCGCTGATGGGGGCATCTTACGCCCGCAACGGTCTTGACATCGCGCGGCCACGGGTTGGCCTGCTGAACGTGGGCACCGAGGAACACAAAGGCCGCGCCGAGTTGAAGGTCGCCCACGAACTTATTGCAAATGCAGCGATTCTTGG
Organism: Yoonia sp.; assembly: GCF_030731595.1. GTDB lineage: Bacteria > Pseudomonadota > Alphaproteobacteria > Rhodobacterales > Rhodobacteraceae > Yoonia. Next base: position 41,338 of record NZ_JANQTS010000055.1, read on the forward strand.
TGATTTCGACTATGTCGGGTTCATCGAAGGTGGCGATCTGCCCTCTACCAAGGTCGATGTGATTGTCACGGATGGCTTTACCGGCAACGTGGCTCTGAAGACCGGTGAAGGCACTGCCAACCTGATCAGCGAATTGCTGCGCGGGGCCTTGATGACAAACCCGTGGTCGATGTTCGGCGCCCTTCTGGCGCGCGGGTCCCTGCGCGCCTTGCGCAAACGGATCGACCCGCGCCGTGTGAATGGCGGCGTCTTTCTGGGCCTGACCCAGACCGTGATCAAAAGCCATGGCTCTGCGGATGAAACCGGGGTGGCTGCGGCATTACATTTGGCCTACCGCCTCGCGCAAAGCGGATTTTCGGATAAACTGGCCGCACGGGTTGCATCTGCAGCATCCCTTGCCCAAGATGCAGGGCAAGACAATGAGACGGGAAGTCTCAATACGAAGGCAGGCAAGTAGTCATGATGCGTCGCGCAGTGGTCAAAGGGGTTGGGCATTACCTGCCGGAACGCGTGGTCCCCAACGCAGAATTTGAAGCAACGCTTGATACCACCGACGAATGGATCAAGGCGCGCTCCGGCATCGAACGGCGGCACTTTGCGGCCGATGACCAGCATACCTCTGACCTTGCCACCGAGGCTGCGAAAGCCGCGCTCGCCATGGCCGGAATGCAGGGATCGGACATTGACGCGATCATTCTCGCGACTTCGACCTCTGATCTGACCTTTCCCTCTGCGGCCACAATGGTGCAGCACAATATCGGCAACTCCACCGGCTATGCCTTTGATGTGCAAGCGGTTTGCGCCGGCTTTGTCTATGCGCTGGCCAATGCGAATGCGCTGATTGCATCGGGTCAGGCAGACCGTGTGATGGTGATCGGGGCCGAAACCTTCAGCAGGATCATGGATTGGACCGATCGGTCGACCTGCGTTTTGTTCGGTGATGGTGCGGGCGCTGTGATTCTGGAGGCCGAGGACGGCACCGGGGCGAATACCGATCGCGGTATTCTGTCAACCGACCTCAATTCCGACGGGCGCTACAAGGACCTGCTTTATGTCGATGGCGGCGTGTCGACCCAAAACACAGGCATGTTGCGCATGGAAGGCAAGGAAGTTTTCCGCCATGCGGTCGAGAAACTGGCCAAAACCGCCGAAACCGCCTTGGAAAAAGTGGGCCTTGGCGCGGATGATGTGACATGGGTCGTGCCGCATCAGGCCAATATCCGGATCATCCAATCCACCGCCAAGAAGCTGGGCGTGGGCATGGAGCGCGTGATCGTGACGGTGCAGGACCACGGCAATACCTCGGCTGCATCGATTCCTTTAGCGCTATCGGTCGGGGTCCAAAACGGACAGATCAAGCAAGGTGATCTGGTCGTCACCGAAGCAATTGGTGGTGGTTTGGCGTGGGGTTCCGTCGTTATTCGCTGGTAGACGCCCGAAACCGGACTCAAACACCGTTTGCCAAGCCGTTGTTATTGACTCTGAATTTGCTGGGGGCATATGCTTCCCTACAATTGTAGGGGGTGTGTTATGGCGGAAAAGACTTTAACGCGAATGGATTTGGCAGATGCGGTGCACAACGAGGTGGGGTTGTCGCGAAACGATAGCGCCGATCTCGTTGAAAGCGTGCTGACGCATTTGTCTGACGCGCTTGTGGCGGGCGAAACGGTGAAAGTCTCGTCTTTTGGCACGTTCTCGGTCCGCGAAAAAGCGGCGCGCGTGGGGCGCAATCCAAAAACCGGTGAGGAAGTGCCTATTCATCCCCGCCGCGTTCTGACCTTTCGCCCTTCGCATCTCATGAAGGATCGCGTTGCCGCAGGGAACAAAAGCTAGGTCATGGCCAAAGCCCAAGACGCGTTTCGCACGATCAGTGAAGTGGCGGAATGGTTGGACACGCCCACCCATGTTCTGCGCTTTTGGGAAAGCAAGTTCAGCCAGATCAAACCCGTGAAGGGTGCAGGCGGGCGGCGCTATTACCGCCCCACCGACATGGACCTCTTGGGCGGGATCAAAAAGCTTTTGCACGAAGACGGGCTGACCATCAAAGGCGCCCAGAAGCTCTTGCGTGAGAAAGGCGTGAAATATGTGGCGGGGCTGGGTCAGTCAATGACGGACACCCAGCAGGCGCCAACCACTGCGCCCGCGCCAGTCGTGCGGATCGCCACGCCTTTGCCGCCACAGACAACCAGACCCGCAGCGATCGAGCCCGACTCACCGCAGGGCGCGCTCCCCTTTGACATGGAGGCACCGACAGGCACACCTCAGTTTGCCATCGCCCTCCCCTTGCCACCAAAGGGGCTGCCTGACGCCAAACCGCGCCTGATCGGGCGGGCGCCTGTTGACGCAAGCGTCTTGCATGACCGTGCTGCAAAGATTGCGCCGCTCTTGGCCCGGCTCGAAGTGCTGCGCAGCCGGATGCAGCGCAGCACGTGATGCTTTTCGGGCTTGCCACTTTACGTGTTTCGGGTATGAAAGCGCTTCGTCGGGCTATAGCGCAGCCTGGTAGCGCGTCCGTCTGGGGGACGGAAGGTCGCAGGTTCGAGTCCTGCTAGCCCGACCAATCATAACCGCCCGTCTGTGCGCAAGCACGGCGGGCGTTTTGGTACCTCGGAGGGGGAAAAGATGACGACTGCAGGTGTCCTCGCCGACCATCAGATCCGCGACATGATCGCATCTGGCGGCATCGCGGCAGACTTGCCCATCACGCCCGAACAGATCCAACCTGCCTCGCTTGATCTGCGTCTTGGGCAGACGGCGTACCGTGTGCGCGCGTCTTTTCTTGCGGGCCGCAAACGGACCGTGAAACAGCGGCTTGCTGACTTCCAGATGCATGCGGTTGATCTGACGGGCGGTGCTGTGCTGGAAAAAGGCTGCGTCTATGTCGTGCCCTTGATAGAGCGCCTGACCCTGCCCAAAGGCATGACCGCCGCAGCAAGTGCCAAATCCTCGATTGGCCGCCTTGATCTGCTGACCCGCATCATCACCGATCACGGCGTCGAGTTCGACCGCGTCCCCGAAGGCTATGACGGCCCGCTTTACGTCGAGATTTGCCCGCGTTCGTTTTCCGTCGTGGCCCAGCCGGGACAGATGTTGAACCAGATCATCTTTCGCCAAGGCAAGACCTTGATGTCAGACGATGATTTGCGCGCCTTGCACGCGCAGACCCCCATCGTGTCAGGTGATCCGGTGATCTCTGATGGCTTGGGTTTCTCGGTTGATCTGAAGCCCGCCAAAGGCACTCTGGTCGGCTACCGCGCCAAACCGCACACTGGCGTTGTCGATCTTGCCAAACTGAACCACTACGACCCGACCGAGTTCTGGGAAGAGGTGCATACCAAGGACGGCTGGATCATCCTTGATCCCGGTGCCTTCTATATTCTGGTCAGCCGCGAGGCGATTGTGATCCCGCCGATGCAGGCCGCCGAAATGGCCCCCTATCTGGCGATGGTCGGTGAATTCCGGGTGCATTATGCGGGATTTTTTGATCCCGGTTTCGGATATGCCGAAGCAGGCGGCGCCGGATCGCGTGGTGTGCTTGAAGTGCGCTGTCACGAGGCCCCTTTCGTGCTGGAGCACGGGCAGGTCGTGGGGCGCTTGGTTTATGAGCATATGGCAGCCCTGCCCGCAGCACTCTATGGCCGCGAGATCAAGTCGAACTATCAGGGCCAAGGTTTGAAGCTGTCCAAACACTTCAAATCTTGAAGCGGCGCAAACTTTGACAATCAGGGCGCGATCCATGAAGCACCGGCAAGCGGGACGGAGCCGAAGCGCGCTAATCCTGTAAAGCGCGTTCCCTGTCAATTTCCTGCGCGATTTCAAGTACATCGACGAGGAAACCATCAATATCCTCTCGTCGGGTACGGTGGTTGTTGAACGCGCAGCGCAGGCCATGTTTGCCTTGGACCGTTGTGTCCGAAGGCACAGCAAGGCCGCGTTCCTGTAGTCGAAGCATGATCTCTGTATTGAGCGCCTTCGACGCGTCCTCATCTTCGGCTATGTGGCGGAAGCAAACGATATTGAGATCAACAGGGGCAAAAAGTTCGAGCAGCGGATGTGCCTCGACCTGCTCTGCCATATATCGCGCGAGTGCAATGTCTTTGGCGATCAGCCGCCCAAACTTGGCCGAGCCTTGCTCTTTGAACGCCATCCAAATCTTGAGCGCACGGAAGCCACGGCTTAGCTCGAGGCCGTAGTCGGCAAGAAACTTGCCTGCAATCATGCCCCGCTCTTGCAGTTGTAGATATGGGCCATGCATCTCGAATGTCGCGAAATGGGCCTCAGGGTCCTTTATCAGCACGGCTCCTGCTTCGAAGGGTGTGTGAAGCCATTTATGCGGATCAATTGCCACCGAGCCTGCCCGCTCTATTCCGGCGACCAAATGCGCATGATCCGGTGCAAGGCGGAGCACCCCACCGATGCATCCGTCGACGTGAAACCAAAGGCCCTCTCGATCGCAAAGATCTGCAATCGCAGTCAGATCGTCGATCGCCCCCGTATTCGTCGTGCCAGCCGTCCCGATCACGCACGCCGGTTGCAGCCCGTTTGCCCGGTCTTGTGCGATCGCGGCTTCCAGCGCATCAAGTCGCATCCGTTGACGGTCATCGCTCGCAACCTCCACCAGCGCCTTTGCGCCAAGACCTAAAGTCTCCAACGCTTTTTGATGACAACTGTGCACTTGATCAGAAGCGTAAAAGCGTAACGGTTTTTTGAGCCCGGCGATGCCCTCCTTGCGCACGTCATATCCGGCGGCAAGATTACGAATAACTGTATGTGCAACAAGGTTCGCCATTGAACCACCGCTGGTGAGCGTGCCACTCGCGCTTTTGGGAAAGCCAGCGATCTCCTTGAGCCAATCGACGACTTGTTGTTCGACCTGCGCCGCACCCGTGTTGCCACCACCCAGGTTGCTGCCCTCCACGGCGGCAAGAAAGTCGCCCAAAGCGCCCGTGAAGTTGCTGGCCCCCATGTACCATCCCCAGAAGCGGGGGTGGATGTTGCCCATCGGATAAGCTGCAACGTTGTCCCGGTATTCACGATAGACTTCGTCCAATTGGGCAGGATGTTCCGGCATGCCTGTTTGTAGTCGGGCGCGCACATCTTCGGGCATCGGCGTCCACACAGGGCGCTCTCGCACGCGGACCAAATGCTCGATCGCCTCATCTACCATACGATGTGCGAGGGCACGGGTGGCTTCCCAATCGTCTGGGTCAAGCGTCTCTTCTTTGGTATTCCGCATTTGCCACACCCTCCTGCTTCAAGCAAACCGTGGGTGAAAAGCGGAATTTTTGCAAACGTTCTGTGCAGGAGCCAGAAATCTGAAGAGCGATTGTCAGCAATACCTCTTGGTGCCCGTCCTATCTGTAGGTGAAATCTCGCATCGAACGTGCTCCTGCTGACTATGTCACGTGCTCGCCCGCAACATGCCGGACCAAAGCGTCCATCGCGTTGCAAGTATAGTCGTGGAAGTACCAACTGTCCGCTTCCGGCTGGCTTGATTGCTTGATGACCGCAACCTCCCTGTTTCGGTCAATGTAGATCCATTGGCCGTGCACCCCGAGCGCGATGATCGCTTCCGACCCGGGCGTGTTTCTGATCCACCATTGTGCGCAATAGCTCCAATCGCCATTCGCCATGCTTTCTTCCGCACTCGGGCCCCTCAGGAAGGCTTCGGTGGACCCCCCTTGCGAAAGCGTGTCGATCACCGCTTCGGGGATGATCTGGTCACCGCCCACACGGCCATTCCGGAGCATTGCCGCGGCAAAGCGCGCCATGTCCTCTGCCGTGGCGTTTAGCCCACCCCCGGCACAGAGGTTGCCCGTGGCATCAAGAAGGACATAGGTCTCGCCGGTCATGCCGAGCCTTGACCACAGGCGGTTTTCCAGCAGGGTCACGAAACTCTGACCGAACAGTCGACTGACCGCCCAGTTCAGGACATCGGCCTGCGGCGTCTGGTACTCGAACACCGCCCCATGCGCGCGCCCCTCGAGCTTGGTCAGTGTGCTAGCATAGTCATAGAGGCTCTTTGGTCCGTCCCAATCGACCGCCTTGATGCCGGCCCCTAGAACCGCGACGTAATCGTGGAACTCTGCGTCGGGGTCGTCATAGTACTCACTGAATTTCAGCGATGCCGTCATGTCGAGGACCTGACCGAAGGTCGCATCGGAAAAACCCGATCCGTTGTCGAGTTCCGGTATGATGTCCACGATCGGGGTGTCCCGCGTGACCAACCCCTCTTCGATCGCCATCAATGCGAAGAGGCCGACGAAGGACTTGGTGCAGCTGAACATGATGTGCGGCGTGTCCGGCGTCATGCCGTTGAGGTAACGTTCGTAGACGACCGTGTCCTTGTGAACCACGATCAGGCTGTCGGTGAATGTCTGCCGCAGGAAGCACTCGAAATCAGCGAGAGAGCCATCCTTGCGTCGCACCGACAGGCTGCCGATGTCAGCGTCGATCTCGCGCCTCAGCGCGGTACCGGCATCGCTGGGCCGCACAGGTGCTGTCGGCCAGATCTGCCGCATATTCTGGTAGGCCCACCGATTGAATGGCGGCTCAAATACACCATTGAAGCGATCCACCCGCTTTCCGGCAGGCGGCGGAAACCCCTGCATAAGACCAAGCTCCAGATGAGTTGCGGTATCGAAGGGTTCGGAGATCGCCATGGCAGTAGTCGCCTTTCCTACACTGTCTTCCTGGGCTCCCGCGCCAGAAGTGAACGGTTGGGCGCGCGCGGGTCTGAATATCAGGCTAGCATTGCGATTTACGCATGACGACCCCCGAAACCGCCCCTGTGCGCTTCGGGCGCGAACCTGCCATCCGCCGCAGCCGCGGGCAAGGTTTGAAGCTGTCCAAACACTTCAAGTCTTAAAGCGGCGCAAATTTGGACAATTGGCGCGCAGGCCATGAAGGGTCGGGAAGCG
>NZ_JANQTS010000056.1 GCF_030731595.1 Yoonia sp.
CGATCCGCCGCCCCGAAAAGCAGCGTGCAACGCTGATCGGTCTGGGCCTGAACAAGATGCACCGTACCAAAGAGCTGGAAGATACACCTTCCGTCCGTGGTATGGTCAACAGCATTCCTCACCTCGTCGAGATCATCGAAGAGCGCGGATAAGCGTTTACGTGGTGTCGGGGCAGGCCCCGACCTACGGTACGACTGGATTGAAGCCCTCGGGAAACCGGGGGCTTCTTTTTTGTGCAGAATAGATATGTGGCATGTCGTTGCTGCATAGCAGCATTTCAAATGCTGCGGTTGCACAATAAATGTTAGCGCCCTAACTCTTGTTCAAGAGATGCGCCGCTAGAGCGGTGCCTAACCAAGCAAAGAGGGACCAAAGCCATGTCATTCATCGCCACTTCAATCTCTCCCGTCCAGATGGGAGCCCGCCTGTCTTCGTTTGCTTCTACGAAACTGGCAGCCTTCAAAGAGGCCCGCGCGCGCAGGGCAGTTTACGACGAGGTCAAAGGCCAGTTGAGCCGTATGACCGACCGGGATCTGGCCGATATCGGGACCAACCGTCTTTTGATCGACGATCTGGCCCGCGAGGCGGCATACGGAAAAGTGCAGGAGTAACGCAAGGTATGGTGGATCAAGATCCATCATACAGTTTGAAATGAAGGCGCCTCGCAGGGAACTGCGGGGCGTCATGCAAGAAGATGGTGGCCTGTGAAGCGAGCATTGGTTCTTGCCTCTTGATCGCTTCGGGAAACACATCATCCCATTCTTGACGCCCCCCATCCCCCCGTCTATACGCCAGCAGTCGGCAGGCATCCGCCCCCGACTCAGATGTAACGCCGTGTTTGGCCGCTCCCGTCGCTGGGGGCCAATTCCGGCAAAAGGAGAAGCGACATGAAACTGAATGAACTTTCCGACAACCCAGGCGCCACCAAAGGCAAAAAGCGTATTGGCCGTGGTCCGGGTTCCGGCATGGGTAAGACCGGTGGCCGTGGTATCAAAGGTCAGAAATCACGTTCCGGCGTAGCCATCAAAGGCTATGAGGGCGGCCAGATGCCACTCTACCAGCGTCTGCCAAAGCGTGGCTTCAACAAGCCGAACCGCAAGGCATTCTCTGTGATCAACCTTGGCCTGATCCAGAAATTCATCGACGAAGGCAAGATCGACGTCAAAGCCGACATCACCGAAGACGCATTGATCGCATCCGGTCTGGTCCGTCGCAAGAAGGACGGAATCCGTGTGCTGGCCAAGGGCGATTTCAAAGCCAAGGCGAACATCACTGTCACAGGCGCTTCCAAGGGTGCGGTTGAAGCGGTTGCCAAGGCTGGCGGCTCACTTACCGTCACAACACCGGCAGCGGCTGAGTAAGACCTTGTGAGCGGCGCAGCCGTCGCTTACATAGCTTTCAAGTTTTCCCAAACGCCGCTGACCGGGGAACCGCGCAGCGGCGTTTACGCATGAAAAGAGACCCATATGGCTTCTGCAGCAGAGCAAATGGCAGCCAACGTCAGTTGGAGCGCCTTCGGCAAAGCAACTGAACTGCGCCAGCGCATCCTATTCACGCTTGGCTTGCTGATCATCTACCGCCTTGGCACGTTCATCCCGGTTCCGGGCATTGACGGCATCGCGCTGCAGCAATTCATGGAAGACGCCCAAGCCGGGATCGGCGGGATCCTGTCGATGTTTACCGGTGGTGCCCTGTCGCGGATGGCGATCTTTACCCTCGGGATCATGCCCTACATTTCCGCATCCATCGTCATGCAGCTTTTGGGGTCCATGTGGGAGCCGCTCAAGAACCTCAAGAAAGAGGGTGAAGCGGGCCGTCGCAAACTGAACCAGTATACCCGCTATTTCACAGTGGTGCTGGCCACAGCACAGGCTTACGGCCTTGCCATCAGCCTTGAAGCCGGTGGACTTGCTGCCGATCCCGGCCTGTTCTTCCAGGCATCGACTGTCATCACAATCGTTGGTGGCACCATGTTCCTGATGTGGCTGGGCGAGCAGATTACCGCACGCGGCATCGGCAACGGTATCTCATTGATCATCTTCGTCGGCATCATCGCCGAAATTCCGGCGGCATTGGCACAGTTTCTGTCGCAGGGCCGCTCGGGCGCGATCAGTCCGCTGGTGGTGATCGGTATCATCATCATGCTGGCCGTCGTCCTGACATTTGTGGTTTTCATGGAGCGCAGTCTGCGCAAGATCCATATCCAGTACCCCCGCCAGCAGCGCGGCATGAAGATCTATGACGGCTCAAGCAGCCACCTGCCGATCAAGGTAAACCCAGCTGGTGTTATTCCTGCGATCTTTGCTTCGGCCTTGCTGCTGCTGCCGACGACGATCAGTACCTTCAACGGTGGTTCGTCCGGTCCGATCATGTCGACCATTCTGGCGCTCTTTGGTCCAGGGCAGCCGCTTTATCTGTTGTTCTTCGGTGGCATGATCGTCTTCTTTACCTACTTCTACACCCGTGAGGTCGCATTCAAGACCGAGGATGTGGCAGAGAACCTGAAAAACCAGAACGGCTTTGTTCCTGGTATTCGCCCCGGCAAGAAGACCGAAGAATATCTTGACTACGTTGTGACCCGCATTCTGGTCCTAGGTTCCGGCTATCTCGCTTTGGTTGCACTCCTGCCAGAGATCATTCGCGCCGAGCTTGCCATTCCGTTCTACTTCGGGGGCACATCTATCCTGATTATTGTATCTGTGGGTATGGACACGATCCAGCAAATCCAGTCTCATCTGGTAGCGCACCAATACGAAGGCTTGATCGAGAAGTCTCAATTGCGGGGCAAGCGGAGTGCAAGTAAACGTAAAGGGCCGTCGCGTCGATGAATATCATACTGCTGGGACCGCCGGGGGCGGGTAAGGGCACACAAGCACGCAAGCTGGTGGAAGAGCGTAACATGGTGCAGTTGAGCACTGGTGATATGCTCCGCGCTGCACGCACAAGCGGGACAGAGATGGGCCAGAAAGTGGCGGCTGTCATGGATCGCGGTGATCTGGTGACAGACGAGATCGTGATTGGTCTGATCCGCGAACAGTTGGAAAGCGACAAGGCTGGCGGTGGCTATATCTTTGACGGCTTCCCCCGCACTTTGGCGCAAGCGGATGCGCTTGGCCGGTTGCTGGTCGATATGGGTGAAAACCTGGACTGCGTCATCGAGATGCAGGTTGATGATGAGGCCCTTGTAGGACGCATCACAGCACGATCGACCTGTGGCGCCTGTGGTGAAGTCTACAACGACAACACAAAGCCGATCCCAGCGGATGGAAAATGCACCAACTGCGGGGCATCTGACTTCCAGCGCCGCGCAGATGACAACGCAGACAGCCTGCGGACACGTTTGATGGCCTATTATAAGCAGACCAGCCCGCTGGTCGGTTACTACTATGCCAAAGGCGATCTGGTGTCAGTCGATGGCCTGGCGAGCATGGACGACGTTGCCACCAGTATCGCTTCGGCATTGCGCCAAAACGAATAGGTTTTCGGAAAATACTTTGTCGTTGCCGGTGCGTCTTGACCCTATGGGAAATGCCCCCTAAACAGCGCCATCCCGCAAGGGAATCAATTTGTGGTCAAGGGTCGCGCCCAGACATCACAGAGCACCTAGATATGACGCAGCCCGGCGCCTCAAAGGTCCGGGCTTCCGTTGTGAAAAAAGGGTCTGGAATGACGGACCCGCAACGAAAAGGAATTGCACACGTGGCACGTATTGCCGGCGTAAACATCCCGACTGCAAAGCGGGTTCCAATCGCCCTCACCTACATCACCGGAATTGGCCCTGCCAAATCTGAAGAAATCTGCGAAGCGGTCGGCATCGACCGCGCACGTCGCGTGAACCAGCTGTCTGATGCAGAGGTTCTGTCGATCCGTGAATATATCGACGCAAACCTGACTGTTGAAGGTGACCTGCGTCGTGAAACACAGATGAACATCAAGCGTCTGATGGACCTTGGTTGCTACCGTGGCCTGCGTCACCGTCGTAACCTGCCAGTTCGTGGTCAGCGTACCTCGACAAACGCACGTACACGCAAGGGCCCTGCAAAGGCCATTGCCGGTAAGAAGAAATAAGGGAGGTCTGACAGATGGCACGCGATACCAAACGCACCAAAAAGAAGGTCTCCAAGAACATCGCCGCTGGCGTTGCTCACGTGAACTCTTCTTTCAACAACACAAAAATTCTGATCTCGGACGTGCAGGGCAACGCCATTGCATGGTCATCCGCAGGCACTATGGGCTTCAAAGGGTCGCGTAAGTCGACACCTTATGCAGCGCAGATGGCGGCTGAGGATGCGGGCAAGAAAGCACAAGACCACGGCGTGAAAACGCTCGAAGTCGAAGTGCAGGGCCCCGGTTCCGGCCGTGAAAGCGCATTGCGCGCTTTGGCCGCTGTTGGTTTCAACATCACATCGATCCGTGACGTGACCCCGATGGCACACAACGGCTGCCGCCCACCAAAGCGCCGCCGCGTCTAATTACACCCAA
>NZ_JANQTS010000057.1 GCF_030731595.1 Yoonia sp.
TCGAAGAACGGTGTCATCTGCGCCACGATGACGCTGTTTTCTTCCAGGGCGCGGGCCATCAGTGCCTTTTCTTCATCCGAGATATCATGTCCTTCGGCCAGCCGTTCTTCCAGCGTGCCGTAGCCTGACACATCCAGCGGGGCGAGATCGGCCTGTTTGAGGATCGCGACCGTTTCGCGGACCGCTTCGGCCTCGTCGATGCCGCTGGAATAGCACATCAGCGCCGCTCCGGTCGCACCCTCTGGCAGACCGTCGCCGGGGTTCCGGCCGACTTCGACCAATAGTGTAAACACCTTCTGGCGACTTTCTTTCTTGGTCATTTGGTGTCTTTCTCTTCCCAGCGCGACCGCACCGCCCAGATTGTCGAAACGATGATGACGATCTGCAAAGGCGCGTAAATCAGGACCATCAGCAGCAAGATCCGCCAGAATAACGTCAGCCCCATGACGATGCTAAGCGAGACAGCAGGCAGGAACAGCATTGCCAGCAAAAGCGAGATCATCACCACATCAACGGCCACCGGCAGCCATGCAGCCTTGAAAGACGGGCGTATGCCCGCCTTGATCCGTTTGCGTGCAAGGATGCGGCTGATGATCACTTTAGTCGCGCAGCAGTTCGTTGATGCCGGTCTTGGAACGGGTGCGTTCATCCACCCGCTTGACGATGACCGCGCAGTACAGGCTGATGTTGTTCTTGGAGGGCATCGAGCCTGCGACAACGACGGAATAGGGCGGCACTTCGCCATACATGACTTCGCCGGTTTCGCGATCCACAATCTTGGTCGATTGGCCGATGAACACACCCATGCCAAGAACAGAGCCTTCGCGGATGATGCAGCCTTCGACAACCTCGGAGCGGGCACCGATAAAGCAGTTGTCCTCGATAATGGTGGGTCCGGCCTGCATGGGTTCCAGCACGCCGCCGATACCGACGCCGCCGGACAAGTGTACGTTCTTGCCGATCTGGGCGCAGGACCCGACAGTGGCCCAGCCATCGACCATGGAACCCTCATCAACATAAGCGCCCAAGTTCACGAAAGACGGCATCAGGACCACGCCTTTGCCGATAAAGGCCGAGCGGCGCACGATGGAGCCGGGCACGGCGCGAAAGCCTGCCTCGCGCCATTGGTTTTCGCCCCAACCGTCGAATTTCGAGGGCACCTTGTCCCACCAGGTCGATCCGCCATTGCCACCGGAAATCGGCTCCATGTCGTTCAGGCGGAAGGACAACAGGACCGCTTTCTTGGCCCATTGGTTCACATGCCATGACCCGTCATCCAGTTTCTGCGCCACGCGCAAACTGCCACTATCCAGCGCGTTCAGCGTGTCTTCAATCGCCTCGCGTACCTCACCTTTGGTGGCGGGGGTGATCGTGTCGCGGGCGTCCCACGCGGCTTCAATCGCGGTCTCGAGGGCGGCAGTGTTGATGGTCATGCAAGGATCCTTTCGCTGTCTGCGCCATCCCATAAGAAACATCAGGTCAATTGGCAATGCAGACATGGGTTCCTGGTCCGCTGCGCAACAGGATCAAATGCGTGTATTTCCTTTGCATCCGCGCCCACATCAGGCAGGTTGCAAGTTCAACAACGCAGGGCCCGAGACATGAAAGACGACCGCACCCATCCGCTTCGCGACAGCCATCAGGATATCGAAGAGGTCAAACGCATCCCCGACACACCGCAGACGCGGGCCCCGTCTTATGCGCTGGCTTTTGCGGATGATGACTTCATGTGCCGCGAAGAATTGCGGCCCGTGCGGTTGCAGTTGGAGTTGCTCAAGCCCGACATGCTGATGAAGGAAGCAGGGGTCAAATCGACGATCGTGCTGTTTGGCGGTGCGCGTATCCCGGAGCCTGCCAAGAAAGACAGCGCGCGCACGCAAACCCTCGCCGATCTGTCGCAATACTATGAAGAAGCCCGCCGGTTCGCGCAGATGATCACCGCACAATCTCTTGCCACGGGAGGGACCGAAAATGTGATCGTCACAGGCGGCGGACCCGGCGTGATGGAAGCGGGCAATCGCGGTGCCGCGGAAGCGGGCGGGCGGTCAATCGGGCTTAATATCGTGCTGCCGCATGAACAGGCGCCGAACGCTTATGTCACGCCAGAGCTGTGCTTCAACTTCCACTACTTCGCGATCCGCAAGATGCATTTCCTGATGCGCGCTTCGGCGGTCTGCATCTTTCCAGGTGGTTTTGGCACGTTGGATGAAATGTTCGAGGCGCTGACCCTGATCCAGACCGGACGGATGGAGCAGGTCCCGTTCCTGCTGTTCGGGCGGGCGTTTTGGGAAAAGATCATCAACTGGGATGCTCTGGCCGAAGCGGGCACAATTTCGGCCGATGATCTGCGACTGTTCCGATTTGTCGAAACTGCCGAAGAAGCGATGGGCGCGATGGAAGACTGGGAAGGCAAAGGCGTCAAGCGTGGCGCAATTCCGGGCAGATAACATGCACCCTGCGATCATGGTGATGGGCGTGTCGGGCTGCGGCAAATCGACGATTGGCGCAGCACTGGCAAACGCGCTGGGCGGGGTATTTCTGGACGGGGACGACTATCACCCCCAAAGCAACGTAGACCACATGGCAGCGGGTAGGCCCCTGACGGACGCCATGCGCTGGCCTTGGCTGGATACGCTAGCCGCCGCTGTGAATGAAGAACGGGTCACAGCGATCACGGTCTTTGCCTGCTCTGCCTTGCGCAAAAGCTACCGAGACCATCTGCGGGCGGCGATTCCGGACCTTCAGGTCGTGTATTTGGACGCGCCCCGCGACATTGTTGCGGCACGGCTTGCCAAACGCAGGGGGCACTACATGCCGGCGTCCTTGCTCGACAGCCAGTTCGCTATATTGGAGGTGCCTGCCAACCCAACGGCGACTGTCTCGATCAACCAAAAGGTGACGGAGATCGTGGAACAGCTAAGGGGTGTCGTCTGACGGCACTTCAAGTCCCTGCATCGGGGCTTCTTCGGGTTTGCGGATCGCTTGAATGGCGGCTCTGGCCAGAAAATCGCCCGCTGTGTTCACCTGCTCTGCCAGCGTCAGAATATCGGCGCGGAAAAATTTGAGAAACGGCATCGCTTCTTTGGCGAAGACGTCAATCTGCTGGCCGACTTGCGCGCCATGCTGCTCTAATCCAGCGACTGCGGCCATCGCAGAGGATGTCGAGGCGGTGACAATCGCATCAATCTCGGGGTGGGCACGGAGCGTTTCGCGCACGAAACCGACCACCTCGGCACTCGCTGCATCGCTCGTGATGCCGTCCGCAATCGTGATGTTGACACCCTTTTCGGCACCGGTTTCGGTCACACCCGCAATCATATGCAGGGCGTAACTCTGGGTCTGCGGCGGGGCGATGACGAAAATATTCTTCCGGCCACGCGCTGCAAGCTGCTTGATGGCCAGACTGCCAAAGGCCTTGTTGTCATAATCATAATAGGGGTGACGGTCCGACCAGTTTGTTCGCCCATGCGTCGCAAAGGGAAAATTGCGTTCCATCAGATAGGCCACACGCGGGTCCTCTGGCTTGATCTGGTTCATGATGATGGCATCCGCCGATCCGGTTTCGACGATATAACGGACAGGTTCCATCGGGTCTTGGTCGGGAAAGAAGGGGGTCACGATCAAATGGAACGGGGTATCGCGCAAGCCACCGGCGACAGATGCAATCAGGCGGGCTGTATGGCTCATCAGGTCATGTTCGGTGGACATCACCAGACTGATCACATTGGTCCGCCCTGTCCGCAGCCGGACACCGGCACGGTTTGGCACATAGCCGATTTCATTTGCGATCTTGCGGATCAGCTTTTTCGTTTCGTTGCCGATGTCGGGCGCATCGTTCAGCGCGCGTGACACGGTGGGGACCGCCAAGCCGCTGATGCGTGCAATTGTTTTCAACGTCGGCTTGCCACCGGAAGACAGACCTGCCGCCGCAGTCTTTGGCTGACTTTCGCTTTGCGGCATTTTCAAAGGTCTCCTTTTGCATGGCTAGGTTAGGCCGGATTTCATCCCAAGACCAGACAGGCAGTCTTGCAAAAACAGCATCACAACAAAGCCTTAGCGCGTCGCTTCGCGGGTTACCCAAATACTGGCTGAATTTGTCTTGCGAGGTCAATCTAAATCGATATAGGCTCTACTACAACGATTTAGAACCAGGGAGGAGAGAATCGTGAAACTGACAACAAAGCTACTCGCGGCGACAGCCATCATGAGCGCTTCGGCCGTATCGGCCGTTGAACTTGAAGTGACGCACTGGTGGACATCGGGCGGTGAAGCCGCTGCCGTGTCCAAATTTGCCGAAGCCTGGAACGCCACAGGCAACACTTGGATTGATGGCGCGATTGCAGGCTCAGGTGGCACGGCGCGCCCGATCATCATCAGCCGTATTCTGGGCGGTGATCCGATGGCCGCAACCCAGTTGAACCATGGTCGCCAAGCCGAAGAGCTGATCGAGGCGGGCCTGATGCTTGACCTGACCGATGTCGCCGAAGCGGGCGGCTGGAAAGATATCGTCAACCCTTCTTCTTTGTTGGACAGTTGCACACTTGATGGCCGCATTTACTGCGTGCCGGTCAATATCCACTCTGCCCAGTGGTTGTGGCTGAGCCATGACGCCTATGAGAAAGCAGGCGTTCCGGTTCCGACAAACTGGAACGAATTCGTGGCTTCTGCCCCCGCGCTTGAAGCCGCAGGTCTTGTCCCTCTCGCGATGGGTCAGCAGGGCTGGCAGCAGAACCTTGCCTTTGGCGCGATCACGATCGCCGTGGCCGGTCTGGATGCATGGCGCGATGTGACCGTGAACAAGAACGCCGATACGGCACGGGGTCCGGAATACACAGCCGTGTTCCAAGCTGTTGCTGATGCGCGCGAACTGGCGCGCGGCTCTAACGTGCAGGATTGGAACCAGGCGACCAATATGGTCATCACCGGCATGGCTGGCGCACAGCTGATGGGTGACTGGGCGCAGGGTGAATTCTCTGTCGCGCAACAGGTCGAAGGTCAGGATTACTCTTGCCTGCCAGGTCTGGGTCTGAATGCGATCCTTGATACCGGTGGCGACGCCTTCTACTTCCCCGTCAATGACGATCCTGAAATCACGGCCGCCCAGAAAGAACTGGCCGCGCTGCTGATCTCTCCGGAAGTGCAGGTCTCTTTCAACCTTGCAAAAGGTTCACTGCCTGTGCGCGGAGACATCGACATGGCAGCGGCCAACGGCTGCATGCAAAAGGGCCTCGGCATTCTGGCTGACGGTGGCATCCTGCCATCGGGCGACCAGTCGCTTTCGGCTGACACGCAGACCCAGATCGAGGACCTGATGGCCGAGTTCTGGTCCGGCGACATGCCTGCCGCAGAAGCGCAAGCGCGCTATGCCGACCTGATCGCAGCGGCTGACTAAGGTTACCTCCCAGATGGCCTGCCTGATGCGTCAGGTGGGCCGTTTGGATTCGGATTAAGGTCTGCGTCACGTCAGGCCAATTAGCCAAACAGGGGGAAACCACCATGTCAGTGGTTGAACAAACAGGCGGCCAAAGAGCCGCCAAAGCGCGCAAGCCGATGCGCCTTTTCCGCAATCCTATGGCGAAAATCGCGTCGATCCCGATGATCCTGACGGCGATGGTTGTCTTTGTCGGCGGAACACTCTGGACCGTAGTCCACTCATTTACCGACTCGCGGCTTTTGCCCCGCTTGAACTGGGTTGGGCTGGATCAGTACGAGCGGCTTTGGGACACACCGCGCTGGTTGATCTCGATCTCCAACCTCGCGCTTTATGGGGTCTGTTCGCTGGTTCTGACCCTGACGATCGGTTTCGTGCTTGCCGCACTCCTTGATCGCAAGATCAGGTTCGAGAGTGCCTTTCGCACGATTTTCCTTTATCCCTTTGCGCTGTCCTTCGTCGTGACAGGCATCGCGTGGCAATGGATCCTGAACCCTGATTTCGGGTTGCAATCCTTGGTGCAGGGCTGGGGCTGGGAAAGCTTTGCCTTTGACCCGCTTAATGACCCCGACACTGTCATGTTCGGCCTGCTGATCGCGGGGATATGGCAAGGATCGGGCCTGATCATGTGCATCATGCTTGCAGGTTTGCGCGGCATTGACGAAGACATCTGGAAAGCTGCCCGCGTTGATGGGATCGGCACAGTCAAGACCTATATCCGGATCATCATCCCGATGATGCGCCCCGTTTTCATCACGGCGCTGGTGCTGATCGCGTCCGGGATCATCAAGCTTTACGATCTTGTCGTGGCTCAAACAAACGGCGGGCCGGGCATCAGTTCCGAAGTGCCTGCCAAATACGTCATCGAATATATGTTCCGCGCCCAGAACCTTGGCCAAGGTTTCGCGGCCTCCACCATGATGCTTGTCTCTGTGATCATCATCCTGATCCCTTGGGCCTACCTTGAATTCGGAGGCAAAAAGAATGGCTGATCTGACAATGACTGGCCCACGCGGCCCCAAACCAAAAAAGCGGTTCAGCCGCGCCAATATCTTTCTTTATGGCACGCTGATCGTTGTCAGCATGTACTATCTGCTGCCGCTTTATGTGATGGTCGTGACCTCGCTCAAGGGGATGCCGGAAATCCGCATGGGCAATGTTTTTGGCCCGCCCTTGGAAATCACGTTCGAGCCTTGGGTGAAAGCCTGGTCAGAGGCCTGCACAGGCGTGAACTGTGATGGGCTGTCGCGGGGTTTTTGGAACTCTGTGCAAATTCTGATTCCTTCGGTCGTGCTGTCCATCGCCATTGCATCGGTGAATGGCTACGCGCTGTCCAACTGGAAATTCAAAGGGTCCGAGGTCTTCTTTACCATCCTGATCCTTGGGGCCTTCATTCCCTACCAGACGATGATCTATCCCATCGTGATCCTGCTGCGCGAGATTGGCCTGATGGGTGATCTGGGGGGGCTGGTTCTGGTCCATACGATCTTTGGGATGCCGATCCTGACGCTGCTGTTCCGGAATTATTTTGCCTCTGTGCCAGAAGAATTGTTCAAGGCGGCACGGGTCGACGGGGCAGGGTTCTGGCGGATCTATTTCCAGATCATGTTGCCTATGGCACTGCCGATCTTTGTGGTGGCGATCATTCTACAGGTGACGGGCATCTGGAACGATTTTCTGTTCGGGGTGATCTACACCAAACCGGCCACCTATCCGATGACGGTGCAGCTGAATAACATCGTCAACTCGGTTCAGGGGATCAAGGAATACAACGTCAATATGGCGGCCACACTTCTCACCGGCCTTGTGCCACTTGTCATCTACTTCGCTTCCGGGAAACTCTTCGTCCGTGGCATCGCAGCAGGAGCCGTTAAAGGATGAGCTATTCCGTCGAAATCAAACAACTCGATCTCTCATTCGGGGCGGTCAAAGTCCTGCGAAACCTTGATCTGAACATCAACGAAGGCGAATTCCTTGTGCTGCTTGGCTCGTCAGGCTGCGGCAAGTCTACCTTGTTGAATTGCATTGCCGGATTGCTTGAAGTCACCGACGGTCAGATTTTCATCAAGGGCAAGAACGTGACATGGGCCGAACCGTCCGAGCGGGGGATCGGCATGGTGTTCCAGTCCTATGCGCTTTACCCGCAGATGACGGTGAAGGGGAACCTGTCTTTCGGCCTCAAGAACGCCAGACTGCCCAAAGACGAGATTGAAGCGCGGGTGGCACGCGCGGCTGAAATCCTGCAAATCGGGCCACTGCTGGATCGCAAACCGGGTGCCTTGTCGGGTGGTCAGCGGCAGCGCGTCGCCATCGGGCGGGCCTTGGTGCGGGATGTGGACGTCTTTTTGTTCGACGAACCATTGTCCAACCTTGATGCCAAACTGCGCGTTGATCTGCGTGTCGAACTCAAGCGCCTGCACAACCAGCTTAAGAACACGATGATCTATGTGACCCACGATCAGGTCGAGGCGATGACATTGGCTGACCGGATCGCGGTGATGAAAGGCGGGGCGATCATGCAGTTGGGCAGCCCTGACGAAATCTATAACAAACCGCGCAACCTCTATGTGGCTGACTTCATCGGCAGCCCCTCGATGAACTTCCTTGAAGGGCATCTGGAAGCGGGGGTTTTCAAGGTCGATGACATGGCCATGCCGATGACGGGCTATGAATTTGCCGCACCGCAAACCGCTGACCGGCCTGCGGTGATCGGTATCCGTCCCGAACATATCGTCACGGGGGAATTGGTGCGCAATGCGCCGCTGCAATACCACGTCGATGTCGATCTGGTGGAACCGATGGGGTCGGACACGCTTGTCTACGCCAAACTGGGCGATCATCTTTTCCGCATCCGGATGGATGGGCAGGCCACAGTTAAGGCCGGGCAAACCATTGAGATCGGGATCGATCCGTCCCGCGCATCGCTTTTCGACAAAGCAACCGAGGACCGTCTGTGACACCCATAGGTCTGGCAGGTGAATGGTCTCTGTCCGACGCCAGCGGGGACTATGCCTGCGCGATGCATCTACCCACAGACGGGATAAGTGCCCTGTATGATGCCGGCCTGATCCCTGACCCGTATTGGGGCCGAAACGAATATGATTTGCGCTGGATCGCAGAGCGGGAATGGCGGGCGACCCGCCAGTTTGATCTGACCCAGACCGCAGTCGATCTGGTCTTGTCAGGTGTCGACACGGTTGTGACGGTCATGGTGAACGGGCAGGTGGTGCTGACCTGTGAAAACGCGTTTCGAAGCTACCGCGTGGACCTGTCAAAAGTGGCCAGGGTCGGTACCAACGAGATTACGGTGATTTTCCGTTCCTCCATCACTGTCGCCGCCGAAAAACAGGCAGCGCACCCGTTCTATCTGCCCTATCAGAAAACCAACAATCCGATCCCCAATGTGAATATGCTGCGCAAACCCCAGTGCGATTACGGCTGGGACTGGAATATCGCGCTTGCGCCTTTCGGTATCTACGGCGTGATGCAGATCGAACCCAGTGCCGCGCCGCGCATCGACCGGATCACAGTCAACCAGACCCACCATAAGGATCGTGTCGAACTGGCGATCACTGTCGCCGTCAGCAATTACGAGGGCGAGGCGGCTGTCACGATTGATGGGCAGACGGTGTATGGACAGGTTCTGTACGGTTCCTGTACGGCTTCTTTTCAGATAAAGGCCCCCAAACTCTGGTGGCCCGCAGGACAAGGCGATCAGCCGCTTTACGCGCTCGAGGTATCCGTCGCATCGGCAAAGGCCACGCGCCGCATCGGTTTGCGCAAGGCGGAGCTGGTGACCGAAAAAGACGCCGCTGGCCTTGGGTTCAAATTCCGCATCAACGACCGCGATATCTTTGCCAAGGGCGCCAACTGGATCCCTGCTGATGCGCTAGCCGGACAGATCACACCCGCCAAGACCCGCGATTTGTTGCAGTCCGCCGTAGATGCCAACATGAACATGATCCGCGTCTGGGGCGGGGGCCGGTACGAGGATGACTGGTTCTACGACCTCTGCGATGAACTTGGGCTGATGGTCTGGCAGGACTTTATGTTCGCCTGCAACATCTACCCCTCTGACGATGCCTATCTGGCCGAAGTGCGCGCAGAAGTCATTGAAAACGTGGATCGTTTGCAGCATCACGCCTGTCTGGTGCTGTGGTGTGGCGACAATGAATTGATCGGCTCGCTGTCGTGGTTCGAAGAAACCCGCGCCGACCGCGACCGCTATCTTGTGAACTACGATCGCCTGAACCGCTGCATCGAGGCTGCTCTGAAAGAGGCTGACCCCAAGGCCATCTGGTGGCCCTCATCCCCCTCACCGGGGCCGATGAGTTTTGGCGATGCATGGCACGATGATGGATCGGGCGATATGCATTTCTGGTCGGTCTGGCACGAAGGGCGCGACTTTGATCATTACCGCGATGTGTCACCCCGTTTCTGTTCAGAGTTCGGCTTTCAAAGCTATCCGTCGATGAACGCAATCCGGCGCTTTGCGGCACCCGAGGACCAGAACATCGCGGCCCCCGTGCTGGAAAGCCATCAGAAGAACGCAGGTGGCAATGCACGGATTGCCGAAACCATGTTCCGCTATTTCCGCTGGCCGAAGCACTTTGACGACTTTGTTTACCTGTCTCAGGTCCAGCAGGGGCTGGCAATCAAGACGGCGGTCACCCACTGGCGCAGTCTCAAGCCGCATTGCATGGGCACGTTGATCTGGCAGCTGAATGATACTTGGCCGGTGTGTTCTTGGGCGTCACTGAACCACGGAGGCGACTGGAAGCTGCTGCACCACATGGCCAAAGACTTCTTTGCGCCTGTGCTGGTGACAGCGGTACCAAAGGACACACAAATCCAACTGCGTGCGATCAACGACACCCCCGGCGTCCATGATGTCACGGTCTGCGCCGTCGCTCTGCGTATGGACGGCACGATCAGACCACTGGGTGAGGCGACCCAACAGATCGGGGCAGATGCCGAAATGCTTTTGACCATCCCGGCCGATGCGGTGAACGCGGACGAAATGCTCCACTATACCTGGACCACATCAGGCGGACATGCAGGCCAGGATACATTCGCGCCAAGGCCCTACAAGAACTACAACCTGCTGCCACCGCGACTGACCCACTCGATCAACGGCAACCGGATCACAATCACCGCCAAATCGCTCGCCCTTTTCGTAGCCGTCGAGGCCGATGTGCCTGGCCGCTTTGATCAAAACGCCCTCACCTTATTGCCGGGCCAAGACGTGACCGTGACCTTCACGCCAGCAACCGCCGATGCCACGCCAACCTTTGTGCTGCGCGATTTGCACAGCGCCACTTACGCCTAGAAGGACCGCAAGATGACCCATATTTCTTATCAGCTTTATTGTTCACGCAATCACCCGCCGCTGGCTGGCACGCTAAAAATGCTTGCCGAGGCAGGCTATCAGGAAGTCGAAGGATATGGCGGTCTCTTCGGTGATCTGGATGCGCTTAAGGCGGGTCTTGACGCCACAGGGCTGCGGATGACCAGCAGCCATTTTGCCCTTGATATGGTCGAGGATGATCCGGCGGCTGCAATTGCCATCATCAAGGCGCTCGGGATCGAAAAAGCCTTCGTGCCCTATATCATGCCAGAGATGCGCCCGACCGATACGACAGGCTGGATCGCCTTTGGCAAGCGGTTGGCCGAGGCGGGCAAGCCGCTGCGCGATGCAGGCATTCCCTTTGGCTGGCACAACCATGCGTTCGAGTTCGACGCGACCGAAACGGGCGAGATGCCGCTTGATCTGATCGCCGCCGCCTCGGACGATCTGCTGCTCGAACTTGATCTGGGCTGGGTCCGTGTCGCGGGTCATGATCCGGTCGCTTGGATCAAGAAATACGCGGGCCGGATCAGCACGGTCCATGTCAAGGACATCGCCCCAGACGGGCAATGCACCGACGAAGACGGCTGGGCCGACGTGGGCCACGGTATCATGGAGTGGCCAGCCATCCATGCCGCGCTGCAAGCGGCAGGCGTTGATCACTACGTGGTCGAACACGACAACCCCAAAGATGACAGACGGTTTGCGACCCGCAGCCTTGCCGCCATCCAGAATTTCTAAGGAACGCAACATGACACAGCTTGGCGTCGGCATCATCGGATGCGGCAACATCTCAACGGCCTATTGCACGCTGGCCCCGATGTTCAAATCGCTCGCGCTACGGGCGGTCGCGGACATCAACATGGACGCCGCCCGCGCGCGTGCGGCCGCGTTTGGCTTGCGGGCCGATACGGTCGAAGACCTGCTCAAAGCGCCCGACATTGATGTGATCGTGAACCTGACCATCCCCGAAGTGCATTTCGCAGTCACCAAACGCATTCTTGAGGCGGGCAAACACGCCTATTCCGAAAAGCCGCTTGTGCTGACATTGGCCGAAGGCGAAGAACTGCGTGAACTGGCAGCGGCCAAGGGCCTTGCGATCGGATCCGCACCCGATACATTTCTGGGTGGCGCGCATCAGCAAGCGCGCGCTGCGATAGATGCGGGCGATGTGGGCAAGATCATCGGGGGGACCTGCCACGTGATGGGCCACGGTATGGAAGCCTGGCACCCCAATCCGGACTTTTTCTATCAACCGGGGGCCGGACCGATCCTTGATATCGGCCCCTATTACGTGACCAACCTGATCCAGTTGCTTGGCCCCGTGAGATCGGTTGCGGCTTTGGCCACAGCGACCTTTGCCACGCGCACAATCGGCAATGGCGCGCGTTTGGGTGAAACCGTGCCGGTGGACACGCCCACCAACATCCACGCGCTGCTGGAATTCGCCAATGGCGCCACTGTGACCTTGGGGGCCAGTTGGGACGTTTGGGCGCATCGTCATGCCAATATGGAACTTTACGGCGAGACCGGATCGCTTTTCGTGCCGGACCCGAACTTTTTCGGAGGCGCGGTCGAGATTGGCGGGCAAGACAAGGAGATCACCGCACTTCCCGCATGGGATCACCCCTTTGGCGTGCCCAACCAGGAAGATCGGGCCAACTATCGTTGCGCGGGGCTTGCAGATATGGCGGCAGCGATCGCCGAAGGCCGTGCGCACCGGTGCAGCATCGACCTTGCGGTGCATGCTGTCGACGTGATGACCAGTATCCTTAAGGCAGGCGAAGAACGACGGTTTGTAGACTTGACCACAAGCTGTGATCGCCCTGCGCCGCTCTCGCCGGATGAAGCGCGCGCATTGCTGGCCCCTGTCTAAAGGCCAGTTTCTTGCGCGATCTGCGCCTTGCTCTTGCGGGCGCGTTCGGTCGCTGACTTGAGCTGGCCACAGGCCGCCATGATATCCTCTCCGCGCGGTGTGCGGATGGGCGAGGCATAGCCTGCCTTGTAGATGATATCGGCAAACGCGCGGATGCGGTTGTTAGAGGACCGCCTGTAGGGTGCGCCGGGCCATTCGTTAAACGGGATCAGGTTGATCTTCGCCGGGATACCGTCAATCAGTTTGATCAGGCGGCGGGCATCGGCATCGCTGTCGTTCACGCCGTCCAGCATGACATATTCAAAGGTGATCCGCTCAGAATTGCTGACCTTGGGATAGGTGCGCAGCGCATCAAGCAGTTCTGCGATGGGCCAGCGTTTGTTGATCGGTACCAGCGTATCGCGGACCTCATCGGTCGTCGCGTGGAATGAAATCGCCAACTGGCAACCGATCTCTTGGGCGGTGCGGGCAATTTCAGGGACCACACCGCTGGTGGACAGAGTGATGCGGCGGCGGGACAGTTGGATACCATCAGGGTCCATGGCGATCTTCATCGCGTCACGGACATTTTCGAAATTATAAAGCGGCTCGCCCATACCCATCAGCACGATATTGGACAGCAGCCGCGTTTCATCCTTGGGCGCACCGGGAACAGGCCATTCACCCAGATCATCGCGGGCGACCATGACTTGCCCGATGATTTCACCGGCGGTCAGATTGCGCACCAGCTTCTGCGTGCCGGTATGGCAGAACGAACAGGTGAGCGTACAGCCGACCTGGCTTGAAATGCACAGCGTGCCGCGGTCGGTTTCGGGGATATAGACCACCTCGACCTCATGCCCGCCAGCAATACGGACCAGATATTTGCGGGTGCCATCCTCGGATACCTGACGGGTCACAACCTCGGGGATCGCCACAACAAAGTTTTCAGCCAGCATCACGCGATAGTCTTTGGCCAGATTGGTCATCTGCGCAAAATCACGCACGCCCCAGTGATAAATCCACTGCCAGATCTGGCCCACCCGCATCTTGGCCTGCTTTTCCGGCGTGCCCGCGGCAATCAAGGCGTCGCGCATGGCGTCACGGGTCAGGCCGACAAGGTTTGTCGGACCATCGGGCAGCTTGCGCGGAATAGTCAGCACGTCCTGCGTGATCGGGGCCTTGGTGTCCATGGGATTACTCTCAAAACGGGATTAGCCCTGCATATAAGAGAAAGACGCGGCCTTCACAAGAAAACCGCGTCCAACTTCTTTCGAGCCCAAATATCCCCGCCGGAGGCCTGATCAAATTTCTTGAAATTTGGTCATCCCGCGCAGCGGTTGGCCGCCTCGTCAACTGCGGCGGTAAAGCCCAGCAGGCTGAAGGTATCTTGCGTTTGTGTGCCACGTCCCGAACGCGCCGTTAGCACAGCATTCGCGCCGCGCTTCATAGCCGCAACGAATTTGGCGTCGTCCTCTGCGGTCGCGGGCCAAGCGGTTTCACCTTGGGTGAACATCTGGAAAGTGGTGTCTCCAACCTGGAAACTGACAGTCGAACCATCCGCAAAAGGATACCCGCCGGTAAACATCACCTGACCATTCACGTTCTCTGAAGGGCGATAGAACACGATCAGCCGGATATCGCCGCGCCGCACGTCCACTGTATTCCCGTCGCGCGTATTCAGCGTCTCTTTCGGGGCCGACACAGCCCAGCACTCAGCCGGGTTGGACTCAACAAACACACTCCAGTCCGTTTCCGCCGACACACGGTTGTCGCTGACCTCTTGCGCCATTGCCGTACCCGCAAAGACCACAGCCGCTGCCACACCAATCATACGTGAAATTTTTAAAATCATCTTACAGCCTCCAAGCTGTCCTTGCCTCTGGATGCCCCCTACAGCCTTGGTGCATCTCACGGCACCTTTTCGACTGGCGAGACTTGTTTCAACTCGATAGCTTGCAGCCTAGCAAAAAACCGCCCTTCGGGGAAAGCCCCCAAACGACAAAGGGGCGGCTGCAAGGCCGAGATATACAATCCAAAGAGGCAAAAAAATGGCGAAACCGGTAGATCTTGTTGAAGTTTGGCGCGGAGACCTTCTGGAATGCGTCCACCAAGGTCACGCAGTTGTGTGTGATGACACAGGCCAAATCATCCACGCATGGGGCGATCCGACGGCTCTGATCTATCCTCGATCATCATGCAAAATGATTCAGGCACTGCCATTGCTTGAAAGCGGGGCGGGGGCGCATCTGGTTGGTGAACAGCTTGCCCTGTGCTGCGCCTCGCACAAGGGGGCGGCCATTCACACCGATCGCATCGGTGCTTGGCTCAAGGATCTGGGCCTGAGCGATGATGACTTTCGCTGTGGCCCAGAGATGCCAAGAGATCAAGACGCGCGCTATAAAGTGATCCGTGCCTTTCAGGAACCCTGCCAGATTCACAACAATTGTTCGGGCAAGCACGCAGGTTTTTTAACGCTGACCAAACATCTGAAGGCCGGGCCGGATTATGAATTGATCGATCATCCGGTGCAGCAGGCCTGCAAAGCGGCATTTGAAGAGGTGACGCAGGAAACCAGCCCGATGTACGGCATTGATGGCTGTTCCGCGCCCAACCACGCCTGCACCCTGCACGGCCTTGCCCGCGCCATGGCTTTCTTTGCCAGCGCACAGGATCGGTCTGATACCCGCAGCACGGCGGCTGCCAAGCTTGTCGCGGCCATGGCCACCTTCCCCGAACTTGTCGCTGGCGAGACCGGCGCCTGTACCGATCTGATGCGCGCGATGAACCATAAGGTCGCGATCAAGACCGGCGCCGAGGGGGTCTTTATCGCGATCATCCCCGAAAAGCGGCTTGGTGTTGCCCTCAAGATTGTAGACGGGGCGACCCGCGCCAGCGAGGCCGCAATCAGCGCCATTCTCGTCAAGCTTGGTGTCTTGGACCCCAATCATCCTGCCGCTATCGCGCGGATGCGGCCACCAGTGACCAACCGGCGCGACATCGTAACAGGTCGGATACAGCCGTCCGCCGCTTTGCTATAGCCCCTCAAGCCTTTCAGAAAGTACCAGCCTTATGCCCTTCACCCTTGCCACATGGAACATCAACTCGATCCGCCTGCGCGAAGGCATCGTCGCAAAGCTGATGCAGGAAGAAGCCCCCGATGTGCTGTGCCTGCAAGAATGCAAAAGCCCAGTCGACAAAATCCCGTTGGAGCAGTTTCAGGCCCTTGGCTACACCCATATGGTTGCGCGCGGCCAAAAGGGCTATAACGGCGTTGCGATCTTTTCCAAGATCCCGATGGTCGAGGCAGGGGCCGAAGATTACGCGCAGCTTGGCCATGCCCGCCACATCGCAGCCAAGCTCGAAAACGGTGTAACGATCCACAACCACTATATCCCTGCGGGCGGTGATGTGGCGGACCGGACGGTGAACGACAAATTCGGCAATAAGCTCGATTATCTGACTGACATGCGCGACGCCTATCACGCGATGAAGCCCGAGAAATCCATCCTCGTTGGTGATCTGAATATCGCGCCGCGCGAAGATGACGTCTGGGACCACAAGAAACTGCTCAAGGTCGTCAGCCACACACCGATTGAAGTGGAGCATTTCGCCGAAGTTATGGATGCGGGTGCTTGGTCCGATGTCACCCGTAACGATATTCCCGACGGGCGGCTTTATAGTTGGTGGTCCTATCGCGCCAAAGAATGGGATGAGGCCGACAAAGGCCGCAGGCTCGATCACATCTGGGCCACGCCTGACATCAAGAACGCGGCCCATTCCAGCCGTATCTTGCGCGCGGCCCGTGGCTGGGAACAACCCAGCGACCACGCGCCAGTTTTTGCGACCTTCGATCTATGAGCATTCCAGAGACAATGCGCGCCTTGGTGCAACTGCACGACGGCTATTCCGGTACGCAAACGGGGCCAGAGATTGATGATCTGACGCCTTTTCTGGCCGATCAGACAGTCCCCGTGCCAACCCCCGGCAAAGGCCAAGCTCTGATCAAGGTTCATCTGGCGGCTGTGAACCCGTCCGATATCCACTTTATCAAGGGCGAGTATGGCCAACCCCGGATCAAAGGCAGCCCCGCCGGTTTCGAGGCGGTAGGCGAAGTTGTCGCGGGCGATACGCCCCTTTTGGGACAGCGCGTCAGCTTTTTTGCCAGTGCGTCAGGCGCTTGGGCGGAATATGCGATGACCGATGTTAGCGGGTTGGTGCCCTGCCGCCCTGAGTTAAACGAGGTGGATGCGGCAGGCCAGTTGGTAAACCCGCTCACCGCCATCGCGATGTTCGATCTGGTCAAGCAAAGCCGCGCTGACAGCTTTGTTCTGAACGCGGCGGGCTCGCAACTGGGCAAGCTCCTGATTGGACTTGGCAAAGACCACGGCGTGGCCCCGATTGCCGTTGTCAGACGGGCCGAGCAAGCGGCGGCGCTTCGGAAACTGGGTGCGGCGGAGGTAATCGTGAGTTCTGCTCCGGATGCTATGGAGGCAGCGCGTGCGATCTTCAAACTTCTGGAACCGCGGGTCATTCTTGATGCAGTCGGAGACCAGTTCACGGCTGATCTGTTCTTTGTTATGCCCAATCACGCGCAGTGGGTGAACTATGGCAAACTCTCGACCCAAGCGCCGAAGCTGACGCAACTGGGACAACTGATCTTTCAAAATAAGCGGATCGAGGGTTTTTGGTTGACGCGCTGGATCAAGCAGGTGGGCCCTGATCGCGTGCGCGAAGGCTTTGTGGAAATCCAAGAGAGGTTCGTCAGTGGCGCTTGGAAAACGGATGTTGCTGGCATAGTTCCCCTTTCCGAGGCGATGGAAAAACTGCCCGCGGCGCTGTCGGTGCCTGATGGCAAGGCCTTCATTGATCCACGACGATAGGGCGGTGTATTCTTGCCACGGCGGTGCAATGGCCCGCTTTCAGTGGTTGCAGACCCCGCGCGAATCCGCGAGACGGGCGCTTGCCTTCAAGCGAATTGTTGAAAAACACAGCAAGCGTTGCTAGTTTCAGGGTATGCCCCGCGCCGGGGTCATGACGGCGCTATTCAAGGAGGACAATGAACTGTCTTTTTTTACCGCGGCTGAAACATCAGCCAAAACCGGAGCAATCGCTATGAATGCTCTGCAAACTGCGACCAGCGAAACCCTTTTGGCGGCTGTTCTCAAATCTCTTGATGACGACAAAGGCGAAGACATCGTGCAGATCAATCTGCGCGGCAAATCCGAGATGGGCGACTATATGGTCATCGCATCCGGGCGCTCGACCCGTCAGGTCACCGCCATGGCTGAAAAGCTGGCTGACAAAATCAAGCAGGAATTCGGGGTCATCTGCAAGACCGAAGGCAAAGAGACCGGCGATTGGGTTTTGATCGATACGGGCGATGTCATCGTGCATATCTTCCGCCCCGAAGTGCGCGAATTCTATCAGCTTGAAAAGATGTGGCAGCCCGGGGTTGCGACCGCCAGCTGATGCGCGTCCAGATTTGCGCTGTGGGCCGCTTGCGCCAAGGCCCGGAGCGTGACCTATACGACGACTACCTTACCCGGTTCGACCGGACAGGGCGGGCCTTGGCCCTTGGACCTGCACAACTTATCGAAGTCGAAGACAAGAAAAACGGCGGCATGGCAGCCGAGGCTGTTTTGCTGCGCCGTGCGGTCCCGGATGGCGCATTGATCTGCACAATGGACGAACGCGGCAAGGTGATGAGCTCGCCTGACTTTGCCCAGCTTTTGGCCACATGGCGCGATCAGGGGCGGCAGGACGTCAGTTTCGTGATCGGTGGCGCGGATGGGATTGATCCCGATCTGCTGGCCTCCGCCGATGCCGCGCTGAGTTTCGGCAAGATGGTCTGGCCCCATATGCTGGTGCGCGTCATGCTGGCCGAACAGTTGTACCGCGCCGCGTCAATTCTTGCCGGTGGCCCCTATCATCGCGCTTAGCTATTCCGGCCCGCGCGAGGATGCGCTACACCTGCCCCAAAATAACAGGAGTTTGCGATGCCAACCCCAAAACCCGTCGTTCTGTGTATCCTAGATGGCTGGGGGCTACGTGATGAGGTCGCAGGGAACGCACCCAAACAGGCCCATACCCCCAATTTTGACGCCATCATGCAAGGACCCCATGCGCAGCTTCTGACCCATGGCCGTGATGCGGGACTGCCGGGTGGGCAGATGGGCAATTCCGAAGTCGGGCATACCAATATCGGCGCAGGCCGTGTTGTCGCGATGGACCTCGGTCAGATCGAACTGTCCATCGAGGACGGGTCGTTTTTTACCGCCGCTGCTTTGGTCGGGTTTATCGACAAGATGAAAACCAGCGGCGGTACGGCGCATTTGCTGGGTGTCGTGTCCGACGGTGGTGTGCACGGGCATCTTGACCACATGATTGCTGCCGCCAAGGCCATCACCGATGCAGGGGTGCCAGTGGCGATCCATGCGATCACCGATGGCCGTGATGTGGCCCCATCTTCCGCATTGGCATTTTTGGCAACGCTTGAGGCAGGTCTGCCAACAGGTGCTAGGATCGTTACGGTGATCGGGCGCTACTATGCGATGGACCGCGACAATCGCTGGGAAAGGGTCGAGACGGCCTATGACGCCATGATCAATGGCGAGGGTGCTCATGCCGACACGCCGGAGGCGGCGATTGAAGCCTCTTATGCGGATGGCAAGACTGACGAATTCATCCCCGCCACCGTGATTGGTGACTTTGCCGGTGTGGTGAAAGGCGACGGACTGTTTTGCCTCAACTTCCGTTCTGATCGCGCCCGCGAAATCCTTGCTGCCATCGCTGATCCTGAATTCGACGGGTTCGCGCGGCAGCAGCCCGACCTTGCAGCTCTCTTGGGCATGGTCACCTATTCTGACAGACATGACGCTTGGTTCGATACGGTTTTCCCCAAGCGCGATATCCAGAACACGCTGGGCGCATGGGTCGCAAAGCACGGGCTGCGCCAGTTCCGGCTGGCTGAAACCGAGAAATATCCCCATGTGACATTCTTCCTGAACGGGGGAATCGAGGTGCCGGAAAAGGGCGAAGACCGCTACATGGCTCCGTCGCCGAAGGTTGCGACCTATGACATGCAGCCCGAAATGTCGGCGGGTGAAGTGACAGAGCATTTCGTGAAGGCGATTGAAGACGGATATGACCTGATCGTCACCAATTACGCTAACCCTGATATGGTAGGCCACACCGGCGATCTGGCCGCAGGGATCAAAGCCTGCGAGTCCGTCGATCAAGGGTTGGGCGCAGTGCTGGCGGCCCTCAAGAAAGCGGGTGGTGCGATGATTGTTACGGCTGACCATGGCAACTGTGAAACGATGATTGATCCGGAAACCGGTGGGCCGCATACGGCACATACGTTGAACCCTGTGCCCGTTGCCTTGGTCGGTGGACCTGCGGGGGCGCAACTGCGTGACGGACGGCTAGCTGATCTGGCGCCGACGGTGCTGGACCTGATGGGCTTGGATTTGCCACCCGAAATGACAGGCCGGAGCTTGATCGTCACATGATCCGATTGGCGGCCCTTCTTGTTTTCCTTGGCCTGCCTGCAGTGGCGCAAGAGGCTGCGCAAGACGCGGCATTGCAAATACAAGCCGCACAGGAGCAACTGATCGCCGCCGAAAGCGCGCGCGACCGGATCGCAGCCCTGACGCAGACGGTGCAAGCCTATGAAGCAGGACTTGCTGCCATGCGTGAAGGGCAGCGCGATATCGCATTGCAAGAAGCGATCCTGACTGACGAATTGCTGTTGCGGCGCGAGGCGCTGTCACAACTGCTTGGCGTTCTGTCCGCGATCAGCACGACACCGCAACCGGTCCTGCGCGCTGGGCCGCAAGGCCCGTTGAACAGCGCACGTGCCGGGATGTTGGTGGCGGATGTGACGCCCGGGCTCAGGGCAGAGGTGGCCGAAGTGACAAAGCTCTTGGATGAAACCCGCGCGTTAAGGGCGGCACAAGAAGCTGCGGCGCAAACGCTCGCCGATGGTTTGCAGGGCGCACAGACGGCGCGCGCCGCCTTGGGGCAAGCGGTTTCCGAACGGACCGATCTGCCGGCCCGCTTCGAGGATGATCCGGTGCAGACCGCTTTGCTCGTGGCAAGCGCGCAAACGCTGGACACTTTTGCGGCGCAGGTTGCTGCGACCCGCCCCGAGGAAACAACGGTCCTCACCCCCCAAGGCAATCTGCCCTTGCCGGTCGAAGGGGTGGTGTTGCCGGATGACGGCAGTGGCCGCGAGGGCGTGCGTATTGGTGCGGCACCGCGCGCCCTGGTGACGACGCCAGTGCCCGCAACGATTCTCTTTGAAGGGCCGCTTTTGGATTATGGAACCGTGGTGATCCTTGAACCTGCCGCGGACGTTCTATTTGTTATGGCAGGCTTTGCAGAAGTGTTCGGGACGGCTGGGCAAGTCTTGCCTGCAGGGGCTCCGATCGGGCTTTTGGGAGCGGTACAAGGATATGATGACGGTATTTTGACTGAAAATGCAGGGTTTGAGACGGGACAACCCGTGCAGGCCCTTTATCTTGAGGTCAGACAGGGGCAGAGTTCTGTCAACCCCGATGCGTGGTTTGCGCTCGAGTAGGTAAGGAAACGCGATGAAAAAGATAATGTTGGCTGCAGCAGGTGGTGCCGTTCTTGGATTGGTGGCGACGACGCAATTGGCCGGCCCTCTTCTGGCGCAAGAATCAAGATCCAGCACCAGCGTTTACGAGCAACTGGACCTTTTTGGAGATATATTCGAGCGGATCCGCTCGAACTATGTCGAAGAGGTGGATGACCGCGAGTTGATCGAGGCCGCCATTAACGGCATGCTCACATCGCTTGATCCGCACTCCAGCTATTTGTCGCCAGAGGCTGCGCAACGGATGCGCGTCAGCACATCGGGTGAATTTGGCGGTCTCGGTATCGAGGTGACTCAGGAAGAGGGCTGGGTCAAAGTTGTCTCGCCGATGGATGGCACCCCCGCAGATGCAGCCGGAATCCTATCGGGTGACTTTATCACTGCCGTTGATGGTGACAGCGTCCTTGGCCTGACTTTGGACGAGGCCGTGCAGATGATGCGCGGCCCCGTGGGTGCTGAAATCATCGTTACCATCGTGCGCGAGGGCGAGCCGGAACCCTTTGATGTCTCGATTATCCGCGACACGATCAAGCTGACAGCCGTGCGCAGTCGGACCGAGGGCAATGCTGTCGTCCTGCGGGTGACCACATTTAACGAACAGACCTTCCCGAACCTGCGTGACGGTCTGGCCGAGCAGATCGAAGCAGCTGGTGGCATCGAAAATATCGACGGGGTCGTTCTGGACCTTCGCAATAATCCGGGCGGGCTGTTGAATCAGGCCGTCTATGTGTCGGATGCCTTCCTTGATGCGGGCGAGATTGTTTCGACGCGGGGCCGCGAACCCTCTGACGGTGATCGCTTTAACGCAACACCCGGTGATCTGGCCGAAGGTAAGCCTGTTGTTGTCTTGATCAATGGCGGCTCTGCATCTGCATCTGAAATCGTGGCAGGGGCGTTGCAGGACCACCGCCGCGCGATTGTGATCGGTACGAACTCCTTTGGGAAAGGGTCTGTTCAGACGGTTGTGCCGCTCAGCCAAGACGGGGCCATGCGCCTGACAACGGCACGGTACTACACGCCATCGGGTCGTTCGATCCAGTCACTGGGCATCTCACCTGACATTATCGTCGAACAGCCGCGCCCGCGTGTGGATGACACAGTCGATAGCGAAGAGACACAGCAGCGCACCGAAGCAGGTCTGCGCGGTGCCCTGTCGAACGACAGCCTGACCGAGGATGAAATCCGCCAGATCGAGGAAGATCGCGCGCGCGCCGAGGCAGCAGCGGCCTTGCGCGAGGATGACTATCAGCTGGCCTATGCCATTGATATCCTCAAGGGGCTGAATGCGCTTGGGCCTACCCGTCTGACGGACAACTAAGTCAGCAATATTGACTTAAGTGGAATTTCCGCCAATCTGCCCCTGACCGAGATGTGGTCGGGGGGAGAGAATCATGGACTGGACGCAGGTTTTCGCGACACGGATCGCGCGCATGAAAGCATCCGAAATCCGCGAGTTGCTGAAACTGCTGGATCAGCCGGATATTATTTCCTTTGCGGGTGGCATCCCTGATCCCAAGCTTTTTCCTGCAGCCGCGTTTCAGGATGCGTTTGCCGGCATTTTCAGTGGCAGCAGCCAGAACGAAGCCTTGCAGTATTCCGTCAGCGAAGGTTATGCGCCCCTGCGCCGCTGGATCGCGGGCGAGATGGGTAAACTGGGTATTCCCTGCGACATCGACAATATCCTGATCACCTCGGGTTCGCAGCAAGGTCTGGATTATCTGGGCAAACTCTTCCTG
This sequence comes from Yoonia sp., assembly GCF_030731595.1. GTDB lineage: Bacteria > Pseudomonadota > Alphaproteobacteria > Rhodobacterales > Rhodobacteraceae > Yoonia. The sequence continues at coordinate 22,993 of NZ_JANQTS010000057.1, forward strand.
TCGCCCGGTGACACCGCCCTTGTCGGATGGCCTACCTATCTGGGCGCATTGGGCGCCTTCAACGCCTATGAGCCTCAGTATGACCGTCTCCAACCGGGTGGGAACCGCAGTGCGGCGGATTATGCTGAAACCGCTGCGGCCAAGGGCGGCGCCGTGAAATTCGCCTATATGTCGGTCGATTTTGCCAACCCAACGGGCGAGACGATTGATCGGGCGGGGCGCGATGCTGTCTTGGCCCTTGCAGACGAGATGAATATCGCCGTGATTGAAGATGCCGCCTATCAGTCACTTCGCTACGATGGCGAGGCGATCCCGCCGATTCTGGCGCTTGAGATCGCGCAGAAGGGCAGCATTGAAGCCTGCCGGACAATCTATTGCGGCAGTTTTTCCAAGACGCTGGCACCGGGCTTGCGGGTCGGCTGGGTTGTCGCCGCAAAACCTGTCATCAGCCAGCTTGTCTTGATGAAACAGGCCGCCGATCTGCATTCGTCGACCATCAACCAGATGGCGATTGCGCGGGTGGCCGAAACGATCTTTGACGATCACGTGGCCAAACTGCGGACTGTCTATCGGTCGCGCCGCGATCATATGCTGGCGCAACTCGCCCTGCACATGCCTGAAGGTGTCACATGGACAAAGCCGGAGGGTGGGATGTTCATCTGGATCACCCTGCCGCGCGGTATGGACGGAGCCGACTTGCTGGCGAAATCGCTGAAAACCCAGCGAGTGGCCTTTGTGCCGGGGCGCGCCTTTCATGCGGACAGCTCAGGCGGTAACACGATCCGGCTGAGTTTTTCTCTGGCCGATGAAGCGACAATTGAGGCGGGGATCGCGAGGTTGGGCGCGCTGCTGCGGTAAGTGGTTTTGCGGAGGTGTCGGAAAGTTGCTCTTCGAAACAGAGGCCCAGCAAGGGAAACCTTTGATTTGGTGCCGGTTTGCTTTGTGATGCAGTTGTTGACGCCGCGATAACTTCTCGACAAGTGCGCGTCGCAACAAAACGAAACATTCGGGCTAGGCGGGTACCTGACCTCTCGCCAAGGCAAAACCGGACGTGCACTGTACAAAAACCCTGCCGCTTTTCAGCGACAGGGCCTTGCTTGCCCTCTTGGAGCAAAACCTACCACTTTCGGGGGCGAATGTGCGGTAGGGATGGTTAGGTTTCTTTTATGGCAGCAAGACGCTGTCGATCACGTGGATCACGCCGTTTGATGCGATGATGTCCGCTGTCGTCACGTTTGCATCTTCGACTTTCACGCCGTTGCGACCGTCGATGTGGACGTTTGCACCGTTGACGGTGGCCACACTCAGACGCTGACCGGCGAGTTGGTCAGAGGTCACCGCACCGGGCACCACATGGTAGGTCAGGATCGCGACAAGCTGGTCCTTGTTCTCTGGCAACAGCAGGCTGTCGACGGTCCCTGCGGGCAGAGCTGCGAAGGCTGCATCTGTCGGCGCGAAGACGGTGAACGGGCCGGGGCCTTTGAGTGTGTCAACGAGGCCTGCAGCCGTAACAGCGGCAACGAGCGTGTTGAAGCTGCCGTTGGATGCGGCGATATCGACGATATCTGGCTCGCTCTCCATCATGGGGGCGCAAGCGGCCATAGCAGCAAGGCCAGCGGCGAGAAGTGTGGATTTCAATACAAAGCGACGGTTCATTGGGTGTCCTTTCATGTCCCTGTTAACGCTTCTGTTACGGGTCAAAAGGCGGGTTGGTTGTCGTTCTGACAATGAGTTTATGGGCTGTATTATTGTGATCCAACATGCCGCATGTGACGTACTGCCGCGTCTACTTTTCGTCGCAGTGCCTGCGAAAAGCCTTCTTGAGGAGGTCGAGTTCATGCCGCAAGAGCGCAATTTCGGCGCGCAAGTCGTCGGCAAGCGGTTCGCCCGCAATCAGTGAAAGCGTGCCGATCGTTGCACGGCTGCCGTCATGCATCACGAATGTCTGCACACCATCGCTGATCAAATCTGCGGGGATCGGCACACGGATGCGCCAGAGGCTGCGCGCAGCGTCAAAGGTTGTTGTGAGCCCCTCCAGAGGCGCATCACGGTGCGTGACCTGAACACTAGGCTGCGCGTCCTGCGGCCCCGCAAGCTCGCCTTCCCAGACTCCGGCTTTCAATTGCGCATTCACGAGTAGATTGCTGCTCATCTGGTTCGTCCTCAAATCTCTGCCCGCGGATAGCGGCACAGGGTCAGGTCCCGGAAACTGATCTTGTTCATGGCCGGCTGCTCGATCATGAGGTCAACCCACATGCGCTCGACCCGCTGCTGGTTCAAACCGCTATAGGCCAGATCGAACTCCACCATGGTTTCGGTCGTCGCATCGGGCAGGGTCAGCAGTACCTGCTCTGTGTTCGGCCCGTTCTTGACGTTCAGGCGGGCGTAAATTGTGGTTGGCCGCTCGCGTTCGATGATGGCCGCAAGTCGGATAAGATGGTTCTTCTTGAGATTCTCGCATGATTCAGGCGGGACTTCGACGACCAAAGACAGATAGCTTCCATCAAAATGGAATACTTCGAGGTCAACTCTATATGGAGAAAGATCAATCTCGCGCATATTACGCTCTTGACGCAAGATGATCTCTGCCTCTTTGCAATCATGAAAGATCACCAGTTCATTGCTCAATTCCATTTTCGCAAGGGCAGGTGCGATGCCGCGTATAGCGACCGGGCCACGCCAAGCTTTCGGACGCCAGTGCCAGTCTGAACCGGGAGGGCGGGGGAACGTCGTCGCACCAAGAGGCGGCAGGGCAAGCCTGCCTTCAGCTTCAAGGTGGAAACTGTCGACCTGACGGATCAGTTTTTTCGCAATCTCATTGTATCGAGACAGGGTCGCAAGATCGGTTTTTGACGCCGCCCGCGCAGCCTTGCGCCATCGCAAGATGTTGCGGCGATGAAAAAACCGTCCAAGACGGGTGTTCGGCGAAAACAGCATAGGCGCTCTATATCCTTGGTCTGGCCACTGCAACTGTGCCAAAGCCGACGCGAAATGAAAACCGATCAGGCGTCTGATGCTGTTTGCGGTGTGTCCGGGGTCACGGATTTGACCCCCGCAAGCATCAATTTCAACAAACCCGCCCCTGGCCCGTCCCGCAGCGGTGCTGTTGCAAGACCGCGGACCGCGATTGTCACCAACCGTCCGTTGATATCCGCAAAGGCGCGCCACTCTTCGTCCTGCAAGCCTGCGATCGGCGGCGTGCCCTGATCTTCGAAATGTACCATGACTTGATTGTTGAAAGCTTGTGTCGAGAGAATTGTCACCTTTGCCGCATCACCTTCGCTGCTTAGCAAACTTGCGCCTGCATCCGTGATCAGAAAATCCCGAAGCGCCAGTTCATCTTGGGCGACCGCGCCACTTTCTGCCGGTCCAACCTGCAATGTGACAAGGCCCAGCACGTCAGGCGCTGGCGTGCCTTCACCCAAAGATGCGCAAGGCGCGAGAACCGCGAAATCGCTGTTCAACTGGCTCGCAATGTCGTCGATACAATAACCGCTGGGCGCTGTCGCGATGATCTGCCCATCTGCAAGAGACACGGACTTTGCCGGTGTTCCAGGGCTGCAAGCACTTATCGCCAGCAGCCCCAACACACCGAGGCGTGGACTGAGCATCCGGTCAGAGGTCCATGTAGATGTGTTTCTCATGCTTCGCACCGGGATGCGTGACTGCGCCCAGCCGTGCGCCACCGACCAACTGTGCGTATTTCCACAAGGCGCCAGAGGCATAAATCGTGTCCTTGGGGCCTTTCCAGTTGGCCTTGCGCGTTGCAAGTTCCGCATCAGTCAGATCGACCGTCAACGCGCCTGTGATCGCGTTGATCGTGATCATGTCCCCGTTTTCGAGCAATCCAATGGGTCCACCATGTGCCGCCTCTGGCCCAACGTGACCGACGCAGAAACCGCGAGTTGCACCCGAAAAGCGGCCGTCCGTGATCAGCGCGACCTTTTTGCCCATACCCTGACCGGAGAGTGCGGCGGTCGTTGCCAACATCTCGCGCATTCCCGGGCCACCGGAAGGGCCTTCGTTGCGGATTACAAGCACTTCGCCCTCTTGGTACTGGCGCGCCTTGACGGCTTCAAAGGCATCTTCTTCGCTTTCGAAAACACGCGCAGGGCCGGTAAAGACCTGCTCATCTGCGGCCATGCCTGCGACCTTTACGATCGCACCCTCGGGGGCAAGGTTGCCTTGCAGACCGACCACGCCACCTGTTGGGGTGATGGGCGTTTCGACAGGATAGATCACTTTGCCATCCGCCTCGCCTTTGATCATGTCGAGCTCTTCACCGATGCTGCGACCCGAGGCAGTCATGCAGTCTTCGTGGATCAGGCCTGCCTTGCGCAGTTCCTTGAGCACGACCGGCACGCCGCCCGCCTCATAGAGGTCTTTGGCCACATAGTCGCCACCGGGCTTGAGGTTCACAAAGTAAGGTGTGTCGCGGAAAATTTCGCAGACATCCATCAGGTCAAAATCAATTCCCGCCTCATGCGCAATTGCTGGCAGGTGCAGACCGGCATTGGTGGACCCGCCTGTACAGGCCACAACGCGGGCTGCGTTTTCCAGCGACTTGCGTGTCACGATATCGCGGGCACGGATGTTCTTTTCGATCAATTCCATCACAGCCTCGCCAGAGGCGACGCCGTAGTGGTCGCGGCTCTCGTAGGGCGCAGGGGCACCGGAAGAGTTCATCAGGGCAAGGCCGATCGCCTCTGATACACAGGCCATCGTGTTGGCGGTAAACTGGCCACCACAGGCACCAGCCGAAGGACAGGCGACGCGCTCAAGGATTTCGAGTTCCGCGTCGGTCATATTGCCTGCCTGGTGTTTGCCGACAGCCTCAAAGACGTCCTGAACGGTCACGTCTTTGCCATTCAGGCGACCGGGCAGGATCGAACCACCATAGATAAATACAGACGGCACGTTCAGCCGCACCATCGCCATCATCATGCCCGGCAGAGATTTATCGCAGCCAGCAAGACCGACGAGCGCGTCATAGCAGTGGCCGCGCATCGTAAGCTCAACAGTGTCGGCGATCGCGTCACGCGATGCCAGTGAAGACCGCATGCCTTCGTGGCCCATGGCAATCCCGTCCGTGACCGTGATTGTCGTGAATTCACGCGGTGTGCCATAGCCCTTTTTGACGCCCAGCTTCACAGCTTGTGCCTGACGATTCAAAGAGATGTTGCAAGGGGCCGCTTCGTTCCAGCATGTTGCGACACCGACCCAAGGCTGCTTGATCGCTTCCTCATCCAGACCCATGGCGTAAAAGTAGGACCGGTGTGGCGCGCGTGCGGGCCCTTCGGTGACATGGCGGCTGGGCAGGTGTGTCTTGTCGACCTGGTCTCTTGGCATCTTCATTCTCCTCCGGAAATGGTTGAAATCGGTCTAAATACTGCACTGGCCCTGCGCAAGCCCGGAACATGCGGTTGCAGCCAAGATATCAGCCAGATTAGTGTCGCGCATGACAGACCCTTACGCTCCGCACGCAGAGTTTATTCGGCCCGCTTGGCAAACGCCCGAGATTTGGCGCGTTTTGGTCATGGTTGTGTCATTCGAAGTGGTATTTGCTCTTTCGCCCTTCGTCTTCGCAGCCTTTTTGCCCACCGAGACTGCTGTCGACGCTTTCTATGAAGGCACGTCCGCTTTCGGGACTTTGGCGCAGTTCTTTTCCTTTGGTGTCTCTGCGATAGGTTTTCTGGTCTTGCTGCGGTTGCTGCACCGGCGCGGGTTTTGGTCGCTGGTTGGCCCTGCATCCGAGGCAAAGCGCGATCTCATTCGGGTCGCTTGGGCTGTTGCAGTCTGGCTCCTAATACTGGAGTTTCTTCCACCCTGGATCAACACGGCCGATCTGGCCGAAGTGCGCGATTTTGCGGCTTGGGTCGTCTTGGTGCCGATTGCGATCCTTGCGCTGCTGATCCAGGTGGGCACCGAGGAGATTATCTTTCGCGGCTACTTGCAACAGCAGTTTGCCTGTATCTCGCGCAGCCGGTGGGCGTGGATGTTTGTGCCGTCTGCGATGTTTGGCGCATTGCACTTCTGGAACGGGAACGGCGCAGCGGACGGGACAATTTGGGCACTCTGGGCCACAGCGTTGGGGATCGCCTGCGCGGATCTGACAGCGCGGTCGGGAAATCTGGGCGCCGCGATTGGTTTGCATCTGGCCAATAACGCCTTTGCACTGCTTGTCGTTGGTGTGCAGGGTTGGCCGTCTTCGGGTGTGGCGTTGTTTCTTTACCCCTATGAGGATCCGGAACTTTACAGCTTAGGCATCGCGGCCTTGTGGAGCCCGTGGGTGGTTTTTCAGCTTTTGACGATGATACTTTCCGTCGCAATCATGTGGCTTGCAGCGCGCATTGCTATTCAGCGCTGATTGCATTCTGTGCCGCTCCATCATATCTCATCAGGCGCAAACCCCGCAAAGGCCCGCTTATGAACTGGATTACCAACTACGTCCGCCCCACGATCAACTCGCTGTTTTCGCGTCGCGAGATGCCAGACAACCTGTGGACCAAGTGCGATAGCTGCGGCACGATGCTGTTTCACCGCGAGTTGTCGGACAACCTCAATGTCTGCACGAATTGTGATCATCACATGGCAATTGGTGCGCGCGATCGGTTGCGGTCGATCTTTGATGGCGGCATTTTTGTTGAGGTCGCGGTGCCCGAGCCTGTGGCCGATCCTTTGCATTTCCGCGATCAAAAGCGGTACACCGACCGGATCAAGGAAGCGCGCAAGAAAACCGGCGAGAAAGACGCGATGCTGGTGGCCGAAGGCGACATGGGCCGGACTGGCGTTGTTGTTGCGGTGCAGGATTTCTCGTTCATGGGCGGTTCGATGTCGATGTATGTCGGCAATGCGATTGTTGCGGCGGCACAACGGGCTATTGCGCTTAAGCGTCCGCTGATCCTGTTTTCCGCTGCTGGCGGTGCGCGCATGCAAGAAGGTATCCTTGGCCTGATGCAAATGCCGCGTACAACGATTGCGGTACAAATGCTCAAAGAGGCAGGGCTGCCCTATATCGTCGTCCTGACCCATCCGACAACGGGTGGTGTAACAGCCTCTTATGCGATGCTGGGCGACGTTCAGATCGCAGAACCGAACGCATTGATCGGCTTTGCTGGTGCGCGTGTGATCGAACAGACCATCGGGGAAAAGCTGCCCGAAGGGTTCCAGCGCGCCGAATACCTGCTGGATCACGGCATGCTTGACCGTGTGACCAAGCGCAACGACCTCAAGGATGAACTGGTCACGATTGTGCGGCTCTTGATGAAGCAAGAGCCTCCCGTTAAGGGCGATCTGCCTGCTCCAGACATCAAACCTGTCGCTGCACAGGACACCGAAGTAACAGAAGACCCAAAGTGACCATGTCTTCGGATGTGATCCTTGCGCGGATGATGGCCTTGCACCCCAAGGTCATTGATCTGACCTTGGATCGTGTGTGGCGACTGTTGGAGGCTGTTGGCAATCCGCAGGATCGCCTCCCGCCCGTCATCCATGTGGCGGGAACCAATGGCAAAGGGTCAACGCAGGCGATGATCCGTGCGGGACTGGAGGCAGGCGGGAGCGCTGTTCACGCCTATACATCCCCACATCTGGCCCGATTTCACGAGCGTATCAGACTGGCGGGTGAATTGATTTCAGAGCCTGCCCTGACAGACGTGCTGGATCGCTGCTATGCCGCCAACGGCCCCGAGGCGATCACCTATTTCGAGATTACAACAGTGGCTGCATTGCTGGCCTTTACGGAAACACCTGCCGATTACACCCTGCTTGAAGTAGGGCTAGGTGGTCGTTTGGATGCAACGAACGTGATCGCACAACCCTCCCTCACGATCATCACGCCGGTGGACATGGATCATCAGGCCTTTCTGGGTGACACGCTTGGCGCAATCGCGGGCGAAAAGGCAGGGATCATCAAACGCGGTGTGACCTGCGTCGTTGGTCCGCAGCATGACGAAGGGATGGATGTGATCGAAAGGGTCGCCGCCAGACTGGGTGCGCCGCTGCTTGCCTATGGGCAACATTGGCATGTGAGCACCGAGCGCGGCCGGCTGATCTATCAGGACGAACGCGGTCTTTTGGATCTGCCGCTGCCCAATCTGCCAGGGCCGCATCAGGTGATGAATGCGGGTGCGGCGATCGCCGCACTGCGGGCGCTGGGCAAGGACGAGGCCGCCTGCGAGGCGGCCATCACCCGTGCCTATTGGCCCGCACGAATGGAGCGGTTGACCAAGGGCGCATTGGTCGATTTGGCGCAACCGGCAGAGCTTTGGCTGGATGGCGGGCATAACCCCGCCGCCGGTCTGGCCTTGGCCCAGACCTTGCAGCAAATGCCCCCGCGCCCGACGCATTTGATCTGCGGGATGCTGAACACCAAAGACATCGGTGGATACCTGCGGCATCTGGCTGGCGTGGCGGATAGCCTCACCGCAGTCTCGATTCCCGGTGAGGCGGCGACAATCCCCGCCGCGCAAACAGCAGCCGAGGCAGCCAAGGTCGGGCTGGACGCGGAGATCGCAGGGTCGGTGCAAGCGGCCATCAGTGCGATCAAAGCAAAGGCACCCAACGCGCGGATACTGATTTGTGGATCACTCTATCTGGCGGGCCACGTCATCCGGGAAAACAACACATGATGCGCGGTCTGGCCCTTGCAGCATCTTTGCTGGCGAGCAATGCCCATGCGGCTGATTTCTATTTCTGCTGGGAAGGATCAAATGGCTATACCATGACGGGCCAGATGAGCATCAATCCGAGCGCCTTGAACAAACCCGTTGTGACCCAGGACGACGTGACACTCTTCCGGATCGCAGGCTACCAAGACGGGCTGCTGCTGGGCAAATGGGATATGGCTGCCCGCGCAGAGAACGCCTCTTGGTTCCTGAACTATGACCCGGCACGCAGTGTGTTCATGACACCGGGTGAGATGGGCTTGGGTGTAAGCCAAGCCTGGAATGCCAATGGCAATGCTGACGACTGTGGAAACCCCGGATTTGGATTCAATCTGGGTAACTTTGCACAGGATTTTTGCCTGAATGGGCGCTGGGTCGAAGAAAGCGGGATGCCACCCGAAACACCATTTCTGGTCAGTCCGGTGCCTGTGGACCCGCTTTGCCGCGTTTACGCACCAACAAGTTGACAGATCAGCGAATCAGTCACTTGACGCCGAATCAGTTCATCGCTTAGTGTCGTTTCTAACGTAAAGTGCCATATTTAATAGGTGCGGGCGGGCAGTATTGGCAGGGCGAGCGGACGGGCCGGATGGTCTGTCTGCTTGTGTTTTGAGCAACCTTGTTCTGTGTAGAGCATTCTGCTGCCGATCCTTTCCATCTTTGTCTGACACGCAACATTTTGCCGCCATGACTTTGACGGATTTGCATACCAGTCTCAGTATTACTAGGGTGCGGGTTAATGAAGGCAGGGGATCAGACCAACAGTGTTCAAGAGATCAATTTCAGCGGCTTTCCTTGCTTTTGTTGTCACCGGCACCAGCCCTGCGGTGGCTGACCCTGATGCGGGGTCTTACCTTGCGGCTCGTCAAGCGGGCTTGCTCAATGATTTCGCTGTGGCCTCGCGGTATTTCACGAAAAGCTTGCTAGCAGATCCGGGCAACGCATATCTGCTTGAAAATGCGATGACCTCTTTCATCGCGCTTGATCAGATGGACCGCGCGATCCCTGTTGCGCAGGCAATGGTGGATCGGGGCTATGACTCGCAGATTGCGCATCTCACACTCAAGATTGCAGATTTCAAGGCAGAACGCTGGGAAGATATCTTCAAAGCACTCGAACAGGGGCGCAATGTTGGCCCGCTTGTTGACGGGCTATCACAGGGCTGGGCGCACCTTGGGCAGGGCAATATCAACCGGTCGCTGGCCAGTTTCGACCAAGTGATCGAGACCGAGGGCATGGGTGCCTATGGGATGACCCACAAAGCCTATGCTCTGGCGTCTGTTGGTGACTTCGAAGGCGCAGAGGCGATTTTTGTCGCGGGCGCCCCGATTGGTATGCGCTACAGCCGGCAAAGTGCGATTGCCCGCGCCCAGATACTCAGCCAGTTGGGCCGCAATGACGACGCCTTGGCGGTTCTTGATTCCGTGTTTGGAAGCCAGCCTGATTCGAGGGTGTCGGTCTTGCGCGCCGAATTGGCGGCAGGTGCAGCCGTTGCCTATGATGCTGTGCGGACCCCTGCGCAAGGCATGTCAGAACTGATGCTTGTGATCGCTGGTCTTGTTCAGGGCGACGCGCCAGACCAGTTTACGCTGATGTATGCGCGGGCTGCGACGTACCTGCGGCCAGAGAACACCCCTGCCGTCCTGATGGTCGCGGGCATTCTTGAAGACATGGCGCAGCATGATTTGGCCAACGCAGCCTATGCCTCGGTCTCGCCTGATGATCCGTCATTTCACGCAGCTGAACTGGGGCGCGCCGCTGTGCTGCGGTCAGCAGAGCGGTACGACGCCGCGATCGAAGTCTTGGAGGCTCTGAGCCGCACGCATCCCAACTTGCCCGAAGTCTACGCTACCAAAGGCGACACGCTGCGGCAGGCCGAGCGCTATGACGATGCGATCACATCCTATACCCGAGCTTTGGCACTCTATGATGATGAAAGTGCTGCAAAGTGGTTCGTCTATTATACCCGTGCGATTGCTTATCATAAGCTGGATGACTGGGCCCCTGCGGAGGCGGATTTCAGGGCAGCGCTTGCCTTGCGCCCTGACCAGCCACAGGTCTTGAACTATCTTGGATACTCGCTGGTCGAGCGCGGTGAAAAGCTGGATGAAGCGCTTCAAATGATCGAGATTGCCGCCGCTGCGCGCCCAGACAATGGCGCAATCGTTGATAGTCTGGGTTGGGTTTATTTCCAGCTTGGCCACTACGACGAGGCTGTCGTGCACCTTGAACGGGCGGCCTCGCTCGAGCCTGTCGATCCGGTGATCAATGACCATTTGGGCGATGCCTTTTGGGCTGTTGGCCGCGAGATAGAGGCGCGTTTCCAGTGGCACCGCGCCCTGTCTTTCGGGCCGGAAGAAACAGAAGCTATACGTATTCGTGACAAGTTGGCGCGTGGTTTGGACATGGTTCTGCTAGATGAGGGGCGTGCTCCCATCCGTGTCGCCCATGGCGACGATTAAGGCCAGCGCCCCCGCCAAGGTTAACCTGACCTTGCACGTGACCGGACAGCGTGAAGATGGCTATCACCTACTAGACAGTCTTGTGGTCTTTGCAGGTGTGGCGGATCAATTGGCCGCGACGACAGCGCCCGATCTGCGGATCAGCGTCAATGGTCCGTTTTCGCCGGGTGTTCCGACCGATCAAAACAATCTGATGATGCGGGCCGCCGAGGCTTTGCGTCAGTCGCGCGGCGTCAGCAAGGGCGCATGGCTCACCCTTGAAAAGCACTTGCCGCATGCCGCAGGGATCGGCAGCGGCTCGTCCGATGCCGCCGCAACGCTGGCACTGCTCGCCGAGCTCTGGGAGGTTGCCCCGCTTTCTGAAATGGCACCCGAAGTTGTGGCCTTGGGTGCGGATGTTCCGGTGTGCATGCGCGCGCCCAAACCGGTGCGTATGTCAGGGATCGGCGATGTCCTGTCGCCGATCGCCAAACTACCCGATTGCGCCTTGGTACTGGTGCGCCCCCCTGTCGATGTGCCGACCGGCGCTGTCTTTCAGGGATTGGCATCGAAAGAAGGTTCTCCGATGGGCCAACTCCCCGAGGGGCTTGATTTTGACGGATTTGTGCGCTGGCTTGCCCGGCAACGCAACGACCTGCAGGCCCCTGCCGAAGCTATTGCACCACAGATCACCCAGGCTCTTGCAAAGTTGAAGGCCCTGCCTGCCGTTGCAGCAGCGGGCATGTCAGGGTCAGGGGCCACTTGTTTTGCCTTGGTCAAGGATATGGCGACAGCCCGCCATGTGGCGCGGATCGTGCAGGTGGCGGAAATGAGCTGGTGGGTGGCACCGGCAGAGTTGCTTTAGAAATTCCGGTCTTCTGGGTCGGTCGACTGATCCAGCCGTTTCCACAGCAAACTCAACAGCGTTTCTCCGGCAAGCGGGCTGGCGCAGTCGGAAATCAGAACCGGTGCCCCAAAGTGAACGGGCGCAGGCAACACCATACGCGCCTCTTTGCTTTGGCGTACATAGGGGATGCTCGAGAAGTCGGTCGCGTCCGTCATGGAACAAGTCTAGCGCCAAGGAGCCTTTCGCGCAAATCACTCTTGGGCGCGCAGGAAGGTGATCCAAGTATCGCCATAGCGGCGCTGGTCCAGACCTGTAAAGCCCCGGGGTGCGATCTGGGCACGGGCCTCTTCCCAGACGACAAGGGCGCCGGGCGCAATCCACCCAGCTTCGCGCGCCGCCGTCAGTGCCTTGCCGCCCAGATCTTGGCCATAAGGCGGATCAAGAAATACCAAACCACAGGGTGTACCTTGTGGCAGTTTGCTGGCCTCGGCTGCGATCAAAGTCGTGTCTTGCGCACGGCGCAGCTTGGCCACATTCTCGCGGATCAGCTTTTGCGCAACGCGTCCGCTGTCGACAAATGTGACATGGGAGGCACCGCGCGATAGGGCCTCTAACCCCAGCGCGCCAGTCCCGGCAAAAAGGTCCAACACCCGCGCGCCGCTGACCGGATCACCAAAGCGCCCGCCTTGCAGAACATTGAAAAGACTTTCGCGCACACGGTCGCTTGTGGGGCGCAGATGCGCGGCCAAGTCACCTTCGCCGACCGCTGCAAGGGTGGTGCCGCGATGGGTGCCGCCGATGATCCTCACGGCTTGAGCAGGGCTTTCATGTCCGTGGCAGGATCGGTGATCAAGGCAGGGTCAGGGCTGCGCCCCGCTTCGATCAACCGCTTGCCGATCATGTAGTTGCGGGCATCGTTCATGGCATCAACGGCAAGTAATGTCGCGCCGTTATAGTACCAGTTCGACTGCGCGCCTTGCGCATCGCCCTTGCGCACGTAGACATCCGTATAGCCGATATTCAGCCCCGCGATCTGCAATTTGCAGTCGTATTGATCCGACCAGAACCAAGGGTTCGGTGTGTATGGCGCATCCGCCCCCATGATGTTCTTGGCGACGGCCTCGGCCTGGTCAATTGCATTGCCGACACTTTCGAGCCGGATGGTCTGCCCCTTGAACATACAAGAGGCACAGTCTCCCGCCGCCCAGATATGCGGATCAGAGGTGCGGCCGTAGCTGTCGGTCGTGATCCCGTTGCCGACGTGCAGACCGGCGCTGTCAGCAAGGATGGTCGCAGGGTTGATGCCCACGCCCACGACGGCGAAATCAATCGCGATTTCAGTGCCATCGGTCAATATTGCGCCGGTCACATGCGTATCGCCTAGCAGGCGGTCAAGGCCAATGCCTTCGCGAATGTCAACGCCGTGGCTTTGGTGCAGCGCGCGGAAATAATCAGAGGTCTGCGGCGCCGCCACACGCTGCAAGATCCGCTCTGCCATTTCGATCAAGGTGACCTGTAAGCCAAGCTTTGACGCCACCGCCGCAGCCTCAAGCCCGATATAGCCGCCCCCGATGATCAAGACCCGTTTACCGGGAGTGAATGCAGGGGCCATCGCATCGGCATCGGCTAGGTCCCTGACAGCAAAGACACCCTCCAGATTGCCTCCGATGGCGGCAGGCAGGGTGCGGGGATGTGCGCCAACAGTCAGCGCCAGTTCGTCATAGCCGATCACCTCCCCATCGCTGAGGGTCACGGTCCGGCCAGCCGCATCAATGCCTGTTACCCGCGTATCAAGCCGCAAGGTGATATCATGGTCTGCATAGAATTCGGCAGGACGCAGGTATAGCCGTTCTTCAGCCATCTCGCCCAGCAGATAGGCTTTGGACAAGGGAGGGCGCTGATAGGGCGGGACTTTCTCTGCCCCGATCAGGGTGATCTCTCCCTCAAATCCTTCGGAGCGCAATTTGGCCACAAGAGATGCACCCGCTTGGCCTGCTCCGACAACGACGACATGGGGCATAAGAAATCACCTTTGCTTTTCTGGCTCTTGATCTGCGCAACTCTATATGTGAAGCGACGACAAGGACAATTGCGAACAGGGGCTACAGATATGACAATCAAAACCGGCGACACTTTGCCAAATGCGACACTTTTGATGATGGGGGACGACGGGCCGATGCAGGTGGCTTTGGCCGAAAAGCTTGCAGGCCGCAAGGTCGTGATCTTTGGCTTGCCAGGCGCCTATACCGGCACATGCTCTACCGCGCATGTTCCCAGCTTCATGGTGACCTATGACGACTTCAAAGCCAAAGGGGTCGATGAGATCATCTGCATCTCTGTGAATGATCCGTTTGTCATGCAGGCTTGGGGCGCAAACACTGGCGCGACAGACACTGGCATCACAATGCTGGCCGACGCGGAAAGCGAATTCACGACATCGATCGGCATGAACTTCAGCGCGGCTGCGGTCGGTTTTGTGAACCGCTCCAAGCGCTATTCTATGCTGGTGGAAGACGGCGTCGTGTCCATCCTAAACGCTGAAGAAAGCCCGGGTGTCTGCGAGATTTCCGCAGGCGAGACCCTGCTTGCTGAACTTGGCTAATATGTTTAGGGCGGCGGCGATGCCGCCCTATGCATGCACTTGCAAAACTTTGCGCGTCGGGAACGGAATATCGATCCCGGCGGCATCCAACGCCTCTTTCACCTGCCGCTTCATATCGGCCTGAAACGCAAAATAGTCACCGCTGTCGCACCAGACACGCACCAGAAAATCCACCGAGAAATCGCCAAGATTATTCACCTGAATGAACGGTTCGGGGTCGGTCTTTGCACGCGGATCGGCCATGATCGTATCGCGGATCGTCTGCTCGGCCCGCTTGAGGTTGGCACTATAGCCCACTCCAAAGGTCCATTCCGCCCGCCGCGTCTTGTAGCTGGAATAATTGACGATCGTATTGCCCCAGACCTGCGAATTCGGGATGATGATCTGCACATTGCTGACCGCCGCGAGTTCAATAAAGTTCAGCGTGATGTCCTTGACGGTCCCCATCTGCCCGTTCACTTCGACGAAATCACCCAGTTTGATCGGGCGGAAAAAGACGATCATCACACCAGCGGCCACGTTGGACAGGGTGCCTTGCAGCGCCAGACCAATGGCCAGACCCGCCGCACCGATGACAGCGACCACAGATGTCGTTTGAATGCCAAAAGTGTTCAGAACAAACAGAACTGCAAAAGCGATGACGATATAGCGCGCCACATTGCCCAAAAAGCTGAACAGCGTTTCATCAAGGTGTTTGTTCCGGCCGCCGATCCCAACCAAACGACGACGGACCCAGCCCCCGACGACAAAGCCAACAAACAGGATGAACATCGCACCAAGGATGCTGCCAAAAAACGACAACAGCAGTTCAAGTGACAAAAGTTCCTGAATCGTCTTTCCGTCCCAGATGACGGTGTTCAATAGCGTTTCCAAATCAGCCTCCGGCAAGTGCGTCCAGTTTTGCGCCCAGTTTGGCGTCGAGCGCGCTGAGGCCATCTGCGTCATGTGTGGTCAAGGTCACGTCCACAGTTTTGTAGACATTCGACCATTCAGGATGGTGGTTCCACTTTTCAGCCCAAAGTGCGGCACGTGTCATGAACCCGAAAGCCTCGACGAAGTTCTTGAACACGAAAGTCTTGTGGATCGCGTCACGTCCTTCGACCATCGCCCACCCATTACCCAGCAGCGGTTCAATCGTTTCGCGCCGTTCGGCCTCGGTCAATTTCTCGGTCATTGCTGTTCCTCTCTATGTGATTTGCGGAAAGGGCCATAGCTGGTCAGCACCTCGATTTCGTGGTCTACCGCATCGCGCTCTGCCACCAGATAGCGCTCTACCGCGTCGCGAAAGCCCGCGTCGCCAAACCAGTGCAGCGAATGAGTGGCGACCGGCAGATAGCCGCGCGCCAGTTTGTGCTCGCCCTGTGCGCCTGCCTCAACTTTGGCAAGCCCGTGCTGGATAGCATAGTCGATGGCGCGATAATAGCAGACCTCGAAATGCAGGCAGGCGTGATGTTCCAGACAGCCCCAGTAGCGCCCGTAAAGCGTGTCACGCCCGATAAAGTTCAGCGCGCCGGCAATGGGTTGCCCGTCGCGTATCGCCAAGACCATCAACATATCATCGCGCAATGTCTCGTGGGCGCACCGAAAGAAGCTTCTTGTGAGGTAAGGCGTCCCCCATTTCCGGTTTCCGGTATCGGTGTAGAAAAGCCAGAACGCATCCCAGTGTTCCGGTTTGATCTGGTCCCCGGTCAGGCTCACGATCTCGCCGCCGAATGCATTGGCTTGGGCACGCTCCTTGCGCATGTTCTTGCGTTTGCGGCTGGACAGTGAACCGAGGAAGGCTTCGAAATCCGTGTAAGCGTCATTGACCCAGTGAAACTGCTGTCCAATCCGCCCCAGCAACCCCATTTCCGCCCCAGCAATAGCTTCGGCTTCGGTGCAGAAGGTCGCATGGAGCGACGAAAGATTGTTGTCCGCCGCGATCTGCACCGCACCTTGGATCAGCGCAGACATGCCGGTGGCTTCATGCCCTGGCCTTGTCAGAAACCTGCGGCCAGTCGCGGGCGTAAAGGGCACCGCGATCTGCAGCTTGGGATAATAGCGCCCGCCCGCGCTTTCATAGGCATGGGCCCAGTTGTGATCAAAGATATACTCGCCCTGCGAATGGCCTTTGGCATAAAGCGGGGCGACGGCAATGATCTGCCCGTCTTGCACGGCAGTCAGGTAGCGCGGCTGCCATCCGGTGCCTGTGCCCACAGACCTGCTATCCTCAAGTGCCTTGAGAAAGCGGTGCGTCGTGAAAGGGTCAAAGGGCCGCCCATCGCGGGCTTCCGGACATGCACAAGCATCCCAGTCTTCGGGGGCGATAGCGCTGATCGTCGGATGTGCCGTGATCTCGATGGGTGTGTCGGTCATGGGATGCAACTTGTGCGCATTGTCTGCGGCGTCAAGCCAGATACCCTTCAAAGGTCACATTATCGACGATGCGGCGGGCCTCTGCCTCGGCTTTGGCCGAACGGATGGTCCAGCACAGGATGCGCGCGCCTTGAGATTTGAGTTCTGCCACGCGGGGGCGGTCAAGATCGTTCGCCTCATGGCTGATGAAACACGCGCCGACGCGGTCATAGTCCGGGATATCGCGCAGTCTGTCGCGCACCGGCGCTGGTACCTCTGGCCAGAACTGCGCCTCGTAGCTTGAGGTGGTCAGGCCGCGTGCAATATCGGGGGCAAGTGCGGCGCAAGCAGCGACAGAATGGGGATTGAACGACATCAAGGCCACATCGCCGGTATAGTCGGCGAGGGCCGTGCAGACGGCCTTTTCCAAAGGTCCCACATTCGGACCCATCTCGCCGTCTTGATCCTTGATCTCGATCAGCAGCGGGACACGGCCTGCCACAAGGGCTAGGACGGTTTCCAATGCGGGAATAGTGCCACCATCATCGGTCAGCGGGATGGTTTCAAGCTCTGCGCGCGTCCGGTCCCTGACGGGTCCGGTTTCAGCAGTCAGGCGATCCAGAAGGTCATCATGAAACACCATCGCATGGCCGTCAGAAGTCAGCTGCACATCCATTTCGATGCCATAGCCTTCGCCCAAGGCCGCTTCGATCGATTTGAGGCTGTTCTCGACCCGCCCCGCCTTGCGGTCATGCAAGGCGCGGTGCGTGATCGGTCGCGCGAAAAAAGACGCAGGCAGGGTCATTTGATCTGAAAGATCGCTTCGATTTCGACAGCAACGCCAAAAGGCAGGCTGGCTGCACTGACAGCCGAGCGCGCATGGCGGCCCTTGTCGCCCAATGCGGCGACCATAAAGTCCGACGCGCCATTGATGACTTTGGGCTGATCGGGGAAATCGGCTGTCGAATTCACAAAACCCACCAGTTTCACGACCCGCTCCAACCGGTCGATGTCACCGCCACAGGCCGCTTTGAGTTGCGCCAGCAGGCTGATTGCACAGGCTTTGGCAGCGACCGCACCTTCTTCGGCGGTCAGATCGTCGCCCAGCTTGCCCTTGATCATTCCGTCCGCAGTGGCCGGAAGCTGGCCCGAAACATAAACCAGATCGCCCGCGATGACATAGGGAACATAGTTCGCCGCCGGTGCAGGGGCATCGGGTAAAGTCACGCCCAGCTCGGCCAGTTTGGTTTCTATCACGCTCATGGAAAATCTCCTGTCATTTGCGCGGACGCTAGCGGCCAAAGCGGCAGGGTGCAATCAGGACTCGCGGAAGGCCTTGGTGAAATAATCGGCAAGCGGTTTGATCAGATAGCTTATCGGGCTGCGATCCGCCGTGCGCACAAAAGCCTCGACAGGCATGCCGGGGATCAGGGTGACATCAGCGGGCAGGCGCTCTATTTCGCCCGGGTTCAATTGCACTTCGGCACGGTAGAAAGATTGACCCGACGCTTCGTTCTGGAAGGCATCAGCAGACAGAAGCGTGACCTTGCCGTTCAGTTCCGGCGTGCGTCTTTGGTCAAACGCCGAGAACCGCAGCGTGACATCCTGGCCGACAAAAATCTGGTCAATATCGACGATCTGCACTTGGGTCGCGATGACAAGCGGGCGGTCTTGCGGGATCAGGAACAACAAAGGGTCAGCCGCACGGATGACCGATTGCGGGGCAAAAACCTGCATCCCGTAAACAATACCTGACACAGGTGCACGAATGTCCAACCGGTCGCGTTGCCGCGTCAGGGTACGCCGCCGTTCAGAGAGCTCCAACTCGTTGAACTGCAAATCCCGCAGGCGTGTAATTGCGTCTTCGCGGCGGGTGGAGGAAACCCCGAGGATCTGGATCTCGATCTCTGTCATCCGCTCTGCGGCTTGTGCAGATTGTGCGGTCAGTTCGCCCACAGCGCCAAGCAGATTGGCCTCTTCGCGCTGCAAGGCCAGCACGCGGCTGGCCTGCGCCAGACCACGCTCGAGAAGTGTTTGCTGGTCGGTCAATTCCTGCGCGATCAAGGCGCGTTGGGTGGTCAGTGCGGCTTGTTGGGCTTGGATTCCATCCATCTGGCTGGCAATTTGCGCGCGCTGCTGGGTCAGTTGCTCAACAGCGCTCCGGCTGGTTTCGAGCCTTGCTTCAAACAAGCGTTCCTGCCCTTCCATCAGTTTTTCGATCTCCGGGTTCATGGCTTCCCAAAGCACCGGACTGAAAGTCAGGTCTGACTCACCATCCCGTTCCGCTTCGAGTCGGGCGCGCCGGGCGAGTATCTCGAAGAGCTGTCCCTCAACGACGGCAAGTTCGGACAGCAGAGCGCTTGGGTCCAGCCGCAACAGCAGATCACCCGCCGCAACAGCATCGCCCTCGTTCACAAGAATCTCTTCGACCACACCGCCGTCGGGGTGCTGCACGACCTGCCGGTTCCGTTCCACCTCGATCTGGCCGGATGTGATGACAGCGCCGGTGATCTGGGCCATGACCGACCACGTGCCAAAGCCGCCAACAAGGATCACCAGCGCTGCGCCACCAATCGTCAGGTGTTTGCTGGCTGACCATCGCTTTGCGGTGGGATCGCTCATGTTACACCTCCGGCCTTGCCTGCGTTGCGTTTGATTTCACCATGGTTCTTGACCATTTCGGCCATTACTTCATCCTTTGGGCCAAATGCACGGCGTGCGCCGTTTTCAATCACCAGCAACACGTCGCATTCTTGTATCGCGGATGGGCGGTGGGCCATGATGAACACAATTTTATCCTCGGATTTCAGTGATTTGATCGCTTGGTTCAGGGCCAGAGAGCCTTCGTTGTCGAGGTTGGAGTTCGGCTCATCTAGCACCACTACAACCGGATCGCCATAAAGCGCGCGCGCCAGACCGATCCGCTGGAGCTGCCCACCCGATAGCCGCCCCCCGATCGCTGATACGCGGGTGTCATAGCCATCGGGCAGTTTGAGGATCATGTCATGGGCGGCGGCGGTTTTGGCTGCCGCGACGACCTTGGCGTCATCAGGCTTCATCGACATGCGTGCAATGTTTTCTTTGATCGTGCCTTCGAAAAGCTGCACCCGTTGCGGCAAGTAACCCACATATTGGCCGAGTACATCGGGGTCATATTGATCAAGCGCGGCACCATCCAGCCGGATTTTGCCACCTACCGGTTGCCAGACGCCGGTGAGTACGCGCGCGAGTGTCGACTTGCCTGCCCCCGAAGTGCCGATGACGCCTACGGCCTGTCCAGGGGTTACCTCGAAACTGATCATCCGCAGGGCGGCCAGTTTTTCCCCCGGTGGCACGACGGTGACTTGATCCGCCAGCAGGCGGGCTTTGGGCCTTGGCAGGGCTGTATGCGGCATATCCGGTGGAACCTGCCCCAGAAGCACGGCAAGGTTACGCCACCCCTCGCGGCCTCGCTGGAACAGGGCCCATTGCCCGACCAGCATTTCAATTGGCGCAAGGGCGCGGCCCAGAAGAATTGAGCCTGCAATCATCGCACCGGGCGACAACTGGTTGATCAACACAAGATAGGCCCCAAGCCCTAACATCGCCGATTGCAGAAACAAGCGGAATGATTTCGTGACAGCGGTGAAAGTTCCCGAGGCATCAGCAGCCTCGATCGAGGTATCAAGTGACTTGCCCCGCGCCAGTTGCCATCGGTCAAAGGCCGCCCCTCGCATGCCCAGCGAATGAACCATCTCGCTTTCGCCACGGATCTGGGTGCCAAGCTGCTCGGAGGAAAAGCTTGCCGCATTGGCGGCTTCAAGCGGCTTGCGGGTCACAAGTTGATTGAGCAGTGCAACGACCAGCAGGACCAGCGCGCCGGTCACAGCGAGAACCCCCATCAGCGGATGAAAGATGAATATCCCCAAAAAGAAAAGTGGAACCCAAGGCAGATCGAAGAGCGCCATCAAGGCAGGCGAGGTGATCAGCCGTTGCACTGCTTCCAGATCGCGCAATCCCGTCGCAGCTTCTCGCGGTGCACGGCTGAGGGTGGTCGCCTTGAGCACAGCCGCAAAGACCCGCCGGTCCAGACTTGCCTGGAACCGCGCACCGACCCGTCCCATCACCCGCCCGCGGACGAAATCGAGGATGCCCATCATACCATATAGAAACGCAACCAGAACCGAGAGCGCCAGCAGCGTTTCAAACGACCGCGAGCTCAGAACGCGGTCATAGACATTCAGCATATAAAGCGGACCTGTCAGCATCAGCAGATTTACAAACAGGCTGAAGACCGCAACCATCCAGTAAAGGCTCCGGCTTTGCTTTCGGGTTTCAAGCAGTTCTGCGGTGCCTTTGGCGGTCAATTCGTCAGACATGAAATTGTCTCTGCTCCATTGTCGTCATGCAACATGCATCTCTAACGTATACCAATCCCTAACAGAGTGAATGCTATTTGTGGTCATCGCTCCGAGAGGGATAAGTGATTGAACCATGTCTTTATTCGGGGCAATGATGAAACCATGATGAAATTGCACGTTTCACAGATCCTGCTCGCCCTCGTTCTTACGCCAGCGATGCTTGCGGCGGGGCCTTTTGACGGGGTCTATAAGCAGACGGCCAATGCAGAATGTGCGTTGGTAGGGGTCGAAGGTGGTGCGCTCAAGATCGAAAGGAACATCTTTTACGGTGTCGACGTTGAATGCCGCATGGCCAACCCGGTCGACATCGTGAATATGGATGCCACGCTTTATGACATGCAATGCTCGGGCGAGGGCGAGACCTGGACCGAGCGAGCTATGCTGATGACAGATGCCGAAGGCACTGGCATCTACATGATCTGGAACCGCTATGCGTTTCGCTACCAGCGCTGCGACGCCAACGGCTCATAGCCGTCAGTTTGTCGCCCCCGTTATGATGCTATCGAGCAGGTTCAGGATATCCTGATCCAAGACCTCGCCGCCTTGGCTTTGCAGGACCCCGGCATTGGCCGGTTGCTGTGGAATGATCATTGGCAAAGCCGTGGGTTGTTTGCCCTCGAGCACACGCACCATGGTTTCGCGCCAGATCGTGGCGGGAAGGCCGCCACCGGTGACACCGCTCAATCGGCTATTGTCGTCATAGCCCATCCAAACTCCAGTCACATAATCCCCGGTGAAGCCGATGAACCACGCATCCCGCGAACCTTGGGTTGTCCCGGTTTTGCCCGCGATCTGCCAACCATCAATGCGCGCGCGTCGCCCTGTGCCTTCTTCGACGACTTTCGTCATCATCCACGTCAATTGCCGCGCGGCCTCTTGGCGGATGATCCTTTCGCCAATCCCGGCACTTTGCGCATCCATCAGGGAGGAGCTGTCGCCAACAAAGCGTAGGTCCGTCAGCCCGTAAGGGGTTACCTGCGAGCCGCCGTTCAGAATGCCCGCAAATGCGCCCGTCATCTCGAGCAAAGTACTCTCGGATACGCCCAGGGCGAGGGCAGGACCCGCGGCCATGTCGCCATCAAGGCCAAAGCCTGCGGCGACATTGCGCACCAGTTCGCGGCCCACGTCTTCTGATACCAGAATGGCGGGAATGTTGCGGCTTTCGGCCAAGGCCTGAACCATTGTCACCGGCCCTTTGAACTCACGGTCATAATTCTCGGGGCACCATTCCGGTGATCCACGGCGCTGCCAGCACGTTGGGGCATCATCAATCAGGTCGTATGGCGACATGCCAAGATCAAGGGCTGCCGCATAAATGAAGGGTTTGAAAGCCGATCCGGTCTGGCGCAACGCCTGAGTGGCGCGGTTGAAAGCGCCTGTTGCGCTGATGTTGCGGCCACCGACCATCGCGCGGACAGCCCCATCGGCGGACATCACGACGATGGCGGCTTGCGCCTCGGAGCCTTCTTTCACATCGTTTTCAAAAACCGAGATCAGCGCCTCTTCTGCCGCCTTCTGGATGCGTTGATCGAGTGTTGTGCGGATAATCACGTCTTCGGTAGTGTCGCGGGTAAAGAACTCTGGTCCGCTGTCCATGACCCAGTCAGCAAAGAAACCGCCAGAGTTGGTGCGGGCCGCATCAGAAAGGGTGGCGGGGTTTGCGCGGGCATCATTGGCTTGAGCGGCGGTCAGTTTGCCCTGTTCTTCCATCAGGCCGATCACAACGGCGGCGCGGTTCTGGGCGCGTTCAAGGTTACGGGTCGGGGCATTGGCCGAAGGCGCTGTCAGAAGACCGGCAAGCATGGCGGCCTGCGCAGGATTGACCTGTGCGGCAGGGATACCGAAATAGCGCTGGGCGGCGGCCTCGAAGCCGCGACTGCCCGCACCCAGATAGGCGCGGTTCAGATAAATGCTCAGGATTTCATCCTTGGTATAGGCAATCTCCATGCCGATCGCAAAAACGGCCTCGCGGGCCTTGCGCCAAAGCGATCCTTGGCGGCAATCGGCCTCGTAAGCGGCCTCGCTTTCCCAGCGGTCGGGGTCAAACGGCACACCAAGGCACAACAGTTTTGCTGTTTGCTGGGTGATCGTCGATCCGCCGTTGCCCGACAAAGGGCCACGCCCTTCGCGCAGGTTGATCCGGACGGCAGAGGCGATCCCGCGCGGGGAAAGACCGAAATGGCGATAGAATCGCTTGTCTTCCGTTGCGACCACCGCATTCTTCAGATGGGGTGACACCGACTCAGCCGTCACCATCCCGCCGAATTGGTCGCCACGCCATGCAAAGACCTGGCCCTGCAGATCTGTCATCGTGACAGAGCCGCGGGTGCGCCCATCTACCAGATCATCAAATGCAGGCAATTGTGCCGCGAAGTAAAACGAGAATCCGCCAATAATCAGTGCTGTGACAAGGCCGATACGCCAAGTAAAAGCCCATAGAATCCTGAATATCCAGCGAAACGGAGCCAGCACCCAACCCAACGGTCCACGGGGCTTGGACCGCTTGGGCGCCGCCTTGCGCCGCGCCGCCGGTTTCGCGGCGGCAGTCTTGGCCTGAGCCTTCTTTTTGGCCGCTGGTTTGGCTGTATAGCGCCGCTCGGCCACCAAAGGGGGCCGCTTGTTGCCATTTCCACTCATGATCCGCTCGACTGACTGTTTGGTCTGTTTTTTGTGACTATAGCGACATTGGTTTGAAATGTAGAGCGTGGATGAGTCGCCTCGGCCAGCTTTTTTATTTGCTTAATTATTATGCGAAGTGACCAATTTGTGCAAAAATTGTGCAAAAGGCTTTGTTAAGACCCCTCCATGACCACCCCGTTAGCTTGCCGTTGCGCGGTTCACGCGCTTTTTGTCTCCCTGCAAGCGGGCACTGCCGAAACGAGAGCCTGTAGAAAAATTTGCAAGGGGAAGAACGTGAAACTCATCATTGCAACAATCAAGCCGTTCAAGCTCGAGGAGGTGCGCGAAGCGCTCACCACCGTTGGCGTACGCGGCATGATGGTGTCAGAAATCAAGGGCTTCGGCTCGCAATCCGGCCACACCGAGATCTACCGCGGTGCGGAATATGCCGTCAACTTCGTGCCGAAGGTGAAACTCGAGATCGTTGTGCAGGACAGCATGGCTGATCAGGTCGTGTCCACCATCGCTACAACTGCCAAGACCGAGAAAATCGGCGACGGCAAGATTTTCGTGCTCGACGTAGAAAGCGCCCTTCGGGTGCGGACCGGCGAGACCAATGATGACGCGCTTTAAGTGCGTGAACGAGGGGACAGACCTATGAAACTTACGAAACTACTTACCGTCGGATCAGCGCTGATGCTGCTGCCGACGTTTGCGTTGGCGCAGGAAGCTGCCGCGCCCACGTTCGATGAAATCGGACCTTATTTGATGACCACCTTGCTGTTCCTTGTGGGCGGCTTTCTGGTGTTCTGGATGGCAGCCGGCTTTGCCATGCTCGAAGCAGGTCTTGTGCGCAGCAAGAACGTTGCAACACAGCTGACCAAAAACATCGCGCTCTACTCACTTTCTGCCATCATGTACTGGCTGGTTGGCTTTAACCTCATGTATCCTGGCGATGCTTGGATCGTTGTCGGCTGGTTCGGCACATTTGCGCCAACATCGCTCGAGCCCGTCGGTTTGGCGGCTGCTGACGCTGCGCTGGATTATGCGTCGGTTGCGTCGGACTTCTTCTTCCAGCTGATGTTCTGTGCGACGACAGCGTCCATTGTTTCTGGTACACTTGCTGAGCGTATCAAGCTGTGGCCATTCCTGATCTTCGTTGTTGTTCTGACCGGCCTGATTTACCCAATCGGAGCATCCTGGCAGTGGGGCGGCGGCTGGTTGTCCGAGATGGGCTTCTATGACTTCGCAG